>JAZOPX010000066.1:0-40152 GCA_045655845.1 Bacteroidaceae bacterium
GCCTTTTCTTGTTCGTTGCTTTCTTGCTCAGGCTCAAACGAACAGATATTCTCCGCTACACTTTGCGCTACAATCTGTATGCTGCACAGTACAGCTAACAGAATACTTATAAATTGCTTCATCGTATCAATGCTATTTTGAACCGGGTATAATGACTTTAATTCTCGTTCAGCAAAAATATCTGTTTAATCTGATATATGCAAGTGAATCAAAATTTTCTGTCCTTTACGACCTCCAATAGGAGTTTGGATATAGACAAACCACCATTTGGAGCCTTTGATAAAAAATTATCACAGGCTTGACAAAATTTTGTCGCACCTGTGATAATTTTTTGTCACTATAGTAATAATTTTTTGTCAAGCCTGCAAAAAAGTTTGACAAAAACGTGCAAATGACTCAAACGCACTGTTCCTCTCAATTATCGGAGCTAATGATTCTTGCGAGTAAGGGTCTGAATTAGAACATCTTCCTCACTCTATCCACGGCGGCCACGAGGGCGTCGACCTCGGCCATGGTATTGTACAGGGCAAAGGAGGCACGTACGGTGCCGGGGATACCCATGCGCTGCATCAGGGGTTGGGCGCAGTGATGGCCGGTGCGCACGGCTATGCCGAGGCGGTCGAGCAGGGTGCCCATGTCTGATGGGTGTATGTCGCCCACGTTGAAGGAGATGACGGCGCCGCGCTCCTCGGCCTCGCCGATGATGCGCATCTCGGGAATCTCGCGGAGGCGTTGCAGAGCATAGTCGGTGAGCGCCTTCTCGTGAGCCGCTATGTTGTCCATGCCGAGGGCCGACACGTAGTCGAGGGCATGCATGAGGGCCGTGGTGCCGATGTAGTCGGGCGTGCCGGCCTCAAACTTATAGGGGAGTTCGTTGAAGGTAGTGCGCTCAAACGATACCGTCTGTATCATCTCGCCACCACCCTGATAGGGAGGCATGCGGTCGAGCCAGCGTTCCTTACCGTAGAGTACGCCGATACCCGTGGGGCCATAGACCTTATGAGCACTGAAGGCGTAGAAGTCGGCATCGAGGTCCTGTACATCGACCTTGATATGAGGTACGCTCTGCGCACCATCCACCGCGAAGGGCACATCGTGCTCGTGGGCGATACGTATCATCTCACGGATGGGATTCACCGTGCCCAGCACATTGGACACATGCATCACGGAGACGAGGCGCGTGCGCTCATTGAAGAGTTTCACGTACTCATCCATGCAGATTTCCCCTCTATCGGTGATGGGTATCACGCGCAATTTAAGACCCTTGCGGGCTTCGAGCAGTTGCCAGGGTACGATGTTACTATGGTGCTCCATCGTGGATACGATGACCTCGTCGTCCTCATGAAGGAAGGCCTCGCCAAAGGACGATGCCAGCAGGTTGATAGCCTCGGTGGTGCCACGGGTGAAGATGATTTCGTTCGTCGAGGCAGCGTTGATAAACTGACGCACACGCCCGCGCGATGCCTCGTGCAGTTTGGTTGCCTCCTGCGAGAGATAGTGTACACCGCGGTGCACGTTGGCATTCACGGAGTAGTACTCCTCGGTGATGGCATCGACCACAGTGCGGGGCTTCTGCGTAGTGGCACCATTGTCGAGATACACGAGCGGCTTGCCATACACCGTGCGGTCGAGGATGGGAAAGTCCTTGCGGATTAAATCTATGTCGTACATGAGTATCCTATTTATGCTGCAAATTTAGTGCAAGCCGAGAGAAAAAGCAAATCTCTACGAGCGAAAGCCGCTTTTCACTACCACCGCGCGCCGTTTATTGCATGGGAGGGTGTCAGCCCTCGTAGGCTGCACATTCTGCAATAAGCCGCTCATTCTCCTCAGGCGTACCGATGGTGATACGCAGCGTGCCCTCACAACCTGGGGTGCGGGAACGGTCACGCACGATAAGTTCGCGAGCGATAAGGTATTCGTACAATTCGCGTGGATGCTCGACCTTCACAAGGAGGAAGTTCGCATCGCTGGGATAAACCTTCTCGACATAAGGCAATTCCTTTAGGGCTGCAGCCACACGTTCGCGCTCGGCAATGAGAGTCTGCACCTGCTGGGTGATATCGGTCTCAAGGAGGCGGAAAGCAAGCGCCAAGGTATCGGCACCGATATTATAAGGATACTTCACCTGTTCGAAGATGCTGATAATGCGCTCGTGTGCCATGGCAAGCCCCATGCGTAGGCCTGCGAGACCATATGCCTTGGAGAGGGTCTGCAAGACGATGAGGTTGGGGTGCTCGTCTATCAGTTCCACCATGCTGGGCACGGACGAGAAGTCGATATAGGCTTCGTCGACCACCACGATGCCAGGGAACTGATTCACGAGCATGAGGAGTTGCTCTCGAGAATAGGCATTGGCCGTGGGATTATTGGGTGAGCACACGAAGAGCAACTTGCTCTGCGCGTCGGCAGCATCGAGCAAGCGTTCTACGGGCAATGAGAAATCTTCACCCAGCATCACCTCGCGATACTCAACATCGTTGATAGCCGCGCACACGCCATACATACCATAGGTAGGAGCAATGCTAATGACATTGTCCAAGCCCGGACGGCAAAAGATGCGAAACAGCAGGTCGATGGCCTCATCACTGCCATTGCCGAGAAAGAGACGTGCGGGGTCGACGCCCTTCTTCTCTGCGATGGTATTGCGCACCTGTTCCTTGAGCGTAGTCGAAGGATAGCGGTTATAGCCATTATCGAAGGGGTTCTCATTGGCATCAAGGTAGACACCAATCGTACCCTTGTATTCGTCGCGAGCCGTGGAATAGGGCTTCAGGGCAGCGATATTGGGCCGCACCAAGGAAGACCCACCCCATCCCTCCCTGTGAGGGAGGGAGTCCTGACATCGCGAAGCTTCAAGTCCTCCCTCACAGGGAGGATTTAGGTGGGTCCTCACCTTTACGGCATTAGCGTGAGCATCAAGTCCTTCGGCCTCAGCCATTTGTATAATGGTGTCGCCAAGCGAGATCAACCCCTCTTGGGTGAGTTCCTGATAGGTAATGGCGTGCATGAAACTATCGAGGCCAATGCCGCTATAGGCCGTAGCGAGCCCCATGGTGGGCAGTGTATGGTTGGTGCCCGAGGCATAGTCGCCAGCACTCTCGGGCGAGTAGTGCCCCACGAAGATGCTACCTGCAGCAGTGATGCGATTGGCTATATTCCATGCATCATCCATAGCGATGATAAGGTGCTCGGCAGCATAGTCGTTGGCAAAATCTACCATCGTGTCCACATCGTCGAACACCACGATACGACTATTCTCCAAGGAGCGGGCAGCAATGTCGGCACGAGGGAGCAAGGCCAGTTGGCGGGCAATCTCCGCCTCGACCTTCACCGCCAACTCTCGACTATTGCAGACAAGAAGCGACTGGCTATCGGGGCCATGCTCGGCCTGCGAGAGGAAGTCAGCAGCCACGAAGTCGGGGCGTGCCGTCGCATCGGCCATCACCATCACCTCAGAGGGGCCTGCGGGCATATCGATGGCTGTTCCCTGAGCGCTCACCATCTGCTTGGCCTTGGTAACGTAGCGGTTACCCGGGCCAAAGATCTTGTATACCCGACGAATACTCTCCGTACCATAAGCCATAGCGGCAATGGCTTGAGCGCCACCTAACTTATATATCGTCTGCACACCGCACAACTGTGCTGTGTAGAGCACCACGGGATTTACCTTGCCCGACGCGCGATCACAAGGAGTGCACAACACAATCTCTTCGCATCCTGCAATCTGTGCGGGCAGCGCCAACATCAGGATGGTAGAGAAGAGCGGTGCGCTACCACCGGGGATATAGAGTCCTACACGACGTATGGGCAACATGCGACGACGGCAGTGAACGCCCGGCATGGTGCGCACATCGACCACAGGCACCTGCTGGGCACGGTGAAAGGCACTGATGTTATCGGCAGCCTGACGGATGACAGCCTTGAGTCCATCACTCACGAGCGCAGCAGCCTCGGCAAACTCGTCCTCAGAGACCTGCAACGACTCGGGACAACGGCCATCAATCTCTGTCGTGACGGCACGCAAAGCCTCATCACCACCTTGGCGAATGCGTTCAAGGATTGCACGCACGCGGCCTTCAATAATGCTATCCTCATCAGTGGCGCGCTGCATCAGCGCAGGCCAATCTGAAAGAGAGGGATTAATATAGGTTTGCAACATAATAATATAGGAGCCTCCTGATGTCTGTCCTACGCGCTACGCTTGTAACGCCCCCGCCCTGTGGGCACCCACAACTCCGTCGTGCAAGGCTCTGCACTCCCCTCACTCAGCACGGCTTGCCATTGAGGCAAGCCTCTGAAGGTTTCGTTCGCTATAAACAGAGGGGGAATCGGGTGACTCGGGCATCGTGAAGGAGGACTTTATATATTTAATAAAGAAATACCGTTTTTCAGCGCCTCTGAAGTTCCCCTCCTTCGGGAGGGGTTAGGGGAGGCCTCTTTTATTCAATCACTTTATCCAAATCCAACACCAAGATACCCTCGGCACCTATCTGCTTGAGGCGTTCAATCTTCTCCCACAGTTCACCTGCTTTGACTACCGAATGAAGCGAGCACCACGCACTGTCGGCAAGAGGCATCACCGACGGGCTACGCATGGCCGGGAGTATGGCGATGGCCTCATCCACCTTGTCTGTAGGGAGATTCATGAGGATATACTTCTTACCACGACTGTTGGTAACAGCATCGATGCGGAAGAGTAGCGAGTCGAGCACTGCCTGCTTGTCGGGGGTGAGGTTGGGGTTGGCGATGAGCACCGCCTCGGAGTGAACAACCTTCTCCACCTCCTTGAGTCCGTTCGATACGAGTGTGCCACCCGACGAAACAATATCAAAGATAGCATCGGCAATGCCTGCCGCAGGAGCAATCTCTACAGAGCCCTTGATGACGCGCACCGAAGCCTCTATGCCCTGTTCCTTGAAGTAGCGCCCCAGGATATTGGGATACGATGTAGCAATGCGCTTGCCCTGAAAATACTGTGGCGAGGTATACTCATCACCTTTAGGAATGGCAAGCGAGATGCGGCAACCGCCAAATCCCAGTTGGCGTACAATGTCCACAGCAGCCTCAGTCTCGGCCACTTCATTATAGCCCACGATGCCAATGTCAGCCGAGCCATCGGCTACCACTTGGGGGATGTCATCGTCGCGCAGGTAGAGGATCTCAATGGGAAAGTTATCCACACGATCAAGGAACTTACGCTTTTGGTCATTGATATTCAAGCCTGCATCTTGCAGCAGCTCGACACTCTGTTCATTGAGTCGTCCTTTCGATTGAATGGCTATTCGTATCATATATATTCTTTGAATTTATCATTAAACAAAAAAGACCTACCTAATAGGCAAGTCCTCCGTCAGTTTCCACTTAATGAATCCAAACTGCTACAACACTCACCTTATCTAATTAGATAAGTGTGATAACGGTGTTGTAGACAAGTTTGATTCATCGTTGTTATCCTTTCTTAAAAACCTTAAAATACCAACACCCTTCTTTAATCTGAGTGTTATGTTGGCACAAAGGTATGCTATTTTTCTTTCGATACAAACAAAATGACAACTTTTTTCATATTTTTCGAAAAAATATCACCAAACTATGCTTTTAAAGAAACAAAATGCTTCCACGCAGGGTATTCTCTATTCAAAATAGAAGGTGAGCACCATCATACGGTTTGCCACACCATCGAGCGACTGTGTATACTTGAGCTGATTCTTGTCTGTGAGGTCGGAACGGTCCTTCACCAAGATGTCGGCAAGACCGAAGCAGAACTTCAGCTCAGGAATAAGCTTGAAGAAGGGCAGATAGAAGTCACATCCCATACCCACCTCAAGTGCCACGTCGGCACGCTGCACGAGCAATGCGTTCTGCCGTTTCACCGTGAGGTCTACCGACGGAGCCACTCCTGCCATCACGTAGGGGCGGTAATTGTTGAATCGTTGGGCAGCATACTTCACCTCCACGGGTAACGAGAGATAGGTCGATTTCACAGCCTGCCTTGTCATAGTCCCACTCTGCTGTTCTCGGAAGCACACCATCTTGTCTCCAAAGTGCATCGTAGGCACGAATCGTAGGGCAAGGTACTCATCCAGACGTAACTCACCAAGTACTCCCACCGAGAAACCTGGGCTATAGTTTGCCACATCAGCAAACCACGACTCCTGCGTACCCTCCTCTGGAACGTATACATAACCATTATTCACGAACTCCAAATCCTGCACATGCGTCCCGAAAAGGAAGCCATAGTGCCAACGGCGCATATCGATATAGGGGCGGTTCTGCACTTTACGCACCTGCGCCGAGAGCGGTTGAGGCACTCCACACAAAGCCACCATAGCCATCAGGCCCAACAGCCACCTATATATATTGCACATTCTTGAGTTCATACTCATGTATAACGTACCGTAAAGCTATTTATTATTTAGACAAAATACAAATATAACAGAAAAACGCCAACAGAGGAACATTGGGCAAAGAAAAAGCCTTACCTTTGCAGCGTTAGTACAAACAACTATTAAACTATTAGAATTATGGCTTACGTAATCACAGACGACTGTATCAAGTGCGGTACTTGCATTGACGAGTGTCCCTCTGAGGCTATCTCTGAAGGCGATACCAAGTATGTTATCAACCCCGATCTCTGCGTAGATTGCGGTACATGCGCCGACGCTTGTCCCTCTGAGGCTATCCAGCCCGAGTAAGATGCGGTCTTAAAACAGAAAGACAAAGGTGTGCTTGACAAGCACACCTTTCTTTTTATGTTTCCTTAGCACCTCACAATATCTGTTTCAGCTCCAAGAGCGACCCAATGGTGTAGGTAGGCTTCCACTGCTCGGGAGCAAGAGTCATACCCACGGCATTATAGAACACTTGATCCATCCCCACCCCATAAGCGCCCTTGGCATCCACCTCATAGTTGTCGCCAATCATCAAAGCTTTCTCGGCATCAACACCAGCCACACGCAAGGCATGCTCAAAGATCGCCCGGTGCGGCTTGTTGACCCCGATATCCTCGGACAGCACCACTCCTTCGAAGAAATCCCCTATGCCGCCTGCCCGCATCTTGCGAGTCTGCAGCTCGGCAAATCCATTGGAGAGGATATACAACCGATATCGAGGCTTGAGGTATTCGAGTATTTCTCGCGCATGGGGCATCAGCTGCTTCCCCAGTGGGAGGCGCTTCATCGCTTCTTCCCAGAAGCGTGCCCCCACAGCATCAGCGTCGGGGACACCCACCACGCGCAAGGGATAGGCATAGCGCTCGGCATTGAGCTGCTCCTTAGTTATCGAACCATCGTTGTACAACTGCCACAACTGCTGATTGCGCTGTCGATAAATCTCATTGTAGTGATCGAAGCCATCAAACCACTGGTCATATCCCATAAGAGCATACACCTCGCGATAAGCATTCGTCGAGTTCGCCGAAAAATCGTACAACGTATCGTCAAGGTCTATGAAAAGGACATCGTAGTGTCTCTCCGTCTTCATCAGCGTACTTGGATAACCATATAGCGCGATACGCTCCAGAAGGCCTCAAAATCCACGATATTGAGCGTCACCATCTTGTCAGCATCCTTCGTGAACTCATACGATCCGGCAGGGTGCATGGTGAGCAACTTGGCGTTCTTGGTATAGAGGGGATACACGCGGTCGACGCGCACGTCAACCTCTGTAAAATACTCCTTGTTGAAATCGGGAGACTCGAGCACCTTGCCACTGCGCAGGATATTCTGGTCTCTGAGTTCCTTGGCTGTACCATATACATACCATGCACGATTGAGCTGCTCCACCTGCTCCTCTATTACCTCCTGCTGAGCATCGGTTACCTGATGCAGAGTGTTCACATCTCCCATGAGTACCGCCACCGCATTGTCGAGTTCGGCAATGCGAATGTTCTTCTGTGCCAGTTCACCATGCAAGGCTGCAATGCTTGCCACCTTCTCCTCCAGGTCCTTCTGCAGCCCAGCGATAACTTTGCGCAGACTTGCCGTCTCGGCACTGCCGGCCTTGAGTTTTTTCTCCAGTTCTTCAATCTTCTTGCGGTTCTCCTCCATCTTTTGTTGGATGAAGAGCACGTCCTCCTTCATACGATCCACATCGGAAAGTCCTTCACGGCCTTGCGATTGTATACTCAGTCGGCCCTCAGCCTCGTTGATGGCGTGGAATCCCTCCTGAATGTCAGCAATAGCCTCCATGGCCTCGTCCAGTGCGGCATTCTGTTCGGTGAGCACGGCCACGAGCGAGTCATTCTTGGCCGAGAGTTCCTGTTCACGCTTGGTAGTAAAGTTGCAACTTGCGAGGGTTGCGGCACAGAGTGCCAGGCAAAGAATCTTTTTCATAATGTCCTGATCTTTATTGATTGTTATACATCCAAACTTTTCAGCAATTGTATTTCCTCGGCCCAACGGTTCTCGTCGGGAGTCTCGAGTATGAGGGGTATATTGTCGAACCTCGGGTCCTGCATGAACTTTTTGAAGAAGTCCATCCCCAACAGTCCGAGCCCTATGCTCTCGTGACGGTCGACCCGTGAGCCTAATGCCTTCTTCGTATCATTGAGATGGATAGCCCGCAAGTATTCATAGCCCACCACCTCGCCAAACTCCGTCCATACGGCATCGTAGTTGTCCCGTATATCATAGCCCGCCGAATAGGTGTGGCAGGTATCAAGACATACGCCCACACGGCTCTTGTCCTCCACCTGGTCAATGATTTGCGCCAAGTGGTAGAACGAGAACCCCATGTTGCTCCCCTGCCCTGCCGTATTCTCAATGACGGCCGTCACGCCCTGCGTCCTGTCGAGAGCGATATTGATGCTCTCAGCGATGCGGGCCAAGCACTCGTCAGCGGAGAACTCATTGAGGTGACTGCCCGGATGGAAGTTGAGCATCGTGAGGCCCAACTGCTCGCAGCGGTGCATCTCGTCGTAGAATGCCGCTCGCGACTTCTCCAACCCCTCCACCTGCGGATGGCCCAGGTTGATGAGATAACTGTCATGAGGCAGTATATAGCGTGCATCGTAGCCATACTCCTCGCAGCGCTGCTTGAAGAGCGCGATGCTCTCCTCGGCCAAGGGCTTCGACACCCATTGGCGTTGGTTACGTGTAAACAAGGCAAACGCCGTAGCACCCACCTCCTTGGCATTCACGGGAGCAAACTCAACGCCTCCCGAAGCCGACACATGAGGACCGATGTATTTCATAGAGTTAAAATATATCCAATAAAACAACGACAAAAGTAAACCAAAAGTATATAAAAAGCAATCACGAAACCATAAAAAAGCCTAAAAGCAGCGTCAATGCGCCCATAGACAAGAGCGATGATGCATCATCCTATACCCAATACTCCCTCTCGCCCTATCCGTTACCCCAATCAAACAGAGCCACGATTTCGCGCCATCGCGATGACGCATACACTTCTCCGCGATGACATCATCGCATCTCCGCGATGAAACCATCACACCATCGCGATGAAACAGATTTTCAGAGCCAGAGATCAGAGGAAACGGACAGTCCCTCGGTGCCTGCCAGACGAAGCAACAAATCACAACCACACCACATATCCCAAGCGAAAGAACAATCGGCCACGTAACCCTCGCAGAGGGCCTCAGAATATGTTTTTAAACACAAGATCCATCTTCATTGCCAACAAAAGTTGTTAAATACCACAAAAACATCTAACTTCGCCCGTAGATTTGTGCCGGTAGGATTCGGACAGAGTATCCACAGACACAGATTGAGACCTTATTAATAATATTAAACAACGTAAAACAAATTAAATTATTAATCAAAAAACAAACGCTTATGAAGAAATTTACACTATTTTTCATGTCGCTGTTCCTTGCGTTCGGGGCAGCAGTGGCTAAGGATGAGGTGAAAGACTTCAGCTCTCCCGAAATTAATCCTGCCGATGAATCACAACAAACTGCGGTGTATAACATCCGCATGAAGTTTCCCAAAGAAGTTGTTGTAACCGGCACCGAAGTAAGCATTGACGTGACAAACACCAATACCAACGAGGTGGTAAAAATTACCAGCTGCGCAGTGGACGAGTGGGATTCCTATTCGGTGGTACTCTCTTTTGAGAAAAAAGAAGTTGAAGGCAAGGACGGCATAGAATACCAAGACCAACACATCGAGAAGGCTGGCACCTACACTTATACTATTCCTGCCGGCCTCATCGAGAGTAAAGACGGTGCTGATAAGTTTGCTGGAGGTACTTATACCTTCTCTATCGTTGGAACCTTCGATATTGCAGACTGGTCTCCCAGACAATCAACTCAAGTAGAAGACATTGTAGTGACCTTCGACAGAGAGATTACCGAGGTTAAGTTGCCATCAAGCGGTTTGTGGGTTGTTGATAACTCTTGGAGGCCTGTTGTTAAGGTGAGCAGTGCTGTTATCAACGATGATAAGAAAAGTGCCACATTGGTGCTTGAGTCGCCCATCACTACTCCTGGAACATACAACTTAGACCTCTATCAAGGCGTATTTATTAGCGCGGATGCAGTAAGTAATTATGTGTCTACATGGTTCAACGTTATTGATACCGCTCCCTCATTCTCTACCAACTACAACGACGGAGACCGCGTGAAGGAACTTGGTAACCTTGAGATTACCTTTAAGAATGTGACTGAGTTTGAGATGGTAGAAGGAAAGGTGATCACTGCCGTTCTCCCCAATGAAGTTGAGATTGTAGGAGAAATAGAGAAGCAAGACAATAAGTTCGTAGTAACCTTCGAGGAAGAGTTCACCGAAGAAGGAACCTATGAGTTTATCATTCCTGCAGGAGCCTTCACTATGGATGATAAAGAAAACGAGGGCAAGACCTTCAGTGTAGTGCTCTACTCATTCGAGATTATTCCGTTGGAGATTGAAAGTGTAACTCCCGAAATAGTAGGCGAAGTTGACCAAATTGAGACAATCGTAATTACATTTAATCAAATTATCACCCTTTCACAGGAAAATTGGCAACAAATCTCACGAGAGATCACATTGACTTGTGGCGATGAGGAATACACACTTACGTATAATCCTTCAAGTTACAGCGCTACCAACAAGCTAGAATACACTGTTAATGCAGTGTGGGCGAACAATGCATATACATGTGCAGAGCCTGTGACCATTGCAGGTGAATACACCTTGAATTTGTCAGACATCGTTGTTGACTATGCAGCCGAAGACGGCGTTGACGAATGGGGTTGGCTCGCTAAGGTTTACCACGTAAAGAACCACCAATTGGATGGCACGTATACATGGACAGTAAGCGGCAATGCTGCAGCAATTGAAAATGTGCCCGTTCTTGAAAGCAAGAAAGTTATCTACGACCTCCTCGGCCGTCGCGTAGAGCGCATCAACGGTGCTGGCATCTACATCGTAAATGGCAAGAAAGTTGTGATTAAGTGAGAGCAGAGGTAAGTTTACTTTTGTTCTGCCTTAGGCGAAGTCAACGTGAACAACTAAAACGTAGTTAAGGTTATCGTGAAGTAAACTTCTACCCATACAAAGAGAAAAGGAGAGCGCATCGCTCTCCTTTTTTTATGGCACATCCACAAAGTGTCTGCAAGAATTGGGTCTACCGTTTGCGTAAAAAGGGCCTACTGTTTTCCAAAATTGGGCCTACCCTTTTTTCAAATTGGGTAGACCCATTTTATCTCGACGGTATACCCCATATTTACAGTTTACCGCCGGGCAGAAAGGTGGAATTATGACCTATTATATAGGTTTTCCCATTAGGGTTGACCAGTTGACCGAGTATGCATAACGCCTTATTATAAAAGATATTACATCGGTCAACCAGGTTGACTTGAGTTGACCGAGCGGCTGACCTCATCAGCATGAATAATCGTCATGCTTCGTGCAACAAAGGCAACCCCAGTCAGCCACGGTCAGCTGGGTTGACCGCCGTAAGAAACTGAAGGCATGAGCATTATAGCGTTTCGGTCAGCTGGTCAGCCCATATGGGCACACATGGATTATACACGCAATTTTAGGGGCAAGTTATAATCCATCGTTATAAAATAAACCCAGACTATTAACACATTGCAAACTGCCCCTCTGTAGAGAGGGGCAGTTAGTTCAACGTCTCCAATAAAAGATTTGTATAATGCGCCTGGTTCAGATATTACTTCACCTCATCCAGATAGTAGAGATCTCCAGAGAGGATTTGCTCGATGCGCAGGGCGAGCTCATCAATCTCCATATCGAGCGATACGGCATGGCCTTCGGGCTCGATGAGGATGATGCGGGGTGTCTCCTCCACGCCATAGCGCTTGGCTGCAGGAGAGTGGGCACCGGCACCATCGCAAGCGTGAAGCCATCCTTCACGGTCGATGCCAAGGCTCTTGACGGCCTCTCTCCATGCTGCGGCATCAGACGCCAGAGAGATACTGAGGATGACAAAGCCGTCGCGCTGCTCGCGGGTCAGGTCATATACGCTATGCAACTCGGTCATCATCTCGGCAGCCTGCGCTGCATCGGACCAGAAGTTGAGGATTACGTGCTTGCCGCGATAGTCGGCCAGGTGCTTGGTCTCGCCACTCAGCAGAGGCAAGGTGATGTCCGGAGCCTCGGTACCCGCCTTCAGGGTGCTGGCGAGCATCGTATTGCGGAGCGAATGGTAGTAGGGATGCTGCTGGAGCGACACGGCAATGGTCTTGGTCATCTGCTCGCCATAGGCGGCACTGAGTTTCGGAAACTGCGACTGCTCGATGACCATGGGCGTCATGGGAGATGCGTTGTGGTCGATGAGGAAGCGCAGTTCCTCGGCCTCGATCTTGATGGCCTCCTGAGCCTTGATGCGCTTTACCTCCTGCTTGCCTTCTGCACTTTCGAGCCATGCAGCACCATGGAGGGCCTCCAGCGCAGCCACCTGCTGCGCTACCCTACCCTGCCCCTCGGCAGCGATAGCCTGATAGGCTGCATAGGTGTCATTGGTAGGAGTACCCGCTACGGTGCTCTGCTCGGGCTGCGCGGCTGTAGAGGTGTTCACCGCCACTTCACCAGGCTCGACGAAGAGCTCGATGCTCTTTCCCTCCCCAAAACCGGTGATAGCATACTGCAACACGGGTTCACCCGGTGCTAACGTATACTTGAAGGTGTATGCACCTTTCTTCACCTTGGCGGTAGCCACCGTCGAGGTTTGTCCAAACTCATTGGTACGGGTCAACTGCACCACTTTTACCTTCTTGCCATCGGCCAATTGGTTGTCGCCGATGCGACCATTGATGACGCAAGTCTCTTGTGCGCTCACAGCCATACAGCCTGCGAGGGCTATGATTGAAAATATCTTGTTACGCATATATGTATATCGATTAGGATTATTTCGCTTCGTCTACTATCGCCTTCAATCTCTTCACCATCTCTTCGCCACGGAGGCCAAAGGCTACGACATTACCGTCGGGGCCTATGAGTGCCGTATAGGGAACACCTTTGACACTGAAGAGTTTGGCACCTTCACTGTTCCATCCCTTCAGCGTAGAGATGTGCACCCAGTTCTTATGGATGAGTTGGTTCTTCTCGATACAGTTAACCCAATCGGGGCGCTTGCTATCAATCGAGTAACTCAGCACCACGAGATTCTCGCTATTGTCGGAATACGCAAGTGCTTCCTTTAGGTGGGGTATCTCACGACGGCAAGGGGCACACCAACTGGCCCAGAAATCAATAAATACGTACTTGCCACGGAAGTCTGACAAAGTAATCTCCTCACCCTCGGGAGTGAAGCCACTGATGTCGGGAGCCTCGGAGCCTACCTTGAGGTTGGCCGCACGCACCTCGTTGACCAGTTCCTTGTAGATGGGCAACGTGCGCAAATGTTGTGGCACGGCATCAAGGAAGGTCTGGATGACATCGGTCGTAAAGGTGGGCACCATGGAGAACTTGATGATATAGAGCGTCACGGGCGAGTCAAGGTGGCGATAGACAAAGTCCATGAATGCCACCTTGAAGTGGAGGTTGTTGACATAGAATGTGGGCGAGGTATACTCCATCTCGGCTCTCGGGTCGCCCTTTATCTCCTCGGGGATATTGGCTTGGGCTGCCTTCATGCGTGCCTTGGCCTCCAGGATGCACTGATCATTGAGGTCGAGATAGGCCTGATAGACATCGTTGCAGGGAGTACCATATACATTGGCTCCCACGGGATAAGCCGCATCGAAGGGACCTACCTTGATCTCGCCCTCTTCGATGAAGACCTGTATACTACCATTGTCAAAGCCCGTAATGTTATAGAGTCCTGGAGTCTCGGGGGCTACACCCTCGATGACAAACTTGTTGTCCACAACAGGAGCCGTGGCTACGACCACAGGCTGCCCATCGTCAAAACATTCGAGGCGCACCTCCTTGACCATCTCTCTGCTGTAGCAGAGCATCGGGCTACTCATCTCACCACGAATGACAAACTTGCGCTCTTGTGCTGTACTCCAAAAAGCAACGCACAGCAGCATCAATGTGAATAATTTTCTCATATACCTATTTTATTATAAATTTTCCAATAAGAACTGTCTCAGCGCATCTCCTTTCAAACCAGTGGCGATGATGTGATTGTCCTCGTCGAGGATGAAGATCGAGGGCACGCCCGTGACATTGTAGAGACGCACAAGGTCGCACTTCCAGCCCTTGAGCGATGACACATTGATCCAGTTGAGTCCATCCTTCTCGATGGCCTTCTCCCAAGCGGCCTTGTTGGTATCGAGCGAAACGCCGATAATCTCCAAGCCCTTATCGTGGAACTCATCGTAGAGTTTGCGCAATGCGGGGTTGTTGAGGCGACAGGGTCCACACCAACTGGCCCAGAAGTCAATAATCTTGATCTTGCCCTTCACCTCACTCATCGTCACCATATTGCCCAGCGTATCGGGCAAGGTAAAGTCGGGAGCCTTGGCACCGCCCTCCGTCTTGGCCAAGCGAGTGATACGCTCCTTGATGATACGGCCATACTGCGAAGCCTTGGCCTCCTCACTCAATGCACCATAGAGACTGCGTGTCTCACGGAGATTGGCATCGCGCATCTCGATATTGGAGTAGAAGGTGTATGCCTTGATGAGGTTGTCGTTGTCAGTGAGAAATTCTGTTGTCATCATTCTCAGATTATTCTGTTCGCGACGCAAAGTATCATTTATCTGACTGGCGCTACGAAACTTCTTGGCCGTACGCATTGCATCGTACCGTTCCTGCAAGCCAGCTATAACGACATTCAACGAATCTGACTTCCTCATATGAGCCGTATAGCTCTCATTGAGCAATCCACCTCGGATGTAATAGTTCTCCCCTTCACTCAAGAGAGCCTTATAGGAGACCCCAGGCTCGGCAAAAAAGGTGAAACCACCCGAAAACCCTTCAACCACGAGTCTCGCCACCATAGGTTCAGTCGCTACGGCCTTCAAATCGAATCGTCCACGCTTGAAGTTACAAAAGCCTAAGGTATCGGTACCTGTCTCCGAAGAGCGTGCCAACAAGTAGAGACGCCCCTTCTTGATACCATCAATCTTACCATTTATCAGGATATCATCCGCTTGAGCGGTAGAACCAATTGCACTGAGTGCAATGAACAAAGCAAATAATATAGTCTTTCTCATCGTCTTATATTTCTTCATAAACCTGCTTATAGAGATAGTCGTATACGAATTGTATATCCTTTATTTCACCCCATCGATTACCCTCATCGTCCTTATCGTAAAAGCGCGTACCATAGTCCTCATCTACATCGGAAGCAGTGGTAAACTTCATTCCAGCAATGGCTCCGTTTGTCCCATTGAACAAAGCAATATCAAGGTACAAACCAAGATCATCGCTGAAGGCTGAACTCTCCTCGGCACGGAACTTGATCTTGGTAACCTTATACCCTTCCGGTGCTTCGTACACTACAAAGCGGTCACCGTTGGATACGTTGTAGCGATACACCGTGTTGCCCTCAGCAAAGAAGAGATTCGAGGTGGTGAACCATGAGTTGTAAGTAATGGTCGACATATCGGTAGGCGTAAGCCCTGTGAGGCGTTTCTCGCTTACAATAGAATAGGCCGAGAGAACCTCCGGCTCGCCATCGACACCTCGACGGCCATTGACCTTACTGCCATCACCGATCTCGAGTTTCAGCAACTCGTAACGATAATAGTCGCCTGCCTCATCCTTAAAGATGAAGAAAGCATTCTGTTGGTCATAGTTGTCACGGTAATTGATGTAGCCCATCACGGCCGTCATATCGGCCGGTTTCTTTTGGAGACCAACAAACTGCACGTGAGCATCAAGCACAGCACTCATTGACACACCGCCATCATCAATAGAACTACCCTCATCAACCGCAAAACCGCCATCATTCTTGGCCGAATAGAGGAAGCGGCCATGCTTGGCATCCCACATCAAGAAGCGATTGCCGGTAATCGTGGCTGCCGTAATCTCGTAGTCGGACTGATGGGGGAGGTCGGGATTATTCTCACACCCCGCTCCTGGTTTGTAGAGAGCATGTACATAGTTACCTACATACGCCTCGCCATTCTCTGTAAGTACCACCTTGTATTGGCTTCCATTCGAGGGGTCGCCAGTCTGCATGGTTCTGATATAGGTGAACCCTGGATTCTTGGGCTTGATAATCTGGTCTGCCGTAAATCTCACGTTCATTCCATGAGGATTGTATGCCTTGGTTTCACCATTACTTCCATAGACAGTCAATACATTGGTAGCACCATCGGGCGAGCCATCGATAGGGATATTCCAATAGGTGGTATAGCCAAAGCCCGTAGCATTCTCATAATGGTTCTCATCACGAGTTACCGACTTCACATCAGCATATACCTTTGTCTCATCACCGATAACCTCGATATTGCCAATCTTGCGCTCGCCCTCACCACCATGCAGCACGAAAAGACTGTTCTTAAAGATGGGGCGCGTAGCAATCGTAAACTTGGAATAATGCGAAAGATCTGTGCTTGTGTCATAGATTTCCAAGAAGATATCATACGACATAGGCTTTCCTACGGGGAGTTTAACCACCAAGGAGTCCCTCGTTCGTATCGTATCCTTCACGGCCTTACCTTGTTCGTTAACATAAGAGCGACACCAATAAAACTCAAGATTGTCAAGATTCTTGGCCAACGACTGTTCCACAATGGCCTTAACAACACGTGTTGTGTCACTCTCATCCAGAGCCTGCTGCACCTCGATGACTCTACTGGACACTGCAGGAGAGAAAGTCACCGATAGGATCTCGTTCATCGAGTCTAAAGTATACTCATAGTTTCCTTTATCTTTGTAGCAACCCGTAAGAGCAAGGGCCAACAAAAGGAATGATGCTATCTTTTTCATGCGATTATTTTATTTATAGTTCTACCTCCGGTATATCAAACGGCTTAGTTCGCCCATCATTAGCGGCCTTAATGATTCTGTAACACTCCTTGATACGCTCTTCACCGACCAACTGATTGGGGCCTATACGAGTTGGGTCCCAGTTACAGGTATCTCCATTGAGGAAAAAGGGGAATATGGATGCTGCAATAAAGGTCTCGTCATCCTCCACCTTAGCCATTTCCCTTATCATGAACAGATACTTATTAAGTTCATACTCTCCAAAATACTTCTTTACGACAGCCGCAGAGCCCAAACTATCGGGAGCTGACCACCAGAAGGGTTGGCTCGCCTTAGAATAGGTTCCCGTTGTTCTTAACTTGACAACGCTGAGCGTATCATAATCGGCAAGCGTCAAGCCATTCTGGGCATTACGATTATACTCGTCGAGCATCTCGGGCACAAGTTCATCATTGAGTTTCTGCAAAGCCGTTCTCAAATCACCTTTACCTCCACTATAGTCACTACATAGTTCTATCAACTCCTTGACCCGAGTTCCACCCAGTCGACCGCCCAAACGGGTCAGTTTCTCCGCTTTGAAATATCCAAGGTCTCCCTTCAGATTGTTCCAGAAGTAGGGTTCTGTATAAGCAGGGTAGTAATCTCTCTGTACTATAGGGAAATCCACTGCAAGCGCTATCGAATCCTTTAATTCACCATCAATAGATTCCTTCTCGGCCAACAGTACATTCACGGCACTTACATTGAGATTCAAGATAGGATCAAACAGATGGCCTCCTTGACCAGCATCATAGAGTTTCTCATAAAAGTGATTGTCACCCGTGTGTCTGGCCAAGAAAATCTGCTTCTCCTTGCTCCATGCTCCCAAAAGGTCCTGCATATGGCTGGTCCATACGGCAGGCTTCTCGTACGACTCGGTCACAAAGAGTTGCACCTCTTCCCTTCCGTTGATTCCGGTGCCAATATCACCGCTGCCATCAAGGTAGATGGATATACCATAAACAGAGTCTTCCACCTCAGGACGTACGACCTTCACCTCTATATCCTTCTCGTATTCCTTGTTGGCAAACACGACCTCCTCGATAAGGACATCCGCCAGCTCGTATCTTTCTATGGGTTTGGTCTTTACGGCCAAGGTACGCCCCTCTTCCATAAGATACCCGAGGAGTTTTACCTTCAGCATCAACGATACGGTGTCAGGGTGTCCTACGATATGGTCACTAAAGTTGAGTGTCTGGTTATATTCAGCCGCAGTGCCATAGTCAAAGTAGGCACCATTGGCTCCTTCATCATAGAATTCAGGATCGCGCTTTTCGCAAGACGACCATACGAGTGCAAAGCACAGCAGGGTTACTGCAAGTTGTATGTTCTTTTTCATAATTCTACACGTATTTGATTCCCTTTATTCATTAGGAGTTACATTATCCTCTTCACCATTCCCAGTCTGATCGTTTCCCTCGGTCCATCCATATTGTACTTCAGCATCGGGTAAGGGGAATACGAAATTCTCCGCAACGAGTTCTACTTTATCGGGACAATAGGTCAGAGGTCCTATGAGACCATGTGTCTTGAGGAACCAATAGTATTGTCCTTCACCATAAAACTCTTTACGATACTCTCTGTTGAGTGCATTAAGACGATTCTCTTCGGTGTCACATGCCACGTCCTTAGACTTGGATATACCTCGTTTGTTGCGCACGGTATTGATATGGGTACCAGCCACCTTGGCATCTTCTGATGCTTCGCAAACGATGTAATACATCTCGGGGAGGCGGATGAGCGGGATTACTCCATGAACATTTTCTACATACTTCAAAGACATGGCATTCTGCAACTCATTATTACGGTGCATGGCTGTACCCTGTGCTCGGATATCCTCACTTTCTGTACCTACTGATTCGAAGAGAGCATTTAGCGTAGAGATCTTCAGATAATACTTCGTGTTTAGTTTCTCGCCTACGGCAAAGTATTCCGACAGGTTGTCTTCCAGTTCGTGCATGCTGAGGCCACAGATGAGTTCCTTGGAGAGTATTGGGTCGTTGTAGTTGCTTGTCTGTAATGTGAGACCACATTCCTCGATTACTTGGTTGGCATACATCGCTGCACTGTCCTTTATGCCGGCATAGTTGTATACACGGGCCAATGTAGCATTGATAGCATGGTAGTTGAAACGATACTGACGGTCGTTTCTAACGTCGCTCAGGTCGAGGTCCTTCTCATAGTCCATATACTCGCGTGCTTCCAACAGGTCGTTGATGATGTGACGCAACACTGTTTCTGCAGGGAGCAGAGGCTGCTTGGAGTGGTCGGCCACCGTACGGTAAGGCATGCACTTCATGGCTCTGCCCTTTTCGTCCCCAGCATAGTTCATAGGACCCCATCCGCGCAACAAATCAAAGTGGAGGAAAGCACGCAATGCTAAGGCTTCGCCACGCACCATACGACGAGTGATGGTGTCGGTGAGTACGGTCTCGGCGTTAAGTTCCCACCATTTCAACAAGTTGTTTGCATTGGCAATGGTATGGTATTGCTGTTGCCACACATTGGCAAGCACGCCTTTCGTGTTATAGGTGTTGGTTTCCTGTTCGTAGACATAGATACTGTTGCGGTCAGAGGTTCCATCGGGGAGTTTGTCATAAAACTGCACCAATTGGTCCATGAGGCCGAAGGTCAGATTCTTACCATAAGTATCTTCTTCTGTCATGACGATATAAAGTCCCGCCAAAGAACTAATAAAACCATTCTCTGTGGTAAACAGTTCCTTTGCAGGAACATCAGTGTTGGGAGCCACATCGAGCCAGTCTTCACATGAGGTGAGGGCAAGTGCTCCGATGAGTATATATAGAATCTTCTTCATATATTCTTTGTATTTAGGTGTAATTTATTAGCGGAACATGAGTGACATGGAGAGCGTGTAAGAACGCGCAAAGGGATAGTCAAGACCGCGTTCCATTCGGATGGGCGAGATGCGAGCGATGTCGTTGGTCGTAAAGTTCAATGCCAGCACGTCGATATTGGCTTTGCTCAGTGCCTTGAAGTCCTGACCAGAGAAACGGTATCCGAGACTCAGCGTAGCAAATCGAATCTCATTGTCATTCATGATGAAGCGTGTGCTGGCTGGTGTGTGGGCTCCGGTAGGACTGAAGCCAACGAATGAGGTCACATCGCCTGGCTTCTCCCAACGCCCCTCTCCGGCACGGTTGTCGAGATTGTAGGCCACATTCTGGTTCTCAATCTTGTCGACAAGCGTCTGGTTATACACCACTCCACCATACTTATAGGTAAAGCCGAGCGTACATGAGAGATCTTTCCAGTTGATGCTGGATGAGAGCGTACCACTCACCTTGGGATTAGTATCGCCCACAGGCACCTTATCGTTGGCGTTCCAAGTGAAGGTCTTGGTACCGTCACGCTTGAGATATACTTCTTTACCCGTCACAGGATCTACGCCCAATGATTGTACCACGTAGAGCGTAGTGGTAGACTCTCCCTCACGGTACTGTGGGAGAGGAGCCGATGCCGACTTCTGCTGCTCCTCGTTTGCATTCTTCAAATACTCTGACAGTTTGAGAATCTCATTCTTGTTGCGGTTGGCATTGGCACTGACGGTCCAGAAGAACTCCTTACGGAGATTCTGCATGGCGATGACATTCACCGAAGCGTCGAAACCACGGTTTTGCAACTCACCGGCATTCATCACCATGGTGGGATAACCCGTCGAAGGAGCCAAGTCATAGTTGGTAAGCAATTCCTTGGTGATATTGTCGTAGTAGTTGAAGGTCATATTCACACGGTTCTTCCAGAAACCAAAATCTACAGACGCACTCTTGTTGTATGTCTTGGCCCATCCCAATGAGGTATTGTTGAGTCCACTGAGCAGGGCACCCAATACGGGGAACGACTGGTAAGGGGTCATGGTCTCAGCAAAGCTGTAGTACTCGATTGCATCTGAGGGACTGAAGTTCTGTTCACCGGTGACACCGTAACTGGCACGGAACACGAGGTTGGAGAGGTAGCCACGCAACCATTTTTCATTATGGGCATTCCATCGTCCACCTACCGACCAGAAGGGGACAAGGTCATGCTTGGCATAGCGCGACGATGCCTCACCGCTCAAGTTGAAGTCTGCCGAGTAGCGGTTGTCGTAACTATAGGAGAACTGACCAATGAGGCCTATCGAGCGAGAGATGTTCTCGTTACCGATGCCTGCCATGTTGGTCTCCATCTTGTTTCCGAAGATGAAGTCATCCATGTGTGGATCGGGATAACCCGTGGCCGAGAGGTTCACGTAGTTGTTACGGTCTTGGCTGATGGTCCAGTTTCCGAAGATACTGAGAAGGTGCTTGTCGAGCACGAGGTTGTAGTTGACACCCATATTGCTCGACCATGAAGACATCTCACCAGTGCTCATGTAGTAACTACCTTTGCGTGTGAGATCGTCCTCCAACTCAAAACTGGTATGTGCGGCTGGGAGGAAACGGTCCGTACCTGCCATACCTCTCATGTAGGTGAGTTGTTCGGTGATGCGCAGGTTCTTCAGTATCATGTACTCCAGACTAAGGTTCGTAGTCATGCTCAGATTGTTGCTGAGATCCTTGATTCCGACTGTTGCATCGTAGAGCGGATTGGTAATGATAGTACCTTGGCCGCTGACGGTATTGTTGTCGAGGATTTTCAGCTGTTCTCCATTGGCATCTTCAGGGATATAGTATGCGTTGAGTCGGGTATATTGCGAGAAGGAACCGTACGGAGAGTTGCTGCTGTTCGACTCACTGATGCTTACGTTGGCGCGCATGGTGAACTTCTCCTTCATGTAGGTCATGTTGAAGTTGGTTCCCAGGATTTGGTTCGACGAGCCCTTCATCACACCAGGCTGCATAGCCGCATTCAGGTCAAGGCTATAGCGGAACACCTCGGTACCACCTGCTACGCTTGCCGAGTGGCGGTGCTGGAGGGCTGTGCGCAAGGGTTTTGAGAGCCAATAGGTGTTGACACCACCCAATACGTTGCGACGATACTTATTATATAGGTTCATACGGTCCGCATCGTTGGGGTCATACAAGCCTGCTCTCCACTCGGTGTCGAGTTTGGTGGCTGCATCCATCATGTTGTAGTCCGTCAGGTCGGGAGTCTGCATGGTCATGGTGCCATTGTACGACACGGTGAGTGCGCCGTCGGGAGCCACCTTGGTCTCTACTACCACTACACCGTTGGCCGCACGCGAACCATAGACTGAAGTGGCTGCAGCATCCTTGAGCACGGTGATGGTCTCCACGCGTTCGGGGTCGAGGTCGAGGATACGGCTCATGGGAACGATGAATCCGTCAAGCACGAAGAGCGGCGTATTGGGACGGCTCGATACGTTGACAAGCATGAGGTCCATGCTGTTCATTGACTTTGAACCCAGCGACTGGTCACCACGAATCTGGAAGTCGGGCTCCGCATTGGGGTCCGAACCGCTCTTGTTGTTCTCGATAATCTTGAAACTCGGGTCAAAGAACTGCAGGCCCTTGAGGATATTGGTAGGGTTCATCTGGCGCAGCTGCTCACCCTTTACCTCCACGTAGTTACCCGTAAAACTGTTCTTGTTACGGCGACTGATACCTGTCACCACGACGTCATCGAGTTCGATGCTCGGTTTCAGTTCTATCACCAAATTGTGTTCATTCTTCACGATTTGTTTCGACACCGATTCATAGCCGATATAGGATACACTTACCGATTCCTTTTTGGCGAGACGTAAGCTGAACTTACCATCGATATCAGTAATACAACCTCTGGTCCCATGATTCTTTCCTGTTCCATCGGTAATCAACACCGTGGCTCCGATGAGCGGCTCCTGAGTCACCTTATCGAACACTGTACCCGTTACGGTCAGCACCTCTGAAGAGGAGGCGTTCTTCTGATCAGATTCAATGATAATCTGATTACCTCCTTCATAACGAATCACCACGTCTTGATCACCGATAAGTTCGCCTAACACCTTATCAAGAGGTTTATCCTTTACGACAAGACTTGTCGGTTTGTTGATATTCCACAGCGACACATCTTGTAAGGTTATCTTAGCACCAACAGCTTGAGCTACCATTTCAAGCACCTTACCCAAAGGTTGGTTGCTCACTCTCAAGGTCACTGGGTTCTCCTTCCATTCGCCTACGTTCTGTGCCTGCATGTTGACCACACCAAAGACGAGCACTAAAGCGAGAAAAGTTATCTTGCGAAAAGGTTTCATATATACACGCTATTGTTTTTGTTTCAAGGAGTCTTAACTACTCCATCAGTCTTTATCTACCTCACAATCATTGCAGGAGCATATCGAGGATATTCTTGTGGAATGCGCTCACGTTATACTTCTCTAAATACTCCTTATAAAGCACGTCCGCACGCTCGATTTCCTGACCATTCATAATGAAGTTACGCAACAAAACATAGAGCAGGTAATCCCGCTGTTCACCACTATAGAATGTTGCTATTTCCTTATACATTCCCTCCATCATCGTAGGCATGGTGTAAGAGACACCCTGCTCCTTGGCAGCCTTAGCATTCATATAGAAGCAATAGCGCATAAGCAGACTGGCATACTCAGGACAGCGTAGTGCCTGGGCATCAGAAAGCGTCGTATATCCCTCCATGATGTTCCAGTAGTCACCAATCTCCTGCTCAGCCACAGCCAAGCCCCTAACACTCTCATACATCACGGGATATTCGATGAAAGACATATAGACATCGTAATCAACCATAGCCTTCACATAGTTCTTAGCCTCAAGACTCGCGGAACTTTTCTCGAGAAGCGCATTCACTTTCTCAAGCAACACGCGCGAGTCGTCAATACGCGTTTTGGGCTTGATATCCAAAGCCACGCAACCCAACAATTGATTTTTGTAACGTAATCCACGCTTGATGCCCTCGACGCTTTTCAGCAAACGGTTATTGTTTACCGCACGCTCCGAACCGCTATACTCCACCGAGGCATTTTTACCCTCGTAGCGGATATCTATATGCAAACTATCGCCTGGCAACAGCAGCACATTGATACGGCCATTTACAGAAAGATAAACAAGGTCGTCGCACTCGAAACTGTAGACATACTCCTCGCCTGGATTGTTATAAAACTCTTGCGCGATGAGTGGTGTCTGCAGACAATCAAAATACACAATATCATTTTGATAATCATAAATTTGAGCACTTAACGTAGTTCTCTCCTGCGCAGCCACAGCAGCGAAAGCACCTCCCATGAAGGCAGCTAACGCCAACAAAACTTTCTTTTTCATATTTCTTAAACTATATATCATACAAGACCTAACAAAACCTAATCGTCACAAAAATAAAACAAAAAGTACAAAACGCAAAACAAAAACCCACAAAAGAGCATAACAGGGCATCTATGAGCCTATAGGAAACACCTATAAGCAAGAAAGTGACAAGACAAACCTTAGAGTTATACTGCAATATAAAATCGGGAATTCAGATAGGCTCGACAGAATACTGAGGCAGGCTACTCCAATTGCCGACAAAGGACAAGCAGCAAGAAATGACTGGTTCCAAAAAAATTAAGTATCGGCTCACAGCGAAAAACCAAAGTCAAACTTTGTTTTCTCGCTCGCATTCCGTATCTTTGCGGTTATAATAGAACAAAACCGTATGAAAAGAACAGTTATGTCAATATGCCTATGCCTCTGCTTTATGATGGGATGGGCGCAAGTGGAGGCTCGTTACGACAAGGGTAGCGTAGCTGTAGTGAATGGTCGTGTAATGTTCCAAGAAACCATACCAATTCTTTTGGATTCGAAGGCCAGCTTTGAACGCATTAGTCAGTGGGCCAAAATACGATTTGGCAAGCCCAACGTCATTGTATCGAAGTTCACGGACGAGGATGCCAATAACCACATCATCAGCCTTACCGCCGAGGAATATCTCGTGTTTACCAACCGTTTCTTCACACTCGATCGCACACGTATCAACTATTGGGTCGAGATAAACTGTACCGACCATGCAGCTACCATCAAGATGACACGTATAAACTATTGGTACGAAGAAGAACGCGATGGTGGGCTCCGATTCAGCGCCGAGGAGTTCATTACAGACGAAGAGGCATTCAACACCAAAGGGACCAAGCTACTTAAGGATCAAGGCAAGTTCCGCCGTGGTACCATCGACTTCTTCGACGATTTAGTGAAAGAGATGAACGATGTATTAGCCCAATAAAACACAAAACAAACAGATGAAACGCAACCAATTACGTAACCTACTCAACACCCTTTTCCTCATCGGATTCCTCGTGGCGCTAATCCTCTACATCAGTATCCCCGAAGATCGCACAGCATTCCTTGTCGTATGCTTCGTATCGATGATTATTAAGGTAGCAGAGTATATCGTACGTTTCTTCAGATAGCAGCTTCCAAACCCTATGCGCAAGATATTTGTCAGCATCTTCGCGACATTAAGCCTAAGTTCTGTTCTCTACGCCCAGCAGCATTTGGAGGATAACGCGGGAGGCAGCATCGCCACCTTCAACCAACAAGGCTTGATGGGCGAGCACAACACGCGACGCGATAGCACCGTGGTGGATCGAGGTGTGCCACGCGATGTAAAGATGTTCGACATCGACCCCATATTGGGAACGATTATTCCTGTCGAGACAGATACGGTGGTGTATAACTTCCAGAACCTACACTCTGCCGATGGCATGAACGGAGAATACAGTTATCTAGGCAATATGGGCGCACCACGCTTGTCGCGCATCTTCTTCAACCGCAAAAGTGACGGTCAGTTCCTCTTTACCGACGCTTTGGACTTCTTCATCACTACACCAGGAGAGTTCCACTTTGTCGACACCAAATCACCATGGTCGAACATCAGTTACTATCGTGCGGGCAACAAACGCAACGGAGAGGAACGTTTCAAGGGCCGCTTCGGCGTGAACAGCGGCAAGCGCACAGGACTTGGGTTCAACATTGACTATCTCTATGGGCGCGGTATGTATGACCATCAGTCAACGGCCTATTTTGACGGCAGCCTCTATGGCTACCACCATGGCGACCGCTACAGCATCAACCTACTCTACAATTACGACAAACTACGTCTGGCAGAGAATGGAGGTATCGCTGACGACCGCTACATCACGCAACCCGAAGCTATGGCCGAAGGAAAGAAGAACTATCGTCCTGAGGATATGCCCACCAACCTACAGGATACATGGAACGAGAACATCCTGCACACCGCACTGCTTGCCCACGACTTCAAACTCGGCTACTATAAGACACGTACCGATAGCCTGCCCGATACGGTCATCATCCACCGCGACTTCGTGGCTGTAAGCAAGATTTTCCATACGATGCAGAGCAACGTCAAAAGCCGCCGTTTCATCGACTACGACAACACTAAAGGCTACTATGCCCACAACTACGTTCCCTATGACTCCATCGATGGAACACGCTATCTGCATCTGCGCAACACCGCAGGACTGACACTTATTGAGGGATTCAACCGTTGGATACCCTTCGGGGCCTCGGCATACGCCACCTACGAATACCGCCAGTTTGCATTGCCCGATAGCATCGGAGGTGCAGGCCCTGACCACACCCATACCTATAAGGAGAATAACATCCTCGTAGGAGGCAACATACACCGCACCATGGGTAAAGCATTCCTTTTCAATGCTACGGCAGAAACCGTCTTGGTCGGTACTGACCTCGGAGCATTCCGTATCGAGGGTAACGCCGAATTCAATTTCCGTTTAAGCAAGGACACCCTACGACTCCGGGCTGAAGGATATATCAAGAATGAAAACCCCTCCTTTTACTATCGCCATTACCACGCACAACACTATTGGTGGGACAACGATTTCGACAAAGAGTTCCGCACGAGAATAGGAGGCAGCATCGCCATTGACCGCTGGCGCACTCGACTCTATGCTGGGGTGGAGAACATCAAGAACTACACCTACCTCGCAGGAACTCCCTATATGGCACCGGGCAGCATGACCTCGAACACTCCCCTAAGCCTCAGCACCATCACCGCCCGCCAATACACTAAGAATCTGCAGGTGCTGAGCGGCACACTATATCAAGACTTCAAACTCGGTGTACTGCATTGGGACAATGAGGCTACGTTGCAATACTCCTCCAACCAGGAGGTGCTCCCCTTACCACTGGTAAATATCTACAGCAACCTCTACCTACAGTTCACCTACGCCAAAGAACTGCGCATACAGCTGGGTGCCGACATGAGATGGTTTACCCGCTACTACGTCCCTGACTATGCCCCTGCCCTGGAGCAATATTTCGTGCAGGAAGGAGCGCACCGCGTAGAACTCGGCGGATACCCCTTCATCAATGCCTATGCCAACTTCCATCTCAAGCAGGTAAGGTTCTACGTCATGTATTACCACGTAACACAAAACACTTTGCGAATTACCAACTCGTTCCTTGTACCTCATTACCCTGTTAATCCTCGCTTGTTTAAGCTTGGTTTCTCATGGAACTTTTGGGACTAGGCAATTAATACCTAACGAACGAGTACTCAATTCTAAATTTTTAAAAAATCAAGACTAGCATGATACGTTGGGGAGTTATCGGATGTGGCGAAGCCACTGAGAAGAAAAGCGGACCTGCTTTTCAGCAAATCAAAGGTTCAAGAATAGAGGCTGTCATGAGCCGCAGTGCCGAACGCGCACAATCGTATGCCGAGCGCCACGGCATAAGCAAATGGTACACCAACGTGATGGACATCATCGACGATCCCAACGTAAATGCCATATATATTGCTACGCCTCCCTCTTCGCATGCCACTTACGCCATCATGGCACTCCGTGCAGGCAAGCCCGTATATATCGAGAAACCCATGGCAGCCTCATACGAGGACTGCATTCGCATCAACAGAGCCAGCGAAGAAACGGGCACACCTTGCTTTGTAGCCTACTACCGCAGATATCTCCCCTACTTCAAGAAGGTAGAAGAACTCATACCTCGTGTAGGGAAAGTAATCAACGTACATATCCGTCTGGCACAGCCCCCTCGTGAGTTTGACGGCTCTACGGGAGACGCTATGCCCTGGCGCGTACAGGCCAATATTGCAGGCGGCGGTTACTTCTACGATCTTGCCCCCCACCAACTGGACCTTCTACAGTACTATTTCGGATACATCATTGAGGCCAAGGGGTATACAGCTAATCGCGGTGGGCTGTATGAGGCAGAAGACAGCATCAGCGCTACTTTTCGCTTCGACAGCGGCCTTGTAGGCAGCGGCTCATGGTGCTTCGTGGCTCACGAGAGTGCACGCGAAGACCGCATTGAAATCATTGGAGACCAGGGGATGCTGTGCTTCTCGGTCTTCACCTACCAACCCATCGAATTGAACGATCAGACGGGGCATCACGAATTCTCCATTCCTAACCCCGAGCATGTACAGCAACCACTCATCGAAAATATTGTACGCCACCTGAAAAGAGAAGGGATCTGCACCTGTAATGGTCTCAGTGCCACACCGACCAATTGGGCCATGGACCGCATCTTAGGAAAAATCTGATGGTAGCTGGTGAGTTAGCATGTAAAGAACTTATAATCCTACCGTCCAAAGGCAGCCCCCACCTTTCCACCTTGAATCCTATACTATACATAGAAAAAGGAGGAGACATTTGAGTATGTCCCCTCCACTTATTGTAAATAGTAATCTACAATTATTCTGCTGCTGTTTCAGGTGCAGTCTCAGTCTCCACGTCAAACTCAGGGAACGACTCGGGGTTTACTGCAGACTCATCAACTGCATTCTCTATCAACATACTATCGTGACCAGCCTCAGTTTTAGTGGGCAAAGTCCAAGCAGCAGCAACACTAAGGAGGGCAATGACAATAGCCAATGTCCATGTAGCTTTCTCAAGAAAGTCCGTAGTCTTGCGTACACCCATAATTTGGTTTGATGAAGCGAATGATGAAGCCAAGCCACCACCCTTTGAATTCTGAATCAGCACGATGCCGCACATCAACACAGAAACGGCAACAATAAGTACGATGCAAAGTAAATACATATTTTATTTTAAGTTGTTATTAATAATCAATTTTTCCAAAAAACGGATTTGGTCTGCAAAGTAAGCGTTTTTTTCGGGGAATTGCAAATATAAACTCCGAATAATTTCAAGAGCACGCGAATATTTGCGTTGCTTGATATAAATCTTTGCCAAAGTTTCAGTAAAGTAACTCTCATCAAGCAATTCTCCTTCTACAGGAGCAATTGCTTGCGAGGGTTCTTGAACTACAGACATCGAGGTTACTTCAGCAGAGTTTCCAGCGCTTGCTTTATCCACGGACGAGACTGCTGGGAGGATCGGTTCCGAGTCTTCCTTCTGCGACATAAGATGCAGTGCCCTCAGCACGCTATCGTCACCAAGGACTCCCCATGATGTGCTTTCCTCGTCCTCCAACAAGAAACGTGTGGCATAGTCACCAACAGTCTCGGGCACAAGGAGACTTTCGGTACGTTCTTCTGGCAAGGTTTCAAGAAAGGCATCTATGAGACTCATGGTACGATCTACGGAGATATCCTCCTCGATCTCTGGGCTATCGGATACTACCCTATCGATATATCCCTCAATGAGTCGACTCAACGTACGGCGATCGCTCACGTAGAGCACCGCGCGTCGTAACTCTGTTCCAAAATCAGGATCGTGCAGTAAGTATAGGTTGTTGAGCATGAGTAACCGCGCCGTCTGGAAATAGGGATAGCGGGCTACGATGCCTCGCAATTCGTACAGTGTATCGCGATTAAGCAATTCCGGATGGTTGATGAGCGTGCCTAATACCATGCGCGTATCTCTTTACCAGTTAGCCACGGTGGCGTTGAAGATTTGTTCAACAATCTCATCTATAATCTGCGTTACCAGTTCCTCTTGCACATCGTTAAGTTGCTGCGAAGCATCAAACTCTCGACTGGCCGAGAACTGACGTTCAAAGTCCTCGCTAGGATTCTTGGTATTCTCAAAGTTTACCTTCACGGTCATCTTGAGTTGCATCATCGAAGAGTAGCCGTCAGAAGAGATAGACTTGTTGACCTGGTCATAAGCAGTAATCTCACCCGAGAGCACGAGGTCGCCTCCACGATTCACCTGTTGCAATTTGGTCTGATTCACATACTTATCGCTTAGTGCATTATTGAACATACTCTCCATAGGGCCCCATTGGTAAACGGCACGATTAGGGAAGTTGTTGATGGTGATGGTCTTGATGATGTCGTAGTTAATGGATGCTCCATTAAACTTATACGAAATCGTACATCCCACTAAAGCAAGCACGAGCAAGAGCGGAAATCCTTTGTGCAGTTTATTTTTCATAGGCTTAGAGAGCTTCCAACTTATATTTTTCAATCTTACGATAGAGCGTACGCTCTGAGAAGCCTAGTTCTGCAGCAGCAGCTTTTCGACGGCCTCTGTGGCGTATAAGCGCCTTCCGGATGAGTTCTCTTTCCGCCTCCTCGATAGAAAGCGTTTCCTCCACATACTCTTCTGTATCCTGATAATCAAAGTCATCTTGTGCCTTTTGCGAGCGTATGGAAATGGTAGCATCAGTACCCAACGAGCCATGCTCCAACAGAGGCATATCGCTACGGGAGGGATAGCCATTGACAGGGTGTGCCATCGGCATTTCATTACTCATAAGTGCACTCACCTGACGTTTCAGTTCTGTCATGTCTTGACGCATGTCGAAAAGTACCTGATAGAGGATTTCTCTCTCGTTCTCAAAAGTTTTGCCTTGGGCAACCTTCCCCAAGCTCAACATGGGCAGATTAGGCTTCACTTCGGGTAGATATTCGCGCAGCACCTCTTCGGTAATCTCTCGCTGTGCCGAGAGTAGTGTAATCTGTTCGGTTACATTCTTGAGCTGGCGTATGTTGCCGGGCCACGGATAGGCAGAAAGCAATCTCTTAGCTCCATCCGTCAGCTGCACAGGCGGCATGGTATAGCGTTCCGACACATCGGAGGCAAACTTACGGAACAACAGCACAACATCTGCAGCACGTTCTCTCAGTGCAGGGACCTTCACCGGTATGGTATTGAGGCGGTAATAGAGGTCTTCACGGAAATCGCCACGTGCAATAGCCTCTGTGAGATTCACATTCGTAGCAGCCACGATGCGCACATTGGTCTTCTCCACTTTGGAGGAGCCCACCTTGATGTATTCGCCCGATTCGAGCACACGTAACAATCTAGCCTGTGTCGAGAGAGGCAGTTCGCCAATCTCGTCCAGGAAGATAGTGCCGTTGTGAGCCTCAGCAAAGTAGCCGTTACGTTCCTCGATAGCCCCTGTGAAAGCTCCCTTGACATGGCCAAAGAGTTCCGAATCGATGGTGCCTTCAGGTATGGCACCACAGTTGACAGCGATATATTTATTATGTTTGCGTGCGCTATGCTGATGTATGATTTGCGGGAAGTGTTCCTTACCCACTCCACTCTCTCCGGTAACCAATACAGAGAGGTCGGTGGGAGCCACCTGCATTGCGATGTCGATGGCTCGGTTGAGTTCTTCGGCATTGCCTACAATACCAAAGCGCAACTTTATCTTCTGTATTTCCTTGCTATCCATAAAAAAGAAGAGCGGCAAACGGGGATCGAACCCGCGACCCTCAGCTTGGGAAGCTGATGCTCTACCGACTGAGCTACTGCCGCATAACCATGGGATTCCTTTAACTGCGTGCAAAGTTAGCCATATTTTTGGAATCCCACAAACCAAGGACTATTTTATTGCACAGTGACCTTCTCTTCACCTTTTCCCTTGGCATACTCGCTTGGGGTGACGCCTATGATTTTCTTGAACACTTCGCGGAAGTGCTTTTGGTCCGTGAAACCCACTAGTTCGGCCACATCAGTGACGCTGTGGCGATGGTCGCGGAGCAGCGTCTTGGCTTTTTCGATGCGGAGAGTGCGGATAAGGTCCGAGGGGGTGTTGCCCGTCAGGCCCTTCACCTTATTGTATAGCGATGTGCGGCTCACTCGCAGTTCGTAGGCGAGGGTGTCGACCGTGAAGTCACTGTCGGCAAGGTTGTTCTCGATGATACGCCTCATCTCCTCCATGAGTTTGAGGTCGAGTTCCGATGCGGTGTCCACAAGGTCCCGATTGGTCGTGGTATCGAGGTTGGACAGTTGCTGTCGCAGTTGGAGGCGGCTTTCCACCAGGTTCTGTATGGTGAGTTGCAGCACTTTGGTATCGAATGGCTTGGTCACATAGGCATCGGCCTTCACGGAGAGTCCGTTGATGATGCTCTGCTGGTCGGAGAGTGCAGATACGAGCACTACGGCAATGTGCGAGGTGTCGATGTTGCTCTTGATGGATACGCAGAGGTCATCGCCCCGCATTTCGGGCATCATCACATCGGAGAGTACGATGAGCGGCTGCACGTAGGGCAATTTGGAGAGTGCCTCCTTGCCATTGGTAGCGGTGTAGACGGCATAGTCCTTAGCGAAGAGTCGCTTGAGGTAGGCCAGCATCTCGGGGTTGTCCTCCACGATGAGCAGGCGATGGCGTCCGTCGTCGGTGGAAGCCATGCCTCGGGTTTCAAGTGGTGGGGGAAGTTCTCCCACCACGTCCACAGAGGAGTCAACTACAAACTCGGTGGTAGCATGCTTGTAGTGTTCTTTCCCGAGAGGAAATGAGACATGGAAGTCTGATCCTTCGTCAACTTGGCTGTTTACCGTGATGTGTCCGTGCATGCGCTTCACGTAGCGAGCAATGGAGAGCAACCCCACCCCACTGCCTACAATCTTGGCATTGATGGCATTGGTTCCACGGAAGAGTTGCTTGAAGAGTTTGCGTTGTTCGCCAGCACTGATGCCTATGCCGTGGTCGACGACATGGAATCCCCAGCGCACGGCATGACGATAGAGGCGAACGGTGATGGTAGTTCCATTGTCGCTATACTTGACGGCATTGGAGATGAGGTTTTGAATGATGGAGTTTAGTTTGCGCACATCTACCCAGATATCGAACGGTTCGTCGGGGTGCTCGTAGCAGATGGTCTGCTGCTTGGCGCGTGCCAAAAGCGAGTGTTTGTCGATCTGGCTTTGGAAGTGGGCGACGGCCTCGTGTCGTTCGATGCGTGCCACGCCCCGCTCGATGCTCGAGAGTTCATACTGCATCACCTTGTCGGTCATCTGCGTCAGCGTGTTGGCATTGCGCAGTGCCATCCCTACGGCCTCGCGCTGCTCGACATTGAGTGTGTCGCTCTGGCTGAGTTCTTCCAGAGGTGCCTTGATGAGGGTCAGCGGGGTACGTATGTCATGTGCGGTATTGATGAGGAAGTTTATCTTCTCCTCAGACACTTGCATGTAGCTTCTTGCTTTGAGGTACCTGCCCACTTGGAAGAGGATAGCACCCAAGATGAGGAGTTCGAGCAAGATACCTGCAAAGGAGAGATAGAAGGGGGGCTTCATGGTGATGAGCAGTTCGCGCTCGTCGAGTATGGTTCCCGCCTCGTTGGACATGACACGTATGGTGAGCCGGTGACGTCCGTAGGAGAGGTCACGCAACGGGATGAAGCGCTCTTCGCCAAGGGGGATCCACGCCTCGGGTTGCTTGCCATCAATCTGCCACATAACCTTGCAGTCGGAAGGGTATATATGGTTGATACACTTGATCTTGATGGCTGCATTGTGTTGACTACTGCTCAGATACAGATGATTCATGCGGTCGATGGCATCGGTGAGGGGCGACTCGTCGTCATCGGCCAGCATACGCGTGTGCCCTATATAGAAATCCGAAAGGACCAGTTTGCCCTTGTATACATGAGGTAGCGAAGCGCTCACGGGTATCTCGATGACTCCCATATCGCTGCCGAACATGAGGGTATGACGATGGGTTGCCACACCAGACTGCACGTTGAAACTCACACCTTGCAATCCTTGGTCGTTGCTCCATGTGGTGATGCGGCCGGTGATTTTATTGAAGCGTACGATACCGCCATCGGAGCTGATGTAGAGCGATTGGTTATCGGCTCCCACAATGCTCATCATACAGTTGTTGGTGAGCGCGCTGTTGTCTTTGTTGTAGTGGCAGTAGTATCCGTCTTCTTCGTTGAAGACAATCAATCCGTGGTGGTGGGTGCCCACATATACCGTGCCGTCGGTATCCTGATAGATGGAGTTGACCCTGAATCGCTCCACAGGCAGTTCGATACGCCGCTTCGTGTGTGTAGTCTTCTCGAAACTGAACAGGCCGTTCTTCGTGCCTATCCACAGATGGTCATCGTCCTTGGGAGTGATACAGTTGATACCGCCGAAGATTTCGGAGTAGTTGACCCGCAGTGCCGTGTCGTAGCTGAGGTTGAAGAGCTGGTTCTCTCCTCCCGCCCACACCGTGCCGTCAGTGGGGTCGAGACACATGGTCTGGATATACTTCTCGGGGATGATGAGGTCGGGCTTCACGAAGTCGACCCTCCACGTACGTTTGTCGATGACGTAGATACCTGCGGCATAGCCTCCGAGCAACACCTTGCCCGGGCGCACCTCGCACATCGTCAGGAAGTCGTGATTGGGGTTGGGCGAGACGTCGCTCATGGAGAGCAGCGTCTGCCAGCGCTTGCTCTGTATGTCGTATATGCTCACGCCATTGTCGGTGGCATACCACAAGTCCTGCTCACTATCCTCGAGGATGTAGTTGACGCCATTGTTGGTGAGTGTGTTGACGTTGAGGTTAGAGCGGCGTATCCAGTTGAGCGCGGGGTATTGTGCATTGCGCACAGTGAGCCCTTTGGGGAACGAGCACATCCATAGTTGTCCTTCCTGGTCGATGAAGATGTCGGCCACGTTGTCCGTATTCATGCGATAGTCGGTGTTGTAGTCAGCGCTGAGGAAAGATTGCGGGAGACAGTCATCCAATGACATACGGAACACGCAGGCGGCATTGGTCGAGAACAGAACCTCAGTACCGGTGTAGGGGATTATCTTCGTGACGCGCACGTCGGGGAGCAGCTCCTTGTGGTGTATGACCTGCTGCGATTGTTCCCTGTAGGCTATGATGCCGGCATCCTCCGTGCCTATGAGCAGTGTGCGGTAAGGGAGGTCGTAGTAGAAGGTGTTCACATTGACCGCTTCATGCTGCATGCCTTCGAGGGGAGCGATATCTATCACCTCCCCTTGCACCGAAGCCCGATATACTCCACCTTTGGTGCCGATGTAGAGTGTAGAGTCGTTGATGGATGCTATTGCCGAAAAGGTTATATCGTTCACCTTTTGCCTGAATGTCATTTCGTGCCCTTCAAGAGTTCGCACATTGTAGCGGAAAGCTTGCTCACCCACAAGCAGCCATATGTTGCCTTCCTCATCGATGGGCGACACGGCGCTTCGCATAATGTCGGCACGTAAATTGTTTATCTTGGGCGAATAGACGGGTTCGAAGTTATTGTTGCGCTGCACGTAACGGATGATTTTGCCGCCACCGGTAACGACCCATAGGTTATCCTTGAGACTATCGTAGATGAGTCGGCATGAGGAATACTCGGTAAACTTGACCCCATCGATGCTGATCGAGTAGCGGTTCATCTCCGTACCGTCATAGCGGTCGATACCCTTGTCGGTGAGACACCAGATGAAGCCGCCGTTGGACTGCTGCACGGCATACACGTTGCGTGAGCTGAGTCCGTCCTCCAGTCCCACATACTTATACACCTGCCCATAGACGCGGGGGGAGGTCCACAGGGCTATCAATAACAGGGCGAAGAGTCTCATGGTATATTTCATAAGGCGGAAATGAGTTTTGTGTTAATGCTCCTTCGGTGCGGTTATTGGTTAAGGGGCAGTGAGCAGTGGCGATGAGCAGTGAGCAGTGAGCAGTGAGCGATGAGCAGTGAGCAGTGAGCGATGAGCCAATAGCCAACAGCCAATAGCCAAAGTTCACTGCTTTTTCATCTCCTCCCAGTCGCTCGTATATGAGGGGTTCACATAGGAGAGTATGCGCACCACCTCCTCCTTCTCCTTTGTCGTGCCCTTGCTGTAGATACCCAGGAGTTCGTCCTTCTTGATTTCGGTGAACAGCTGCGGCAGGGCCGACATGGATTTCTCCTGCCTAGCCTTCTCGAGCAGCGTCAGGGCGGTGGTGATGTTGCTTCGTCCACGCTCGGCATTCTGGGCCATCTCGTCGAGACCCTTGCGGTGATAGTCGTACATGAGCTGGCGGTAGGGTTCCATGGCGCCGTTCATGTAGTCGTTCACCAGCGCATGGCGGTTCTTGCTGTCGCCAAAGGCTTTCCAACCATCCTCGCCTATCATCTGTGCATTGTTTACCACGTTCTCGGCCTTGTGTAGGATGTCGGTGCCACCCTTGAGAGCAAAGGTTTCCATATCGAGCCCGATGATGAGGTAGGCATAGTAGGCCAGCACGGCGGTGAGGTTGTTGTCGATCATCTCGTCAGCAAACTCCAGCTTGTCGTGCTCGATGTAGTTGAAGTTGACCGCCACATCGTTGAAGTTGAATACCGTGGTGTTGTACGATGCATTGTAGACGGGGCGATTGGACTGCACCATGAGGTTGCAGGCGAAGCGCCCATCGTCGCTATACTCGTTGACGATGAGGTTCAGGCTACACACGATCTTCTCTCGTGTGGCATACTGCGCATTGGTCCATTTGCGGGTATTCATAAACTCGGTGATAGACTCCTGCAGGGTAGTGAACACCGAGGTGTTGGTGCCTTGTATCTTCTGGTGGTTTACGACCACCTTGGCCTCAAGTTCTTGGGCAATGGCGGTGTATGTCGTGAGCAGTGCCACGAACAGTGCCACAATGTAACGGGTGATATGCTTCATAGTCTTGTCGTTTTATGTTTAGTCGTTCATCATTAGGCTCATTAGGGGATTCTCCTCTGTGAGCACTCTGTGGGTGAGCTGAGCAATAGAGAGGTTTTCGTCATAGGCTGCGGCCTCATCCATGCGTTTGCATACACCTCCACTTATATGATAACGTCCATTGTTGTCAGAAAGTTCATCGTCGGTGACATTTATTTTCCAATCCATCTCAGGATGCAGTGCGGCATAGGCCGTGAGCATGGCCTCAGCATCGATGATGCGTGCCATGCCGAGGTAGTCTCCCTCGGTTCCCGTAGTGTCGATCACGTCCACCTCGGTGCGCCCGTGATGGGCGGCGATGGTAGCGATGAGCGCCTCGCGGGCCTCCTCATCGTCGTACACGCACTCACGCAGCAGCACCCCGTCGCTCTCGGCACGGCAGATAGCCAAGCCCACGAGCGTCCCGTCACGGCGGGCCTCCCACATCGTGTCGCCTGCCAAGCGCATGTCGTCCACTACGGCACGCAGGTCTGCCATAGGGTGTTGGATACACATCGGGCGCTCCTGCATCTTTTCGCGCAGGTAGATGAGGAGTTCAGACCCACCTAAATCCTCCCTGTGAGGGAGGACTTCTCTCACCGTGAGGTCAGTACCCCCTCCCTCACAGGGAGGGTTGGGGTGGGTCTCCTTCCACCCAAACTTGAAACAGGGGGTATAGCCGAACTTGGCATAGTAGGCAAAGAGTTCGGCGGTGGCGGGGATGAGGAAACTGAAGGCCGCTTTTTCGGCATACATCGCGCGATGCGTCTGGGTAAGCAACTCGCCCATCAGTCCACGTCGGCGGTAGCGCTCGTCGGTACAGGCTCCCGAGATGTACGAGGCGGGCAGCATGCGCCCGCCATAGGTCAGCGGGTAGGGCAACTTCTGCAGGGCCGCCACCACGCGTCCGTCACGCACGATGGTCTCATTGCGCTCCTTGCGGTATTTTTCGCGGAAGTAGAGATCGATGAAGGTCTTTGGGTCAGCAAACGAGCGTTCCCACAGGTGGCGTGTCTCGAAGCGTTCGCGCATCTCCTCCTCCGTCTCCTGAGGCAGGAGGGTGAGCGTAGCCACCATCTTGTCCAGTATCAGGTCGGGGTAGTACGACATTTTCGCCTTGCGTAGCCCCTCGAGACCGAGGTCTTCCTCACGATTGATGTATACGATATCCTCGGGCAGGCACGACACAAACTCATTATTAATCATCGCGTAGGCTCCCTCGTACGAGGTGTCGGCCTTCTCCACGCACACGTCGAAGGCCTCGCCATTGATCCTCGAACCGAAGGTGAAGGCCACCATACGCCCCTCCACCCATAGCGTACCGCCCACGATGTGCAGCGCATCCATGTGGCGCAGGGCATAACGTATCATCCGCTGCTCGGCCTGCATGGCACGAAACATCCCAGAGTCGTTCGTCTGGCGCCACTCCTCGCCCAGGCGGATGCAGTCGGATGCCATCGCCTCGGTCAGGGGGCGGTACTCGTAGTCGGGGTACAGTCGCATGAACTTGCTGATGTGGTTGCGCTTGGGCTGCAGTTTCTTGCCCGTGAGCGTCACCAGACGCTCTCGCAGGTAAAGGTAGTCCGACTTGTCGCGGTTCACCTCATAGGTGAAGGCTCCCGGCATCGACTCCTCCATCAAGGCTTGCGCACAGGGACATACGCAGGCTACCCTGAGTGTGTCGCCCAGGCTGCGGGCGTGGGCCATCAGCCGATGGAGCACAGGGCGTAGGTCACCCTTGCCGATAGGCTTCATGTAGGTCACGTGCCCGCTCTCCACGAAGCGCAGCACGAGGAAGCCATCCACCACGGCCCACTCCGTGTGGTAGAGGAATTGCCAACTGCAGATGTTGGCCACGTTCAAATCGCAGTTCATGCACTTACCCCCCATCGTAAAGGAGCGCAAGAGATCGGCATCAGCCGCCGTCACCGGGCGAAAGGGTATATTCATTGTCAATCGTTCTATTCTATCTATAAATCGGGCGGGCTGCCCGCCCCTAAACACTACACACTAAACCAAAATCCATCAAAGGTACTACATCCCCACGGATTATCCCAACAATTATCAGAAAATATCAGAAATGTCTTGTTCCACACCCCCTGACCGGCACTGTAGAGGCAGAACATGGAGAAGTAAAAACAACAAAGGAGTGGTCCCCTCCCCATAGAGATTAGGGGAGGTTCCTACCCGAGTAGTGCGAGACACACTCTTGATTCCGACATCACTCACATCGCTGTGAGCATCACATTTTTTTGCTCCACGAGAAGAATTGTGTACTGCCGTCTGTTTATTGTCAAGAATATTTAGTATCTTCGCGGATTATTTATAAACTTAGGATAAATCGATTTAGACAAGTATATTCCAGTGGCAAAGAGAATCGTAATATTAGGCGGAGGCGAGAGCGGCGTGGGCGCTGCGGTCTTGGCTCAGAAGGAGGGATTCGACGTGTTTCTCTCGGACATGTCGACCATCAAGGAACATTATCGACAGATGCTCGAGGAGCATCACATCGCGTGGGAGGACGGGCAGCACACCGAGGCGCTCATCCTCAATGCCGACGAGGTGATCAAGAGTCCGGGCATACCGGCCGAGGCACCCATGATGCGCAAGATTGCCGAGAAGGGCATCCCCGTGATCTCGGAGATTGAGTTTGCCGGACGCTACACCGACGCCAAGATGGTGTGTATCACGGGTAGTAACGGTAAGACGACCACCACATCGCTCATCTACCATATCTTCAAAAGCGCGGGCTACAACGTGGGCCTCGCGGGCAACATCGGGCAGAGCCTGGCCTATCAGGTGGCCACGTGTGACTATGACTGGTATGTCATCGAACTCAGTAGTTTCCAGCTCGACAACATGTATGAGTTCCGTGCGCACATCGCCATCCTGCTCAACATCACGCCTGACCATCTGGACCGCTACAACCACAACATGCAGGAGTATGTGGATGCCAAGTTCCGCATCCTGCAGAACCAGACCGACGAGGATGCCTTCGTCTTCTGGAACGACGACCCCATCATCCAGCGCGAGCTCTCGAAGCATGGCATACATGCCAAG
>JAZOPX010000067.1:0-5258 GCA_045655845.1 Bacteroidaceae bacterium
TCTACGGGCTATATGTTCAGCCACAAATTGCCCCGTATATTTAGTACGAGCCTCCCACAACAACTTATAGTATTCGGGGGAATAGATAATTGCATCCTTGCCCAATAGGAGACGCTTTAGCTTACCCTTGACATACATCTCTATGCGACGCTTCAGGGAGAAGCGGAACTGCTTTTCTTCGTCGATGACCACTACCTCGTGGCCCATACCTTGCAACACTCGTTGCAGGGCGTAGGCTTGCAGGATTCCTCCATAATTGGTATGAAGGGGAAGGGTAAGGATTCCGATTCTCATACGTGCGTGTGTTTGTCTGTTAGGTTTACTATTTCTGTTCCGTCTGCAAAGTGGTAGAAGTCCTTGATAACGGAGAAAGCCTCATCGCTCTCTATGACATCCCCCTTACTGATGAAACATAAGGGAACCTCGCCATAGAAAGAGGCCCAACGACTAAATGTACTGAGCGGACCGACAATACGGTCGCATTGTGTCAGCATATAGAGGTCGTGGATGGCGGTCGTATTGGTCGTCTTGCAGATTTCCATACCCTCGAAAAAGGTGGGGGCTATTTTCTCATTGGTAGATATGGCAAAGCATATTTTCTTGTCTTTGTATACTTCGCATAGAGTCTGCATATGCTGTCTGTATTCGTCAAGTTCGAAGTAGTATCGTCCGTCCTCAAACGTCTTGTAGTCACCTCTTCGGATATGTACTCCTATGATGAAGTAACCCTCTCGCTTGTATCGGTCCATCACAGGCCTCACCTCGTCGATGACATACCTGTTCGGAGCATAGATGTTCCGTATCTCATCCATCACATAGGGGAAATACTCCTTATCGGCCCGATGCTGCCAACTATAGATAAATTTCTTGGAGGTGGTGCGGGCATAGAATCGATTAAGGAATCTATTGGCAAAGACCCAAGTCAGCAGCTTCTGATACTTGGCATCACCCAGCCACTTTATTAAGGTCTTATTATACAACGGAAACTTGATGTATGGATTGTTGCGGAGGTGGTCGAAGTGCTTGATGTCCCTGTCCCAGAACAGTACGTATACCCTATTCCGAGTACGTATCGCCCATCCTATGGTATCGAGATATGACCACAAGCGGTTACACGTCTGCCCCGGCTTGTCCCAAATGATTTTGAAATCGTTCGGCATTATCCATTGGACTATTCTCTTCAACAGACTCTTGCGCACGGGCTTTTTCTTGGGGGCATATTCACCCACCAGTTCCTTCAACGGAGCCTTATCCAACCGTTCAAAGAACTCACTCCGCTTCGGATGGGCCTCTACACTTCTGTAGTATGTGGTCACTTCGCGCTTAAATTGCTCCAAAGGATGCTCTTCTTTGAGTGCATCGGTCTTGTCCAAAAGTTCCTTGCCTTTATTGGTATGCACCAATACGGCACTTGTCCCCTTGTTGTCGGTAAACCTGGAGTTATACTTCTCAATCCCCCAAAAGTCGGCAATCGAGATGTCACTTCCGCTCCTTCCACTTTTGCTCGGGCACGCATGGCATGAAGGCCGCAGGGAGAGACGAGAGAGGAAACTACTCATGAAGACATTCTCTGAGAAGGGTTGCAGTAGACGTCCCTCCTTCATGGCAGGGGAGCAAAGTCGGAAGCCATATTGAGCCCAACCGTTGGCCTTATCCCTGAACGAGATATCTGTGATCTCGCCCTGGGCACGCATCTCATCCAAGTACCTTTGCCATACGAGAGGACTGGGCACACCGTGGCAGATGATATCTACCGCCAACAGGTTGTCGTAATCTTTGCGAAGGAATCTTTTTAGACCTGCGATTTGGCAGGGAGTGCCTGTGAAGAGCACTTTCCGACCCTGCAGCAAGAACTTCTTAGCCTCCCTATAGGTATCTCCGATAGTACTCTGCACATACTTTGAACCCCGGAAATCAACCAATCCATCGATGTTTTCCGTCCACGCGTGGATGACGTTCCACTCCTCGTCAAACTTAGCCCCGAAAACGACTCCCCCCTCACGGATTACCGCCTCGGCCAATAGCGTGAAGATACCTCCCGAGGAACTCTGACGGCGCAGGTCTTCATCATAACTTCGCGCAGCATACACCTTCAAAGTCTGCCTTGGCGAGGACTGATGAATGACGGGACATACTTGCTCACACAGACCACAATCAGTACATGCATCCTTATTCACCGTAGGATAAAGGAATCCCTCCGCATCTGCCTGCATCGTGATGGCATGGTGTGCACAGATAGAGGCACATGCATGGCAGCCGCAACAATCCTTCTTGTCTTTAATCTCGATCATCGGTGACGGAGTTTAGCGATTACACTTCCGATGGCTTTGCCAATCATGACACGCTCCTCACGATTACATCCCACAAAATAGATTGCCGCAGCCGAAGACACTACGGAGAGGCTGCATAGCACGAAGAACCTTGCTACGCCCGACGGCATCAACACATAACACACAGACGGAACTATCAATGAGAGCAGGGTGACTACGACAACATTGCAGTATACCTTTGTGACGAACTTTCCCACGGGAAAATCAATCATCCTGCGGAGAAACCACAGGCGAGCTACAAGGCAGAGTTGCGACACGATGATGGCCACGATTACCGTGACTTCAGGGAACCATCCCCATCGGAGCAGGAGATAGGAGATGGGGAGATTGAGCAATAGGATTCCTCCTACCACCATCTGATAGACCTTTATCTTGCCCGTTGCGGTTTGCGCCGTGATGAGTGTGTGCGATATGATTTCGGCTAGGCTCAGTACTAATACCAATCTAGTAAAGAGTACCGTATGTGCTGGGACCTCACCCAGCCACACTTGCAAGAATGACTCTATCTCAAAGATGATAGGGATAGAGAGAATCATGAAGATGTAGTATGACAACTTGGTACCCTGGAACATCAGTTTGTGCATACGCTCCAACTGCCCTGCAGCATAGTCCTTGATAATTTGAGGGTTGAGCGCCATGGTGAAGTTACTGATGAACTGCATCACCATTCCATTGACCTGCATCGCAATGCCACGAGCTGTATTGATGGATGCTCCAAAGAACGTATTGATAACCACGTTCACGCCCTCGTTCTTCATCAGTCCGGCTGTGTTGCCGATGAAGCTCCACCCGGCAAAACTGAATATCTCGCCGAAGAGTTTCCTGTCGTACACATACTGGTAGCTGCACTCCACGAAGTTACGCTTGCAGTACCTCCAATAGATTACCTGAGAGATTATGGCTGGTATAATGTTGAGCACAGCCAGCAACTTCAGTTTATCACCACCATAGAAGTATATGGCGCATACAATCAGCAGTTTTGCCGTAGCATCAAAGATGGTGAGATAGGCAAAGGCTGACATTCTCTCGTGGGCAATGATGGCCGCCCTATAGGGGACGGAGAGCAGATTGACGGCAAAGATAAGGGTAGAGCACTGCAACACCCAGTTTGCCGCATCGAGCCTGTCGGGCGCTATTACCATCCGATGATTCAGGAACCATACTCCCGCCGTTTCAATGGCAAGGAGCACGATGACGGCCAACACAATATGGATATTGATGGAGGTGGAGAAGACCACGCGGAGGTGCTTCATGTCGCCCTTGCCCAACCCGAAGGTGAAGAAGCGGCTCACTGCACCGGACAACGATGCCGACAGCATGGAGAACATCGACACCAGTCCGCCCACCACGTTGTTGATGCCATAGTTGTCGACCCCGAGTGCCTTGAGCATCACGCGGGTGGTGACGAACCCAATCACCATCATCACCAGCATCCTGATGTAGAGGAGTCCGGTGTTCTTGGCTATGCGACGTGTGTTCGGGTCTGACATGCTTGGGAGCTAATCTCTATGTATAGATACTGGAGTATCACTATAGTGAAACTGCAATATCAACGCATAGAAATTGGAGTCCCTATGCACCGACATTGCAGTTCCGTTTATGGATTTATCCTACCTGGCTACCGGGCTTCACTTCGCGGAGGAGTGAGGTCACGGCGAGTGAGCCGTCGTGGTCTACGGCGCTGAGGATCATGCCCTCGCTCACGAGTCCGTTCTTGAACTGGCGTGGGGCGAAGTTGGCGATGAAGAGCACCTGCTTGCCTACGAGTTCCTCGGGGGTGTAGTGCTCGGCGATACCGCTCACGATGGTGCGGTCGCTGAGGCCGTCGGCAATCTTGAACTTGAGGAGTTTCTTCATCTTGGGCACGCGCTCACACTCGAGCACGGTACCTACGCGGATGTCGAGTCGCTCCCACTCCTCGAACGACACGAGAGGTTTCACGGGCTCGGCCTTGTAGTTGGCCGCCTCGTTGGCCTTCTTGATATCTTCGAGGCGTTGCATCTGTGCATCGATGGCGCTGTCCTCGATCTTCTCGAAGAGGAGTTCGGCCTTGCCGAGTTGGTGGCCTGCGGTGAGCAGGTCGGTGCGGCCGAGTTGCTCCCACTCGAAGGTCTCCATGCCGAGCATGCCGCGCAGTTTCTCACTGCTGAAGGGCAAGAAGGGCTCGAAGGCGATGGCGAGGTTGGCCGCCAACTGGAGCGAGAGGTTGAGGATGGTGCCTACGCGCTCCATGTCGGTCTTGGCGAGTTTCCAGGGCTCGGTGTCGGCGAGGTACTTGTTGCCGATGCGGGCGAGGTTCATGGCCTCCTTCTGTGCCTCACGGAACTTGAAGGCGTCGAGCAACTTCTCCACCTCGGCCTTCACGTCCATGAACTCGGCGATGGTGGCCTTATCGTAGTCGTTGAGCGCACCGCAGGCGGGCACCTTACCGTCGAAGTACTTATGGGTGAGCACGAGGGCACGATTTACGAAGTTACCATATACGGCTACGAGCTCATTATTGTTGCGTGCCTGGAAATCCTTCCAGGTGAAGTTATTGTCCTTGGTCTCGGGCGCATTGGCTGTGAGCACGTAGCGCAATACGTCCTGCTTGCCTGGGAAGTCCACGAGGTACTCGTGCAACCACACCGCCCAGTTGCGTGAAGTCGAGATTTTGTCGTCCTCGAGGTTGAGGAACTCGTTGCTGGGCACGTTGTCGGGCATCACATAGCCGCCATGAGCCTTCATCATGGTGGGGAAGATGATGCAGTGGAACACGATGTTGTCCTTGCCGATGAAGTGCAGCAGACGTGTCTCCTCATCCTGCCACCATTTCTCCCATGAGCCCCACTTCTCGGGCTCTTTGTCGCAGAGCTCCTTGGTGTTGCTGATGTAGCCGATGGGCGCATCGAACCATACGTAGAGCACCTTACCGTCGGCACCCTCTAC
>JAZOPX010000068.1:0-12247 GCA_045655845.1 Bacteroidaceae bacterium
TAATCAGAGGGTCCTTGGTTCAAGTCCAAGACGAAGAGCAAGATTTAAGGGTTAGATTATATTCTTCGTTAGCTCAGTCGGTTAGAGCATCTGACTGTTAATCAGAGGGTCCTTGGTTCAAGTCCAAGACGAAGAGCAAAAAAGGTTCATCGCGAGATGAGCCTTTTTTGTATCCATGCATCAAAACCCGAATTAAAAGACCACTTTCAAAGGATTACGCACACGCTGTGCATAGCGTTCAAGGTAGGCGGCCCAGGACTCCATCGTAAGATAGCCAAACTTGCTCCATCCCGCACCCCAATAGTATACATACTCGCTCTCGGGCTGGTAATTACTGATGGCCAGCACGTGCCCCAATGCCCCGCGATCCTTGGCCTCCTTGTCGGAGAACATCACGGGCTTGACCTCCCTTGCCTTCCGAGGCATCACGACACCGGTGTAGATGACCCCATTGCCATTGTCCAAATCATCGGTAAGGTCGGCATAGGCCATATAGCCCTTCTCGCCCTCAAGCACATAGGCATAGGGATTGGCTTTACGAACGGCAAGGCCAGTAGCCACGGGCATCGCAGAATTCAGCCCGGCATAGGTCACCACAGCCTTATTGAGTTGCGAACCCTTATCCAATGAGATGACACGAGTCTCGACCACGCTGTCCCGACCCACGACCATCGTGTCATACGTGAGCCTTACCGTAAAGCGATACGGCCCATCCTCCATAATCTCATATTCCCGCCAGCAATGGGGATAGAGGAGATCATTGCCCTTCATAAGTGCTGCCGTGCCACAACTGAGGGTAGGACCTACCGCGTAACAGTCAAGTCCATCGCCATGGTCGACCTTGTATGATACGGTATGATACAGCGCATTGGCCTCCTTGTGCTTACGGGCCTTACGCAAACGAGCAATCTCGGCCGTCGTCTCGGGATCGAACTCCTTGGAATAGCGCTGCTCGACAACCAGTTCGGGCACACGCTTCACCCAAACATCGTAACCATAATCACGTTCACCCTGTGCCTGTGAAGCAGGCCCAAAGGCACGATAGGCCGAACGGTCGTTCTCCCAAGTCATATCATCAAGGCGCTCGGGATAGTGACGACCATACACAGAGGGCTCCGCCACGACAGGATGACCTATGGCAATGGTATAAGCCATCTCGGCACCCGCCTTGATATCAACAGGAAACAGAAGATGGTCGTCATAGGTAATCTGATAAGGAATCTGGGTGCCCTTGGCGTCAAGGACAATGTATTGCTCCTCATCGACAAGCCTGATATGTTCGGCAATAGCACTGATGGGAACCTCTATCAATTCTTCACGATCAAAAGCCTGATCATTGGTCACCGTAACGGTGAATTCCGAACTTGTTGTCTGACCACATGAGGCCAACAGGACAAGAAAGGGGAGGTATAAAAATCTCTTCATCCGAAAATGCATTAGGCCAACAAAGTTACAAGAAATATTTAATATTCCATTAATGGGGAACAGGAATGCTGTACTATCGCTGTTTTTTTGTATATTTGAAGCGAACTTCGAATATTTCAGCACTCGCTGCGAAAAATATTGAAGCAAACTTCATATTTCTCGCTCGTTTGTTTGTATATTTGTAGCAATTAATGACTGGCACATGGAAAAGAAGCGTATAATCATTGTGGGACCAGCCTACCCATACAGAGGAGGCATTGCCGATTTTAATGAGCGATTGGCACGTGAGTTTCAGCGCGAAGGGCATGAGGTACTGACCTACACCTTCACACTGCAATACCCCAGTTTCCTCTTCCCCGGCACTACGCAGTACTCTACCAGTCCTGCACCCAAGGACTTGAACATCATACGCAAGGTCAACTCCATCAACCCATTCAATTGGCTGAAAGTAGGGCGTGAGATTCGTCGCCAACGACCCGACATGGCGATGATTCGCTTCTGGTTGCCCTTCCTGGCCCCATGTCTGGGCACAATAGCCCGCGTGATACGCCGCGACAAGCACATCCGCGTGGTGGGACTGCTCGACAATGTCATCCCTCACGAACACCGTATCGGAGACCGTCTCTTTGCCCGCTATATGATCAAGTCGCTGGAGGGTTATGTAGCCATGTCGGAGAGCGTATTGAAAGATGCACGCAGTTTTGACAATACGCTTCCCTACGGACTCACTCCTCACCCACTCTACGACAACTTTGGCGACAAGGTGTCACGCGAGGAAGCCATCAAGAAACTGGGACTCGATGCCGACACACGATACATCCTCTTCTTCGGACTCATACGCGACTACAAAGGTCTCGACCTACTGCTCCGCGCCTTTGCTGACGAACGCCTAAGAGGCAAGAAGGTAAAACTCATCGTGGCGGGCGAGTTCTACAGCAATGCCGAGAAGTATGAGCAACTGGAGAGCGAACTGCATCTGGCCAAACACATCGTATGGTGCAAGGAGTTTGTACCGGCCGACAAGGTGCGTTACTACTTTGCTGCTGCCGACCTCGTGGCACAACCTTATAAAACGGCTACACAGAGCGGCATCACACAGATTGCCTACCACTTTGAACGCCCCATGCTGGTGACCAACGTGGGTGGATTGGCAGAGATTGTACCTCACGGAAAGGTAGGCTATGTGGTAGCCCCCGAGGCCCAAGAGATCGCTGATGCCTTAGTCGACTTTGTTGACAATCGCACCGAAGACGACTACCGCAAGGGCATCCTCGAAGAGAAAGCCAAGTATGCATGGAGCAATATGACCGCAAAACTGTTTGATGTTGCCGACAAATCAAGATAAACAGATAAACTCAGAATGCGCGTACTCATCATCAACACCACTGAGCGTCAGGGCGGACCTGCCATTGCAGCCTACCGTCTTACCGAGGCCTTGAAGAATAATGGTATCAAGGCCAAGATGCTCGTGCGTCGCAAGAGCACCGATCAACTGACCACGGTGCTGGCAGAGCGTAGCCTTGGCAATAGGTTGACGATGCTATGGGAACGCATAGCCATGCTGTGGCACACCCATCTCAGGCACAATCGTATATACACACTCGACCTCGGGTACTCGGGCGGAGACATTACCGAACTTCCCGAGTTCAAGCAAGCCGACGTCATCCACCTACATTGGGTCAACGATGGCATGCTGTCGCTTGCATCCATAGAAAAAATCATCGCCTCGGGCAAACCTATAGTGTGGACGCTGCACGATATGTGGCCCTTCACGGGAGTGTGCCACTACGCCCACGACTGCGACCACTACACCGAGCACTGCCATGAGTGTCCGCAACTAGGCAGTCGCAAGCATCGCGATGCGGCATTCCATACCTTTGAGCGCAAGGACCGACTATTGCAAGGTGCCCATATTCGCTTCATTGCTTGCAGCCGATGGCTCGGCAATATGGCAAGCAACAGCCGTCTGCTGCGAGGTAAGAAGATTGAGTGTATCCCCAATGCCATCAACATCAACCTCTTCCGCCCACGCAATAAGCAACAGGCCCGCGAAGCACTCGGTCTGCCCACAGATAAGCGCTTGGTGCTCTTCAGTTCACACATACTGAGCGACGAGCGTAAGGGATTCCATTATCTGAAGGAGGCCACCATACGCCTCAAGGAAGAGCATCCCGAGTGGACAGACCTACTGGGCATCGTTATTGTGGGTAAGGATATGGATTCTGCGATGTGTCACGACATCCCCTTCGACGTGTATCCCCTCAACTATATTGCCGACGAAAAGGTGATGGTCGACGTCTACAATGCCGTAGACCTCTATGCCATCCCCTCGCTACAGGACAACCTGCCCAATACTGTGGTGGAGGCCATGGCATGCGGTGTACCCTGCATAGGATTCAACGTGGGCGGCATCCCCGAGATGATAGACCACCTGCACAATGGCTACATTGCAGAATACAAGAACGTGAACGACCTTGCGGCTGGCATACATTGGCTCCTTACCGAGGGCGAGTACAACATACTGAGTCGTGAGGCAGCACGCAAGGCCGCAAGCACCTACGGGGAGAGCAGCGTGGCTATGAAGTATATTGGCATATACAATCAATTGACAGGAAAGAACGAATAATATAAACCATTAAGTATAGAGATCATTATGTTTGCAAAAGAGACTTATATCCGTCGCCGCCAGCAGTTGAAGGAGACGCTGAAAAGCGGCTTGTTGCTCTTCCTCGGCAACGACGAGTGTGGCATGAACTATGCCGACAACACCTATCACTATCGTCAAGACTCGACCTTCCTCTACTTCTTCGGCTCTGACTATGCCGGCCTTGCTGCCATCATCGACATTGACGAAGACCGCGAGATTATCTTTGGCGATGAACTCACCATCGACAGCATCATCTGGATGGGAATCCAGCCCACCATCAGTGAGAAGAGCGAGCGTGTAGGCATTCGTGAGACACTCCCTATGAGCGAACTCAAGAACTACCTCGACCGTGCAGCCTCAAAGGGACAGCCTATACACTACCTGCCCCCCTATCGTGGCGATCACAAACTATGGCTCGCAGAACTCCTGGGCAAGCAACCTCACGAACTCGCTGCAGGTTCGTCAGTACCCTTCATCCGCGCCGTGGTGAACCAACGCAACTACAAGAGCGACGAGGAGATCGTACAGATCGAGGAGGCTATCAACACCAGCGTGGAGATGCACAAGACCGCCATGCGTATGGTACGCCCAGGCATCAAAGAGAGTGAGATTGCTGCTGCCGTAACCGAAGTAGCCATGCGCCAAGGAGGCAACCTCTCATTCCCCGTCATCGCCACCATCAACGGACAGACCCTCCACAACCACAGCCACAGCAACGTACTGAAGGAGGGACAACTTTTCCTTCTCGACGCCGGTGCCGAGAACACCATGCACTATGCGGGTGACCTCACCTCAACGATGCCCGTATCGGGCCGCTTCACCGAGCGCCAGAAGACCGTCTACGACATCAACCTCCGCGCTTACCGTACTGCCGTAGCCGCCTTGCGCCCCGGCATCACCTACCGCGAGGTACACATGATGGCAGTCACTGAGATCTGTAAGGGCATGAAGGAACTTGGCCTCCTCAAGGGCGACCCCGCCGAGGCTGCCAACGCAGGCGCTTATGCCCTCTTCATGCCTCACGGATTGGGCCATATGATGGGCCTTGATGTACATGACATGGAAAACCTCGGTGAGGTATATGTAGGCTACGACGGACAGCCCAAGAGCACCCAGTTTGGTTTCAAGTCGTTGCGCCTTGCGCGCACCCTCGAGCCAGGCTTCGTATTCACCATCGAGCCGGGTATCTACTTCATCCCCGAACTCATCGACAAATGGCGTGCCGAGAAGCAGTTTACCGACTTCATCTGCTACGACAAACTTGAGGCTTGGAAAGATTTCGGTGGCATCCGTAACGAAGAGGACTACCTCATCACTACCGATGGCTCACGTCATCTGGGTGAGAACAAACCCTGCACTACGGAAGAGATTGAAGCGGAGTGCAATCGATGAGAGTAAAGTATCTCGTCTTCCTATTAATACTCATAGGGGCGGCTTGCAGTCGCTCCTATGAGGTGTATAGCCACAAGTATCCCGTAACCTTTTCGTGCGACATCAGCAAGTCGCCCTTCAACAAGGTGCATACATCTGGCTACTTTCTGTCCGTCCGCCCCACCCCAAAGAAAGATGGCTATAAGGTGAGAGAGCCCGATGGACGCGAGCAGACCATTCCCTACACTGAGATACATAGTCGCGTCTTCAGCTTTGGTCTTGCCGGCCTCATCATCGGGAAGCCCTATTTCGGCGATGATGAATATTGTGCCTATGACTTGGGCTGCCCCTCATGCGACCTCCCCTCCGTTCGCCTCAACGTAAGCATGGAGGGCAATGCCACCTGTGCCAAGTGCGGCAATACCTATGATCTCAACAATGGCGGTATCCCCAAGACAGGAGATAGCCGACCACTCTACCGCTATCGTGCTACACTCAGTGGACACACGTTGATAGTACATAATTAGCAAACTACTAGAATCGAAAAAGTGTTAATATCCACACATTTTATCTATGGAGACATTACAACATATCATCAGTGAAGTCAACGATGTATTGTGGACCTATATCCTCATCGCTATGCTGCTCGGCTGTGCCGTCTACTTTACCTGGCGTACTCGGTTTGTGCAATTCCGCAACCTACGCGAGATGCTGCGGCTACTCACTGAGGGAGCTCCAAAAAGTCGTGATGGCAAACGCCAGGTATCATCATTCCAAGCCTTTGCCATCTCCATAGCCAGCCGCGTAGGGACAGGTAATCTCGCCGGTGTAGCTACAGCCATTGCCGTGGGTGGTGCTGGAGCCGTATTCTGGATGTGGATTATCGCGTTGTTAGGCTCGGTCAACGCCTTCGTGGAATCTACCTTGGCACAGCTCTATAAGCGCAAAGACAAGGACTCCTTCATCGGCGGACCTGCCTACTATATGCAATACGGACTGGGTAAACGATGGATGGGTATCCTCTTTGCTATCCTTATCGCCATCACCTTCGGCTTTGCCTTCAACTCCGTGCAAAGCAATACCATCTGCGCCGCTTGGGAGCATGCCTTTGGCATCAATCACACTTGGATGGGCATAGGCCTCACAGCCGTCACCCTCGTCATCATCTTTGGAGGCATACACCGCATAGCCACGGTGAGCAGTTGGATTGTACCCATTATGGCCGTAGGATACATCATATTGGCTTTGGGTATAGTCATCTATAACATCACAGAGATACCCGCCGTGTTGACCCACATCTTCCGTAACGCCTTCGGATGGGAGCAAGCCATCGGTGGCGGTATGGGAGCTGCCGTGATGCAGGGCATCAAGCGCGGACTCTTCAGCAACGAAGCTGGCATGGGCTCAGCCCCCAATGCGGCAGCCACAGCCACGGTATCCCACCCCGTAAAGCAGGGCTTCATCCAAGCTCTCGGCGTGTTTACCGACACCTTGGTGATATGCTCCTGCACGGCCTTCATTATCCTCGTGAGCAACCCTGCTGACGCTTCACTCAATGGTATCCAACTTACTCAGGCCGCTTTCACCGAGCAGGTGGGCAGCCTCGGTTCAATCTTTGTAGCCATTGCCATTCTCCTCTTTGCTTTCAGCAGCATCATCGGGAATTACTACTATGGCGAAGCCAACATCCGCTTCATCAGCCGTCGTCCCATCTACCTTTGGCTCTATCGCGTACTCGTCAGTTGCATGGTGATGTGTGGTGCCGTGATGAGCCTCGACCTTGCATGGAGTCTTGCCGATGTCACCATGGGATTGATGACCATTTGCAATCTCATTGCCATCGTGCTCCTCTCGCGTCAGGCACTCTGGCTACTGCGCGACTATACCTCCAAGAAGAAGAGAGGCATCAACCCTACCTTCCACAAGGAGGAGATGCCCCAAGATCTGTGCCGCGACATTGAATGTTGGGAGTAAGCCCCGTTTTTCAATCCCTTTCGTACCCTTGAAAAAGTTTTTTCGCTTCGATGAAAAAACTTTTTCACTGTGGTGACAAAAAATTTTCACAAGGGTGAAAAAATATTTTCAAGCCTATGAAAAAGCATGGGAAAACCACTGGTGATTTTCCCATGACATAGTTTGTAGTCGTCAAATAAAAGGACTACCTTTGCGATATAAAAGAAACGTTATGCATGGCATACAGTTCTGCGTTTCATAGGTATATAATATAAATAGGTAGAAGTCTTCTATGGAACTGAGGAAGACAAAATAGGAGGTTCTTGATTATGGCAAGAAAAATTACACAAACACTTTTGTTGGTTTGCCTCATGTTATGTGCCCCATTGGGCGTACAAGCACAATCTTCTATCTTCAGCAAGAGCAAAAAGGAGAGCCGGGCTGAGGAGAAAAAGGAGTCAATCATCAAGCCCACGACACAGAAGGTGCCGTTCAGATTGATTGGAAGGATGAAAACGGTGGAAGAGCAGGTCGCAAAATCGCCCGCACTCCGAAGAACTACTGAGCAGAAGGATGTTGTGTTGCTCGATAGCGTCATCTCGGACAATCGCTGCGAGTACTACAAGTACAACGACTATGGATGGCTCATCTCAGCCAAGATCTATGAGTGGGAGGATGGCGCGATGCAACTCGATACTGACGAGTCGTATCTTTTGGAATATACATTCGATGAGCAAGGACGTTGCACCTACTACGGAGAGTTCGTGTATAATGCCGATGGCACAAAGGGACAGGAGATAACGCGCGTGGAAACGACCTGGACAGGCAGCAGAGAACGCACCGAGAAGTATTATGCCGTGCCCGATGAGTGGAACGAGTTAGAGCCTACTGCCGAAATCTCCTACGACAAATTTGGGAACTATTGCCTGATGATATTCTATGACTGGGATGACGAGCAAGAGAAGATGATTCTCGAAGAATATTGGGAGATGAAATTCACAGGCAATGTTATGGAGTATTACTACACCGAAGAAGGGTATCCCGACGGGATGGACTTTGACGGAGCACTGTTTGACCTCCACTGCTACTATTATGTAGACTATGAAATGCGTTGGAATGATTATGGTAAGACATACTATGAACTTTATGCCTGGAAGATAGACAAGATCATGGATGGCCTAACCACTACAAAGACACGTTATGAGATAGACCTCTATGAGGATTATGAGAATGGCATTAAGATTGACCTCGCCCAGCTCGACAGCTATTGGGAGTTCGAAGAGGAGGAGGTAATCACACTCACCCCCTCACGCAATCGTTATGCCAGTGTATATTTCTATGAGAAAGTCTACACGCCCGAAGATAACGTAATCTATCCCGAATCTCGCCCCGAAGAAGATATGGAGGGGAAGGCCGTGGCTACACGCACGACAAGCGAGAAGGAACTTGTCACAGCCTATGACTTCGAATGGGATGAGCATGAACGTCTCGTGAAGAATGTATGGACCGATGAGGAGGGTGACAAGAGAACCTATACCTGCACGTACCTCGACGATGAGTACCGCGTCATCACCTTGGCTGACTTTGAACAGGCGTGGAACCTGTATCAGGAGGGCGAGTATGATGACCTCGCAAACTTGACGCGAGGAGGCTTCTACGGCAAGGCTCATAAGGAACGCATGGAGTTCGAAGGCGGTTATGAAGAGTGCATCAATGACGAGTACGACGACAGAGGCAAGGTGCTCCACTACACGGTCAGTGAGGTATACTACAGCGAAGAAGAGGTGGGCGAAGACCTGAATGGCGACGAAGTAATCTCCACCGAACGCGAGGAATACAACTATGAGTTCTGGTTCAACTACGATGCTGAGGGCAATGCCATCTCAAGCATAAAGTATGATGATTATAGAGAAGGATACCGCGCCTATACGAAATATGAATATATCAACGAGCCAAGCGGCGACCAGTACCTGTTGGGAAAACGAGATTATTGGGGAGCATCCAAGGAGGGCGCATGGACATTGGTTTATGAAAGCATCACCATTTATAATGGGGACCCAGCGACTGACCCCTACATCAAATCGGTGGGCGAATGGTATCGTTCTTATGAGTATGATTATGGCACTTGGTATGGGCACAAGTGGGAGATAGTAAATGGCTCGTATGTGGAATACTCTATCGACCCCGAGACAGGAGAGTTCAGCACCACAGGATATGCTGCGGCGCGACGCTCAGAGGAACTGCAAGAAGGTTTTTACGATATCTATTTCACCGAAGATGGTTGGGAATATCAGGGATATAAGAACGTTGGATATGTCTGGGATGAGCAGACCGAGACTGAGGTGCTGAAGATTACCGATGGTGAGATAAGAATCTTCAGGGCAGGAAGAACTAATGGTGCCTACCATGCTGATGACCCTGCCGACAACTATGAGTTCCCCGTGGGAATCTATTTTATGGGAGTTGAGTCAGAAGATGTTGCGACAGGACTCGTTGATATGATATATCTCATATGGGATAGAGAACTAGAGACATGGCGTATGATGTTTGGTATGGCGACGGCTACAACGTATCGCCACTACGCCAATGAGCAGGGCCAAATCGTCGATGAGATGACAACCTACACCTTCAACCCCAACACCGAGCGCATGGAGTTGAAAGACACCCGTATCAGTAGCATCTATTCATTCGATGAGTTGAATCGCTTGAGTAGCATTAAGAACAATGCCTTTACCACCCACTACATCTATCGCAACAACGAGTGCAACTACTTGCTCGAATCGTACATGACAGACAATGCGACGGGAGACAAGTACAACGTATGCAAGTACTATTATAATGATGGTAAATACACCTTCCCCTACACCGACATCGAAGAGGTGAAGGCTAGCAAGGCCTGGACCGTCAATGGCATCTCGGTAATGGCTGATGGGCAGATTGTCCTCTACAACATGAACGGACAAATCGCAGCACAAGGCTGGGGCACCGTAACAGCGCCACAGAGCGGATTGTATATCGTGTCATTTGATGGAACACGAGCAAAGGTTTGGTTGGAATAACTCCTCACTTAGCCAAACATTGAGTATGTAAACAGTTGGGCCTACCCTTCAAGCAGGAGAGTAGGCCCAATTGTTGTAATGCATGGAGGATATTACTCCTTGTTCTTACTGTCCATGAATATGGTTACAGGGCCATCGTTGATGAGGGCGCACTGCATGTCGGCTCCGAAAACGCCCGTTTTCACCGGCTTTCCGAGGGCTATGGAGAGTTCGGAGCAGAACTTCTCGTAGAGCGGCACAGAGATGTCGGGCTTGGCAGCCTTGATGTAAGAGGGGCGGTTGCCTTTCTTAGTGGAGGCGTGCAGGGTAAACTGGCTTACGACCAATATTTCACCACCTATATCAAGCACCGAGCGGTTCATTACACCTTCGGCATCGTCGAAGATGCGCATGTTGACTACCTTCTTGGTAAGAAAGGCAATGTCTTCGTCGGTGTCGGCATCCTCGATACCGACCAATATCATCATTCCCTGCCCGATAGATGAGTGCAACTCTTCATCGATAGTGACCGAGGCATTACGTACGCGCTGTATGATTATTCTCATCGCTTCATTACTAAAAAAGAGGGTGTGCACGAAGTCCTTACACACCCTCAGTTTATCTATCCTGATAACTTATTCTCAATATACCTCTACCTTGGCGGCTGCAGCCTTACACTTGTCGCGCAGGGCATCCATATCACTGCCATTGGGGGCGTTGCATACGACTACACCCATACGGCGGTTTACCTTTGTGTAGGGCTTTCCGAAGATACGGATATCGGTGTCGGGCTCCACTACAGCCTCTTCCAATCCACGATAGCGGGGCTGCTCTTGTGAGGCAATGGGTGAAAGGATTACAGCACTGGCACCCATGCGATACTGCTCAATCTCGGGGATGGGCAAGCCGAGCACGGCACGGGCGTGCAGCTCGAACTCGTTGAGGCATTGTGTGCCGGCAAGAGTCACCATACCTGTATCGTGCGGACGGGGAGAAAGCTCAGAGAAGTACACGCCATTCTCATTGCTGAGGAAGAACTCTACGCCCCAGATACCGGCACCTGTGAGCGCCTCGGTAACCTTAGCAGCCATCTCCTGAGCCTCGGCCAAGTGGTCGGGACGGATGGGAGCGGGCTGGAAACTCTCGCGGTAGTCGCCACCCTTCTGTACGTGTCCGATGGGAGCGCAGAAGCGGGTAGGACCGTTCTTCTGGGTCACGGTGAGCAGGGTAATCTCACTATCGAAGCGGATGAACTCCTCGATGATGAGTTCCTTGATGTCGCCACGGCTACCTTCGCAACCATAAATCCACGCCTGCTCAAGCTCATCGGCACTCTTCACGAGCGATTGGCCCTTACCTGAAGAGGACATCAAGGGCTTCACCACACAGGGGAAGCCTATCTTGTCGGCCGCCTCACGCAGTTCCTCCAATGACTTGGCGTAGAAGTATTTTGCTGTCTTCAAACCGAGTTCCTTGGCGGCGAGGTCACGGATAGCCTTGCGGTTCATGGTGTAGTTTACGGCCTTGGCACTGGGAACAACCTGGATGCCCTCCTCCTCGAAGTGGTAGAGGCGTTCGGTACGGATGGCCTCAATCTCGGGCACGATGATATCGGGGCGGTGCTTGGCTACGGCTGCATCGAGGGCATCACCATCGAGCATACTGAACACCTCACACTCATCGGCCACCTGCATGGCAGGAGCATTGGCATAAGCATCGCAAGCGATTACATACTGGCCCAATCGCTGTGCAGCGATGACGAACTCTTTTCCCAACTCGCCCGAACCGAGCAACAAAATCTTCTTTGTCATAG
>JAZOPX010000069.1:0-2456 GCA_045655845.1 Bacteroidaceae bacterium
CGGGTAGCTTCATCATCTGCTTCGGCTCATGCTGCACCGTGGGCCAGTGGGTCATCGCCACGCTCGGATATATCGGCATCGTGTATGTGATGTTCAGCGGTGCACGCCGCCTCGAGCTGCGTCAGATGGAGACCTACGGCAGCGACCCCGAGTTCCAGGCCTATACCAAGAAGACGCCGCTCATCCTTCCCTTTGTGCCCATCTATAGCGTGGCCAAGTACAAGTGGTTGCAGGCATAAGAGTCCGCGCTACGCATACTCCTCACTTGCGTGTGCGTGACACAGTAAAAGAAAAGGCGACTGGAGTTACCAGTCGCCTTTCTGTTTTATGGATGCGATGAGATTAGCATTATCATCGCTCAGTCTACACTCCGTCTACAACTTCATATCCCCTGGCTTGACCCTTCCCACATGGCGCATCAGTCGGTCGATGAGCGGGCTGATGGTGCTGGGGCCACGACGTAGGTCATCATACAAGGTCACACCCAGCCCCATGCGATAGACAGACGGATACAAGCATCCACAAGTGAGGCCGAAGCAGAACGCCTCGGCCTCCGTTACGTGAACCACCGCATGGAGAAGGAGTGGACGGCGGCGATGTTTGAGCTGTAGTTTTTAGGCTATTGGCTTACCATCCGGATGGCCCTTAACCTATAACCTATAACCTATAACCTTTAACCAATAACCGAATCACTCACTCAGCGCCACCATACGCGCCATATACTTGCCGATGATATCAAATTCGATATTCACCACGCTGCCTTCGCGGATGGCGTTGAAGTTGGTGTTGTCGTGTGTGTAAGGGATGATAGCTACCTGAAAGGTATCGGCTGTGGGGTTGCACACGGTGAGGCTCACACCATTGACCGTCACCGAGCCCTTGTCCACGGTAAAGTATCCGCGACGCGCCATCTCCTTGTCGAAGTCATACTTGAAGGTATAGTACCAGCTTCCCTCGGCATCCTCCACCTTGATACACACGGCCGTCTGATCTACATGTCCTTGCACGATGTGTCCGTCGAGCCGACCATTCATCACCATGCTACGCTCTACATTCACCTTGTCACCCACCTGCAGCAAACCGAGGTTAGAGCGCTCGATGGTCTCCTTCATAGCCGTTACCGTATAGGTGCCATTCTCGAGGCTCACCACGGTGAGGCACACTCCATTGTGTGCCACGCTCTGGTCGATCTTCAGTTCGTCCACAAAGCTACAATTGAGAGTCAAGTGCAGGTTCTCCTGCTCTCTCACGATGCCCACCACGGTGGCACATTCTTCTACTATTCCTGAAAACATGATATTAATTCTGAATTATGAATTATGAATTTTATAAACTTAATTTCTTTTGTCATTTTGAGCAAAGCGAAAAATCTCGCAGAGTCCCTGCCCGGGATCCATTGACTTCAGCCCCTTCGGCTTTATTGCCAAGGCTGATGCCTCGGGCGTCGACCTAAAGGTTCGCTTCGCTCAGGATGACACTACACTCTATACACTTACACACTAAACACTAAACACTAAACACTACACTCTAAACACTACACTCTAAACCCTACACCCTAAACAAAAACTATCCTCCTATCCTCTGCCTCGTAGCGTAGTCCGCTCTTGGCCAGGAAGGCCGACACCGCGCCATGCTCCTCCAAGGCATCGAGCGTGCCCGTCTGCAAGCCATCGTGCTGTAAGATCCACACCTCGTCGGCCGTCTGGAAGGCAATCTCCAAGTCGTGCGTAGAGAGCAGTGTCGCCTTGCCCTCTTCATGAGCCAAGCGTCGCAGAAGCCTCATCACTGCCACCTTACTGCCATAGTCGAGGAATGCCGTAGGCTCGTCGAGCAAGATGACACTCGTCTGCTGGGCCAGTGCCTTGGCAATCATCGCCTTCTGCCGTTCACCATCGCTCACGCGGCCTATCTTCTTGTGACGCAGATGCTCTATGCCCACGAGAGCAATAGCCTCATCCACGGCCCGACGATCGGCAGCGGTCAAGCGACCCCAGAAGTTGGTATAGGGTACGCGGCCTATCGCCACGACCTCCTCCACGGTAAGCTCGGGCACACTCTCCCTTTCGGTGAGCACCACCCCTATCTTTTCGGACAACTCGCGTGGCGTGTACTCTTCCAGTGCACGGCCCTCGATACGCACCTCGCCCCGCAACGCAGGCTGGAACCCCGAGAGCGTTCGCATGAGGGTGCTCTTACCCACCCCATTGGCTCCCACGAGGCATGCCATCGTCCCCTTAGGGAGCGAAGCATTGAGTTCCTCCGCCACGATGTGGCGGTTGGCATCATCGTCATATCCGATATGCAGGTTACGTAGTTCGAGTGTCATACGGAAGGCGAAGATAGTGCATTTTTTTGACTTATCGAAGATAATAAAACTTTTTCACATGGTCTCCCTAATTATTCGCTCGCTTTTCGTATCTTTGCAATAAACTTAGTTTTTATGGAAAAGCTACAAC
>JAZOPX010000070.1:0-12830 GCA_045655845.1 Bacteroidaceae bacterium
ATTTGTGTTCAAAACAAAAGATTATATTAACGCGAATTGCCGTAAATATCCCGTGAACCTTTAGGTCGCTGGCCGAGGGCGGTAGTCATATCGAGGGAAAAGCAATGACCATAAATGAATTCATGTTACGCGAGTGAGGAAGGAATAAATATTCATGGAAATTTGTGGGCTATTCATGATAATTTATGTTCAAAAACTCCGTGATGTGTATGTGTCCGAATGGCGGTTTTTGTCATCGTTTTCGTCATCGTTAATGACACATTGCCGCTTTGCCTAAATTAGTAGTTTACGTACTGATTCTCACCACAGTTACGCGTGCAAACTTTGCCTAAATCTTTGGCTAAAGTTTGCCTAAAGTTGTCGATAAGGAGCACGACGCTCATCTTTTCCCTGTAGGTACTTTGAATTTTTTGTGGGGATTTACTATATTTGCAATGACATTAAAACGCAACAACATAACTATTAATACAATGAAAAATTTTAAAATCAAGAATGGCGTGGCCATCATCCCCGAAGGAACTACAGAGATTGAGGAACGAGCTTTCGCCCACTGCTCTAAGCTTGTCAGTATCACCATCCCCTCGTCGGTCAAGCGTATTGGGGAGGCAGCCTTCTTGGGTTGCGATAATCTCACCCATGTCGTCGTCTCACAAGGGGTAAAAGAGATTGGTGCTTATGCCTTCAAAGAATGCACCGCACTCGCCGATGTCACCATCCACGAAGGAGTAGAAGAGATTGGGATGATGGCCTTTTATTATTGCAAGAGCCTCACCACCATCACCATGCCCTCTACGATGAAGAGACTTGGAGAATGGGTCTTCAGCGATTGCTATAGCCTTACCAGCATCGTTGTTCCTGAAGGAGTGGAGACGTTGCCGTTGAACACTTTCAGAAGTTGCTATAGCCTCACCCATGTAACCCTTCCCTCCTCGTTGAAGGAGATTGGGGTGTTGGCTTTCTATGAATGCGAGAAACTCACCCTTATCAATATCCCCGAGGGACTAACAAAAATTGAACGCGAAGCATTCGAGGGATGTTCGGCGCTCACCAATATCACCCTTCCCTCATCACTGACAGAGATAGGTGAAAAAGCTTTTAAGGACTGTAGTGGAATTACTGGTACGATGGTTATTCCTGGTTCGATAAAGGTGATTAACTCTGAAACTTTTGAAGGATGCAACGGGCTTACAAGCTTGGTCATCCAAAGCGGAGTGACATCAATTGGAGATATGGCTTTTTGGGGATGCGCCAACCTTACCAGCATTACTATCCCCGATAGTGTAACCTCAATTGAGTCTGTAGCATTTGTCGGATGCACTAACCTTACCAGCATTACTATCCCTGATTCGGTAACCACAATCGGAGATGGAATATTTGCAGCGTGCACCTCGCTCACCAGTATCACTCTCCCCGACTTTATCAAAGCACTTGGAGAGGATATCCTTTATGACACCACGACAGATCGTTTGACAAAACGTGTGGAGGAGATACGCAAGGGCGACACCAGCTCGGCCAGAGAAACCGTAAGAGAGCTGTTCAACGAGAAATACTATTGTAAGACTTTGCTCCAGCCCGCCGACAAGCATTGGCTACTCGCCTTGAACATGTACGAAGCCGACTACATCGTATTGGGCGGATTCTACGAACACCGAACAAAAGAGGTTAACCGCATATGGTTCGACGAAGAGGGTAATTGCTTCAACTACACTAGTGAAGCATCAACAGGCGAAATGTGGTTTGAGAGCACCGAAGAGGAGGCCAAGGCACTGTATGCCAAGACATGCCAGTCGCCTATCCCCAATGACGACATCAAGGTTGTGCACGAATGGCTGAGATTTACCCCATTTGATTATCTCTACTTCATACTCCACAGAGTGGCCGAGATGGATGCCCAGCTATCCTCACTCACCACCGACGACTGCAAGCTCTATGGCTGGATGTGCGAGGAGTTGGGCGACACCTACTATTTCGGATGCGAAAGGTTTGGTTACTATGCAGACATTGACAAGGCACGCACATACTATGCCAAGGCTCAGCAGGCCAAGGACATCACGGGCGACGAAGACATCCTGTCAAATGGTAACCCGCTCGATGATTATGATGAGGACGACTACGAAGATATGCCCGATACCTATAAGCACTATGTGAGCGGACCGGCCGAGGAGTTGGCCAAGGTGAAGGCATTCATCGATGAGCTTACCGTGAAATATGGCATGCCCGACAACGAGTTTGGCCGCTATGTCCCCAACCACGACATGCTGCGCACACTCTTGGGTGTCGACACCAAGTATCCCGATTATCGCGGCAACCTACTGCGCATGGACGAGCAGCCCGATGGCACGCTTGTGCTTACCGTTGAGGGCAACCAAGGGTTTGTATGGCCCTGTGCCCTGGAACAGGGATTCCCAGCCATCAAGGTAGAGGATGCAGAGAAAGAATCAGATACGACGACCTTTAAGTATCACATCACAGGCTCAGCAAAGGAGCTGGCCCAGGTGAAGGCATTCGTCGACGACCTATTCGAAAGCCATAGCCGCACCGACGATGAGCAGCAGCGCTACGTGCCGAAACCCCTCTTGATAAGTCTTCTTACTGGTCTCAAGGCAGACGAGCCCCAGTACGATGGCAAGCTATTGCGAATGGAAGAGAGCACCGATGGCATCATCCTCTACGTAGAAGCTGAAGGGGAGTATCCCATGGAAGATTCCTTGCGATATAAGTTCCCTAAAGTCAAGGTGCGTGTCATCTGGTAATCTGCACAGAGTTTATTTAGGTATTTCCCCACAGAATTTTTGATTTTTTTGTGGGGATTTACTATATTATAGGTGAAATAAAAAACAGAATCTATAATTCTATAAATAAACACCTATGTTAAAACTTTCACAAGTTAAGAAACACGTGTATACACACGCAGAGATTATTGGTAATGGTTATCCCGAACAATGGAGCAAGGCACAAGCAATTGCTACTCATCTTGCCGAGTTGCAAGAGAAGGTGGCCGCTCCGTGTGTGGGAGCCTCGAGGATTTTGTTGTGGGAGTCAGAGTCGTGACAATCGTTCATCCAGTAGGGTTTTGTACGCCTCTTTCAGCTCGTCGGTCAAGAAGGATGAGTCGATTAGGGCGAACCATTTATCGCGGTAGGAGATGAGTTTGTCGATTATCTTCTCGGCAACCTTAGTGGTTATACCTGTGGAGGTCATAGCATCGATGAAGGAGGAGCGGCCGAAACCGCTGAAGGATGCACCCTCCTCGGCTGTCCCGCTGAGGGGCATGGCCAGCTCGTCGGGGTCGTTGATACCCGTGAGTAGCACGGACAGCAGGTCGTAGGCGGGTGATAGTTGGTAGCCTATGTCGTCGCGCTCGATGAGCGAGAAGTTCTTGCAGTGCATGTCCGAGTTGCCTGTGAGCCAAGAGAAGATAACCATCTCCCAGAATCGCTGCACATCGAGCATGGGTGTAGCCGAATAACGATGTATGGTCTCGGCCAACTGTGTGTAGGCCCCGCGATACTTATGTTCGGTGAGCCGATTGGTGAGCTGGCACATGTCGAGCATCGAGAGCTTGCGTCCGTCGGTGGTGCGATCCATGCGTCGGGTGATATAGGCGAGTTCGCCATCGGCCATGCGTATGAGTCCGTGGGTGGCAGTGGCTATCCCAGCTGTAGCGGCAAGCTTCATGGTGAGGTCTTCGAGCTCGGGCATGGCGCGGTAGACAGGGCTTTGCGGTTTGAGGATAAAGTTGCCCCAAAGGCCTACGATGGTAAGCTTCTCGGGTTCGTTCTTTCCGCCTCGGTTGATGTCGAGCGAGAGCTTGGGCTGTACGCCAGTGACCGAGGTGCTACGCTCGAGGATATGCAGTGCCAGGCTCTCGATGTTGTCCCGAGTGTAGGGTAGTATCGGTGCCTTAGGCGTACCGAACAGCTTCTTCGCACACTGGGGGTGATAGTCGCCCTCTATACCTCGTAGCTCCTTGTAACAATAGAGGCATCGTTTGTTGTCGTTGTTATTCATATTCGCGCACGCTTATGTTTCCGATACAATCTTTACAGCAGAGGAGCAGCAACCGCATGCGGTCGCGTGGGTTGACCTTCCAGTTGCGGTCTACGATGTCGAGCATCCAACCCTCGGGGATAAGCCCATCGAATACGGGGAACATGAATTCCTTCACGTACTCCTCAGCCTGCAAGGGCATGGTCGGGGCAAGTGGTGTACCGCCCGATGCCACATACTCTGCAGTGTATTGGAAGTGATATCCCTCATGGTCCTCGGTGAGGATACCGCAGAGGGTGTCGTTGATATATACCTTTGCCCGTGTCATGAGATTACGATTTTAGTGGGCGACAGCTCCTCACCGAAGAGGGCCAACACCTGGTTCACTTTGTCGAGCTGTACAGTGGGCTTCCCTCGTTCCAGTTCTCTCACGAAGCGCACGCCTACGCCACTGCGCTCGGCCAGCTCCACTTGGGTGAGGCCATGCAGCTTTCTCTTTGCTTGGATATATTCACCAATATTCATACGATCTCTTTATTCATCCCTTTCGGGTATAAGAACAAACTCTGGGATGCAAAATCATCCCTTTCGGGTGCAAATATATATATAAATATCATAAAAAGCACCGAACGGGATGATTTTTTTATTTTAGATAATAGAAAAAGCTTCGTCCGCGTGCTAAATCAGTGTCATCTTGTGTAATCAGTTAAAAAAAAAATCAACACGATGGCACAGATTGAACAGATATCATGCTCGCTATCGCTTGCATGGCCATCCGGAGGACCAAATCAGTGTCATCACGTGTAATCTGTTGAATAAATAAATCAACACGATGGCACAGATTGAACAGATATCATGCTTGCTGCGCTAGCATGTCCATCCGGAGGGGCACAAGCCTGCGCGTGCTAAATCAGTGTCATCAGTTAAATCTGTTGACTAAAAAACAGAACAGTAGAGCGCTAATAATCAGTGTCATCCCGTGTGTCATGAAAAAAAAGTCACCCCGATTTTTGAATTTTTTCCTCTTTGTTGCTATATTATGGATGAAACAATAAAAACAATAGTTATGATAAACAACAAAGCATTAGTCTGATCCTATGTGGCGAAGATGTTCGCTGACGGTACCAAGTATCACGAATCTATCAAAGAGTCGGACAACATCGGTTATATCTACGATGCAGTGGAGGAGTTGCTCAACACTAAACTATCGAAGCAGGAAAGAAAGGAGTTGCCTCTTGATGTGCAAATAATAAGGTTGACGGAGCGAACCAAGGATGATTATGACGCCCAACTCATCATTGCCGCGTACTTGCTGATGACGGTCGCACCACAGCTCTGAGCATCGGCGCGTTGAATTTTATCAATCAACACGATGGCACAGATGGTACGGATATCATGCTTGCATGACCATCCGGATGGGGCACAAGCCTCGCGCGTGCCGAATCAGTGTCATCACGTGAGTCATAGAATGATTAAATAATAAAATGATGAAAAACTGGACCGCAGAAGTGATTAAGGAAGTGGCTGAAAACATTGAAAGTTACAGAAGCCGGGTAAGCAACCGCCAAAATCCTTACAATGTATTTACGGCATGGAAGATGAGCGAGAATGACCATACCAAAATGTTCTTGGCATTGATGCGCTACCAAAATGCTTCTGGAAAATATGCGTTGCTTAATAGTTTCTTGAACGTTTTCGTTAAGCCAAAAGAGCAGAACCAAATTTGTTTGAACTCTGCCTTGGCGAGAGAAGGTGGGATGAGATCCAACCGATTTGCCAAAGGACGCGACAAGATGATTCATTATCAGAACATCTCAGATGTGAAAATTCTGTTCAATCCCCGATATAAGACTGATACGGCAAACAGTTTCATAGACGGGCTCATCACCTTTACCGCCAATGGACGGCGCATAGCAATCATTGTGGAAAACAAAATCTACGATGCACCAGACCAGCCGGAGCAGATACGCCGCTACATCAACCACATGACAGAGGATGAAGGTGTGGATGTGAACAATGTGTGGGTGTTCTACATGACGGGCGATGGCAGTAAGGAGGTTGACGCAAAGAGTTATGGTGGGAACTGCGAAGATGACAGTGTTGACATTGGCCGTCGCTTTGTTCCACTTGCCTACAACAGTGACATCGTTAATTGGTTGAAAAACGACATCCTCGAGGCGCGAATCTATCCCGAAGCGTTGACAGGTGTAGTTCGTGCCTATGTGGAGTCCCTTGAAAAAGACATGTTCGCTGAGAACAATTCTGACGCTTGGAGAATGGACATGTTGTGCAACTGCGTGATTGGTCATCACAGTCTGAAAAAATTGAGCGAGGAAGACTGCTTTAGATTGTATGCCTTCCGCGATGAGGTGGCAGAGGTGCGCAACCAAATGCGTGAAGAGATTGCCAATGGCCGCGAACAGAACATACGTGCTGTGGAAAATCTGTATAAAGTATGCAGAAGGCTGATTCAGAAAATAGAACAATTGACTTTCGGCGAGATGGTGGTAACGGTAACGAGAGGGGAATAAAAAACAAACAATGAGTTTCAACGAATACTGGAAAGCCAAGGCAGCCAAGCGGCGCAAGGCGTGGGCGGCGACAGACAAGCGCTTTGCCGAGAAGCATACGCAGCTGGAGGAGATACGCAAGAAGGTGTATCTCCCCTTGGACTACGATTACAGATTTAGTTTTGAAGACTACAAGGTTGGCCACTTCGTGGAACAGAACCCTATTGTCGAGTGGAAGCAGATGCAGTTCTGTTTCTCGGAAAGCGGCTTGCGTGGCGCATTGGAAGCCGAAGGAGCCTCCCTCACCAGCTTCACGATGCAGGTGAGTAGGGAATCTATCGTGGGAGTGGAGGCACCGTATCCACAAAACCGATGGGAGGCCTATTCATCTAACATGATAAGCAAGGTATACGACAACGAGAGGGCACACCACGCCTGGCTGAAGAGGGTCTACGGCATATGTACCGATGTGGAGACCGTGAGCCTCACCTACGGCGAGGTGACCATGACCATCAAGCGATACAGCAAGGAGGGCATCCCCTTTGGCTACTACGAGCTGAACCCTTGCGAGCTATTGACCAAAGCCGCAATGATGATGCAGGAGACTGACTTCAACATACTCAATGTAGCTACACTGCTGATGGAGATAGATGCCACATGGAAGCTGCGCCAGGAGGAACTCAACTTCTATGCCAAGAAACTACGCTTGCGCACGATGGAGGCAACAGTTACCGAGAATAAGATTGAGTATACCCTTTGGGACGACAAAAAGCTGGCAAAGAAGGTCAAGGAGTACATCGCCAAGGGTTACACCTTCGACCAGATGGTTGACCAGGTGTTGGAGGATTGGGACGATGAAGATTGGGACTAACTAACCGAATTATACAAAACACATAGGAGGCTGCGCCAATGGCGTGGCCTCTTTTTTTGTCCTGACGAAAAAATCTTCGGGACATAAGATGATGAAAATTAGAGAAGAACGCAATGGCGTGATTTTTTTTTCATGTCATTTTTGAATTTTTTTCACTTTGTTTCTATATTATGCTCGAACATTAAAAGAGAAATACATCATGGCTAAGGAACTAACATTTACACTCACAGGTGCTATGTATGCATCTGCACCAATTAAATTGGAGCGAAAAAAGATCTATGGATGGAGCAATCTTATTGCTACCAACAAGGAAGGTACAATATGCAACACGGCCTATCTGTTGCCTGACGATGCACTGCTCATTCCATCGGGAGGTTACAAACAGGGCGTAGTGGATGCCAATGGTTGCTGGGTAGAAAAGAGTACGCTCACCCCATGCAATGAGGAGGGCGAAGCACTACCCATCTACCCTTCTTCGTTTGATGAACCCATCGCACTCACACAGACGGTCACCGCCGAAGAGTTTCTCGACAACGAATGGGAATCCGTATATCAGCTTGTGAATGCCGACCTCGCCACTGCCGTGGGCGACAATATCTACAAGTTCAAGTTCTGCTATCGTGGTGGCACCAACCTAAACGACGGCTATCTGATCAACACGCCTGGCGGACTGTTCCTCTTTGCTGGCGAGAAGCAGGAGTTCGCATTCGTAACACTGGCCGACCAAACCATCATCGATGAAATGGACGAAGAGGAAAATGAAGAGATTGATGACCTTGATTTCAGTATGTTCTAAAAATAATATCACACTATGAGAAAGATTAACATTGCCAACGATGCCAGACGTGATGCCGAAGTGGCATTCGGTAATAAAGGGCATAAAGAGACGATTGTGTACAAAACAACAACGGGCAGCACAGGCAGAAACGAACGCCGACTAAAGGCTACCATGCCCACTACCGAAGCCGCTTTGCTGGAGGCCTATGGAGATGCACTGGCAGAGGCACTGGTGACCGGTGATCCCGAAGTGGATATGGAGCGTATAGGACTCAAGCTCGAAGGACTGAAGAAAGTATATATCACCCCGCAACAGAAGGTAGCCTACGGTGTATCGCTCAACGAGCATGTATACCTGCCCGATGGCACAGAGAAGGAGGTGCGCCCCAATAGCACCACAACAGCCAACATCGCTCTCGAAGGTGTGCCCCTGCGCTGGACAGGCAAACTCATACCCAAGGATAAAGCCATGCGCATGTTCATGTTCAAAAGAAGCTATCAAGTGCAACATATCAATGGCCTCACCTTCGACTTCCTCTACGACATGGCCAAGAAGCTCGCCGAAGCTGACGCCTTGATGTTGGTGGGTGGCGGTGCCAAAGGCAACGAACCCCTGGTGATGAGCAATGGAGGCACTCCCTACCGCGCCTTTCTCGAAGGGCGTGTCAATGGCGAAAGCTATGCACTCATATTGAGACTTACCAACCTTGAACTTAAAGAAATCCCCACAAAATAAAAACAACACAACTATGGCAACAATGGAAATTACACAGGAAATGCGCCAAAAGGCAATAGATTACAAAGCAAACATAGCCGGCAAGTTTATGCTTGTCGAGGGTGCAAAAATGAAATCGCGCATCAGCGGTGAAGACTTCTGCGTAACACGCAAGATAGACGGTCACCTGCAATGTGTGTTCTATAGCAACGGTGCGGCCGTGATGCTCAACTCCAGAGGCAAGGAGCGCGCAGGAGACCTGAAGTGCCTCGACGTCTTCGCTGACCTCATGACCAAGGCTGGTATCAAGAGTGCCGTCATAGCCGCTGAGTTGTATCTTCCACGTGAAGGTGCCCGTCCGCGTTGTGGCGATGTGCAAACCGCTCTCGCCGATAGTGCACGCCGCGATATGCTGGCACTGGCTCCCTTCGATGTCATCGAACTTGATGGCCAACCCTTTGTTACGGCCCACTACAAGGAGGTATATGCCAAACTGAAAGAGCTGTTTGCCATGACGATGAACGATGGGGACAACTCGCTATGTCGTCCCGTAGAGATGCGCACCGCCACATCGATAGACGAGCTGCAAGAGATATACCAAGAGTGGGTAGAGGACGAGGGGGCCGAGGGTCTCGTAGTACATAATGAGACCAATATCGTAAGCAAGGTGAAGCCTCGCCACAGTATAGATGCTGTGATTGTAGGCTACTCTACCACCGAGCGAGGCATACGCGATGTACTCATGGCTGTGCGTCACGAAGATGGTGCATACCAGATGTTTGCTCACGGATCCAACGGCATGAGCGATGAGCAGCGTGCCGACCTGGCTGAGCGCCTCTCGGCCAAGCATGTGGAGTCGCAATACATCCTCTCTGACTCGCGCGGCATAGCCTACCAGATGGTAGTACCCGAGGTGGTGTATGAGATATCGGTGCTCGAACTTGTAGCACGCGGTAATGACGACAAGGTAAAGACCAATCCCCTGCTTGTTTACGATCAAGAGAAGGGGTGGCTGATGCAGGGCATCACCTCAGGTGTATCGGCAATGGGCATCACCTTTGACCGCGAGCGCACCGACAAGCTGCCTACTCCCACTGGGGTGCGTCTGTCACAGCTTACCGACATCTGTCCTTTCGAGGAGCAGGAGGGCAAAAGCAACAACTTGCAACCCAGCAGCCTGCTTGATCGCCGTGTGTTCAGAAAAGTATCGGGTAGTAAGGTGATGCTACACAAATTTCTCATATGGAAGACCAACAAGGAAGCATCGGGCCGATATCCTGCATACATATTCTACCATACCGACTATAGCAGTGGACGCAAGGAGATAATTAAGCGTGACATGGCATTCAGTAGCGATGAAGAGCAGATACGCGAAATCCTCGCCACCGAGATTGCCGATAACATCAAGAAGGGATGGGAAGAGGTGCTTTCTGAAAATAACAATGACAATTAATATTATCCTACTATGAATATCATCGAATATTGTAAACAGAAAAGGAACAAGCAGCGTACGAAATGGGACACAAGAACCAAACGGTATGCCAAAGATCGGACACCGCTGGATGAGATACGCAATGAAGTATACCAAAAAATCCAATATAATCACCGAGATTGCCTGATGCATCTCGTGAAGCATAACCCTATAGTTCAGTGTAGAGAGAGGGAGTTTTCCTTCTCGGAGAATGCCCTACGCGATGCTATGGCTGCCGAAGGGGCCGATCTCACCCTCTTCGAGATGAAAGTGAAGCGCCAACGTCGCAAAGAGGGAGAAAAGATAGATCTCATTAAGAGTTGCAATTACCCTCATTGCAATTACTGTTACGACAGTTGGATAGATGAATTCGCCAAACAATGTACCGATGTGGAAACCGTAAAGCTTACCTATGGGCAGGCTACCATGGTTATCAAGCGATACAGTATCCAAGGAGTTCCTTTCTGTTACTATACACTGAATCCTTGCGAGCAGTTGGTCGGGAAATCAATGATTCTGAATGAATCCGATTTTAGTATGCTTAATATAGGAACGTTATTGATGGAAATGGCTGCCGAAATGGAGATGCGCCAGGAGGAGCTTGCCTACTATAGCAAAAAGCTGAGACTACGCTTAATGGCATCAACAGTAATGGATGATGTCATCCATTTTACGCTTTGGGACGATACGACGTTGTCGCAGAAGATAGATGAATACATCAGCAATGGCTATAACACTGAAAAAATCATAAACCTTGCTTTGCGACCTTGGAAATCGGCCATCAATAAATATTTCGACCTTGCTTTGCTCCGTATGGCAAACGAGAGTTGTCTTAGATTTCAGAAACTTAGCCACGACAATCCAGCAAAGGAGATTGAGAAATATTTGAAGGAAGCGAACCTGGAGCTATGCGATGTAAATCTAACGGGTGACACTCATTCTATAATAATATCCTATCAAAACTACCAATGCTTTGCACAAATAAGCTCTACCAACAGTATATGCCTGATACCTACAACGTGTTGCTGCTCTGAAACAATCAAGCTCCCCTCAACTACGCCGTTGGAAATCTTTGCTTTGTTCATAAAACAGATGCCAACCATCAACAAACCGGCAAATGACTATGTCGACAAAGTAAGACAACTGTATACCCAAAAACTGAGAGAACGTGCGAAGTAAGAACGCGTAGCGCGATGCTGAGGGGGTATCTGTAATTTTCTTGCCCCGATTTTTGAATTTTTTACCAAAAGTTACTATATTATTAGCGGTGTGAAATAGAAAACTAAAAAACATAAACTCAAAAACTCAAAATACTATGCCTAACATTTGTACTGCCTATTATGTCATCGAGGGTGAAAAGAAGGAACTTGATGCACTGTATGAAACCATGACATCGCTTCAGGCAATGGAGCAGCCTTTAGTAGAGAACAGCTTTGGCCCGACATGGCTGGGCTGCTTGGTCAAGGCCTTGGGCGGGAACTCCAAAGAGGTGCTGTGCCGTGGCGAATGGATGGACCTCGAGCGTGCTGATGACACGCTACGCGTGACCTTCGAGACGGCCTGGACACCTTGCTACGAGGTGACAGCGCTGATGAAGAGTACATACCCCTCGCTGCGCATCTACTACAAGGCCGAGGAGCCCAATTGCGAAATCTATGTGAAGAACGATGCCGAGGGTAAGTACTTCCCCGAGACTGAGCAGGACGGACACCCCTACGAGCTGATGACCGAAGAAATGGAGCAGCTGCAGGTGAAAATCATTAAGGGCCTGCGGACAGGCGAGACGGTGGTAACGGTAACGAGAGGGGAATAAAAAACAAACAATGAGTTTCAACGAATACTGGAAAGCCAAGGCCGCCAAGCGGCGCAAGGCATGGGCGGCGAAAGCCAAGCGCTTTGCCGAGAAGCATACGCAGCTGGAGGACATCCGAAGCAAGCTCTTCTTCAGCTATGTGCAAAGAGAAGAGTTGCTTAGCCTTTGGAATGAGCATCGGACTGTTCAGAATCCCATAGCTCGATGGGATTCTAATATGCATTTCTCATTTTCAGAGCAGGGACTTCGTGAGGCCATGCAAGCTGCAGGGGCCGATGTCAGTTCTTTAACGATGACGATAGGCAAGACGAATATTGTAGGCCAGCAACCGCATGAAATAACACACGGAGATATGCTTAACCTTGCGAGCAATCGTCGTGACTTATATGAAAAGTATACCAATCTGGAAACATGCACCATCAGTTACCGAGAAGTAAAGATGGTTATCTACCGCTATACTTATCAGCAGCAGCCTTTTGCCCTGTATGAATTTGTGCCTTGCCTGCAACTATCCATTTCCATTTCGAGATTGGAGGAGACAAGTTTCAGTACCTTGAACATTGCAACCCTACTCATGGAAATAGCAGCGGAGTACGAGTTGCGACAAGAGGAGCTGAACTACCATGCGAAGAAGCTAAAGCTTCGAACGATGAAGGCAATCGTGGCTGGCGACAAGATTGAGT
>JAZOPX010000071.1:0-2635 GCA_045655845.1 Bacteroidaceae bacterium
CAAGTTCGATGAAAATACATGGAGTTCCAATGGACGAGTGATGGCATTCAGAACATTGAATAAAGAAGCACAAGATGAAGTAGGAAGATATGGTCTGCAAGAGGATGGCTCGTACAATATCTATCTGCTCACCAATAGTACTGACAATAGAGATGTGGTACGCGTGTCGTCGAACAAGATAGCGAACCCGTATGCCTTTAAGTACAAGCGCGATGGCACAACTCCCAATACCGGTAACTACGGGGGCAACGAATACCGCTCGGTAATTTTCGACGTATCGCATTACAGACCCTACCGCTTTGCAGCCCAGATACAAATTTCAGACGGCAGTGACTCAATCACCATCCCTGCTGACGGAGAACTTCTCAGTAACGAGAAGCACGGGCCGATAGAGGAGAACGTGGATGAGGTATCGCTCAGCTACAAGCCCGGTCAGCTGGTGGATATACTTTTGGATATCACCAGCTTCAAAGGTTCAGACGGACGTTCGGTGCATCCCTTCGGAGAGGTGTTCGGTGAGGAGTTTGAGGTCTATATCGATGCTCCTATGCTTGAGATCGACGAGTCTCGTCTGCCTGATAATTGGAAGACGGGAAACAAGTTAAGAAAGGACCCCAGAGTTCCAGGGCGCTTCATCTACACCGTCAGCAAGAAACGTGAAGATGAGAGAGCATTCGGTTTTGCTCCCGCTCACAATAAGGATGAGGCTACATCGCGATACGATGACTATGGGGGTATCGTACAGAATGTTAGCATCAACCAGGAACGAGAGCGCAAGCGCCTCCCTTTCAAGAAGACCTCCATCACCTCAAAAGGCGACATCGTCATCACCTCAAACAAGGAGAAAGTTGTATATTGGGACAAGACCTTCAATGTGAATACTGAGCACATTAGGGGTGTTATCAAATACGAAAAGGATGGCAAAGAGTATGACATCCCTCACAATGCTTTCGTGGCCTTCGTGCGTCAGCGCACGGGTGCCCGTATCGGTGTGGTCTCTATCACTTCGGATGGTCTGTTCGAACTGAATCTGCGTGATGAGTACCAGTTTAATTGGGAAGATGACCCTATCGACCTGTACTATACGGATGGTGATGGCGTGACTTACCACTTTAACTATACGGAGGGTGGTGTGCCCAAGACCGTAGACTTGGAACTGCTCTATTCTCTTGCTAAGAACGGAACCCCTATCGTGCTTACCGAATAGCGTGAAGCCGCAGGTCTCGACATCAAGGACGTATTGACCGAAATCATCGAGGAGAGTTTCGCCTATTCTTCCCCTCGTACGCATAATAGCCGCAGCCACCCCCGAGGGAGTGGCTGCGGCTTGTCTCTTAAAGAGTTGAAAGTTGAAAAATGGGCCTACCCAATTTGAAAAAACGGTAGACCCAATTTTGAAAAACGGTAGGCCCGATTTTAGAAAACGGTAGGCCCGATTTAGCGGGGTGATGTGTGCCCGAGGTGCTCGGTGGCATGGCTCGTTGTCGGCTTGCTCTGCTCCTCGATTATCTGCCGAGGGTGGCCGAGAACTCTCCCCAGGCATCGCTGAGTGCCTGCATGGAGGGGAACAGGGCATCGGCTCCCTCAGCGGTGAGCACGCTGTCGGGGAGCGGACCGGTGTTGACGGCAACGGTGAAGATGCCGGCTGCCTTGGCGGCACGTACGCCGAGCGGGGCATTCTCTACCACGATGCACTCTTCGGGGCGGAGGCCACCCTTCTGCATCCCCATGAGATAGGGCTCGGGGTGGGGTTTGCCGTGCTTCACGTCGAAGGCGGTGACCATCAGTTCGCGACGGAAGATGTCGGGGTAGTGATGGTTGAGTTTGTCGAGCAATGACAGTTGGCCCGACCCCGTGACGATGAGTATCATGAGACCCTGCTCCTTGAGTTGACGGAGTAGGGACAATGCGCCGGGCATGGGCTCGGCAGGGGGATACTCGTTGAAGAGGTCCGACTTTACCTTATAGATCTCCTGTATGCGCTCCTCGCTCTCCTCGACACCATGCTGGCGCATGCTCACGAGGTTGATGGTAGAGGCTCCTGTGCGCCCCTCGTGCATATAGACCTCCTCTTCGGGGAGATCGTAGCCAAACTGTGCCATGGCGCGATGCCAGGCCTTGGCATGGTAGGGCATGGAGTCGTAGAGCACGCCGTCCATGTCGAAGAGAACGGCACGCAAAGGGGACCCACCTAAATCCTCCCTATGAGGGAGGACTTGAGATTTAGGTCCCCCTCCCTCACAGGGAGGGATGGGGTGGGTCTTTTTCTCCATTAGCCCAAACGAGCCTTGATGGCCTCTGTCTCGGCCTCGTAGCCGGGCTTGCCGAGGAGGGCAAACATGTTGCGCTTGTAGTCTTCTACACCGGGCTGGTCGAAGGGGTTCACACCGAGTACATAGCCGCTCACGCCGCAACCCTTCTCGAAGAAGTAGAGCAACTGACCGATGTAGTACTCATCGAGCTTAGGCATTACGATGCGGAGGTTGGGCACGCCACCGTCCACGTGTGCGAGGAGTGTGCCGAGCTCGGCCATCTTGTTCACCTCATCGACGTGCTTTCCGGCGAGGAAGTTGAGGCCGTCGAGGTTCTTCTCATCGGCGGGTACCACGAGGCTGTGGTTGGTGTTCTCTACAGA
>JAZOPX010000072.1:0-4271 GCA_045655845.1 Bacteroidaceae bacterium
CTGCTGTAGCCGTGAGAGAAGGTCTGCTTAAGGGAAATAAAGAGGCGGACTATTTTCTCTTTATCAACGGAAAGGCTGTCGGTGTATTGGAGGCAAAACGCGAGGAGGTGGATGTCAGAGATTCTATTGTCTGCGAGCAAGTCGAAGAATATGCCCGAAGTGTCCCTTCATTCTATACAGCATATCAGAAACCTCTGCCTTTCATCTATACTTCCAATGGAAAGGAATTCTATTATCGCGATTTTAGAAGAGAGGATTCTACTTATGAGCCTATCTCCCTCATGCACAAACCGAAGAAATTGGTTAAGATGCTTGGCATAGAGGACCCTTTTGCCGGATTACCCACATTAAATGCCAAGGGACTACGTGCATGTCAGTATGAGGCCATCACAGGATTGGAAAAGAGTTTCCGCAATGGTCAGGACAGAGCATTGATGGTATTGGCCACAGGTGCGGGTAAGACCTATACCGCCTGCTTGGCTGCATACCGTATATTGTCTTACACTCCGATGCGACGTGTACTGTTTCTTGTAGACCGCAACAATCTTGGTAAACAGGCCGAAGGTGAGTTCGGCACGTTCCGCTTGACGGAGAACGGTGATGCCTTCAATACCATCTTTGCGGTAAATCGCCTGAAGTCGGCTCAGATACCGAGCGATAGCAATGTGGTTATCTCTACCATCCAACGCCTCTTCTCTCTACTCAAAGGAGAAGAAATAACAGATACAGACGATGATGATGACAACACAGCGACAAGTGAAGTGGCATTGCCCGAGAATCCTAATCTTCCTCACGACTTCTTTGACCTCATCATTATCGACGAATGTCATCGCTCCATTTACGGCAATTGGCGCAAGGTGCTTGAATATTTCGACACAGCACGTTTGGTGGGACTCACTGCAACGCCTATTCCTGAGACGATTGCTTTCTTCAACAACAATCGTGTGGTAAACTACACGCTGGAACAGAGTATAGTAGATGGTGTAAATGTAGACCACCGAGTATACCGCATCAAAACACAAACCACAGAGGAAGGTGGAGCCATTCGTGAAGGCGACAAACTCAAGAGGGTAACTTGCTATACGGGTCAAGTGGAGCAGATATTGAATAAAGAGACCAAGACCTACTCAAAGACAGAACTGAATCGTAGCATTATCAACCCGGCACAGATAAAGTTGATTCTGCAGACCTATAAGGATGCTGTCTATCGGGACATGTTCAACGACCCTCAGCGCGAGCCCAATTTTGATTATTTACCCAAGACTCTCATCTTTGCTCTCAACGAGGCTCATGCCACCAACATCGTAAAGATTGCGAAAGAGGTGTTCGAGCGCGACGATGACCGTTATGTACAAAAGATAACCTACTCGGCTGGTGATAGTAACGAACTCATCCGTCAGTTCCGCAACGACAAGGACTTCCGCATTGCCGTGACGTGCACCTTGGTGGCTACAGGTACCGATGTGAAACCACTCGAAGTGGTGATGTTTATGCGCGACGTGGAGTCTGCACCTCTCTATACTCAGATGAAGGGTCGTGGTGTACGCACCATTGGCGATGAGCAGTTGCGTAGTGTCACTCCCAATGCTTTTAGCAAAGACTGCTTCTTCCTCGTTGATGCCGTTGGTGTAACGGAGCATGAGCATACTATCCCCACACAAGTGGATGGGCCCGATGAGCAACCAATAACGTTAGAGACATTGCTTGAACGTATATCTCACGGATTCCTTCCCGACAACTATTTGAAGCGACTTGCAGCAACACTCTCACGCATCCATAACAAAGCCAGTGAGGAGCAACGCAATGAATTTGTCGCTTTGGCTCATGACGACATGAAAGAGATTGCAACACGCATTTATGTCGCACTCGAGAACCAAACTCTTCCCGAATTTATCAACACTACATACCCTAACAACGAACGTAAGGGCTTGGTGGCCTCATTAGCCAATCATGCAGATGCACGCAGATATATCCTTATCTTGTCTAAGGGCTTTGTAGAGACTTTGATGCCAGGTGAAGACACACTCATCTCACAAGGTTTCTCTGTAGAGGAGGCCAAGAGCACCACCGAGGCTTTCGAGGAGTTTTGTCATACACACTGCGATGAGATAGAGGCGCTACGCATCATATATAATAATAGTGGCGAGGCCATCACATACTCTATGCTCAAGGACTTGGAGAACAAACTCAAGATGGCCAACAACCGCTTCTCTCCCAAACAACTATGGAACTCCTACGCCATCATCTTACCCGATAGCGTGAGACGTTCTACAAAGAAGGAGGAGGCTGATGCCCTGACAAATATCATCCAGTTGGTACGTTTTGCATATCGTCAGGTGACGAAGTTGGAGAGTGCTGTCAGTTCGGCTGGTAGCTACTTCAATCTTTGGGTAGGTCATTATCAACGCAACTATAACCTTACAGAGAAGCAGCGCGATATCATGGCCATTATAGCCAACTATATTGCCTATAATGGAGCATGCACAGTCAAAGATGTTCGCGAAGACAATCAAGACCGAGGCGTGCAATTGATTAAGGCATTTGGCAATATGGCCAAGGCCAATGAGGCTTTACAATCCGTATTTAACTTTGTAGTATATAGAAAAACAGCATAACGAATATATATGGCAACAAACATATCAACCGAGCAGGCGCTCACCAAGAAAGTATGGACTCTTGCAACCACCCTTGCAGGACAAGGAGTGGGGTTCACCGACTATATCACCCAGCTCACCTACCTTCTCTTCTTGAAGATGGATGCCGAGAATACCGAACTCTTCGGTGAAGAGTCTGCCATTCCTGTCGGTTACCAATGGGGCGACCTTTGTAGTCTCGATGGCATGGAACTGGTAGAACAGTATGAGGCTACGCTTAAGATGCTCTGTGAACAAGACAATCTCATCGGTACTATCTACACCAAGGCTCAAAACAAGATAGACAAGCCCGTATACCTCAAAAAGGTTATCACCATGATTGACGAAGAGCAATGGCTCATCATGGATGGGGATGTGAAGGGAGCCATCTATGAGGGCATCTTGGAGAAGAACGGACAAGACAAGAAGAGCGGCGCAGGGCAATACTTTACACCCCGTCCCCTCATTCAGGCTATGGTTGATTGTGTAAATCCGCAGATAGGCGAAACGGTGTGTGACCCTGCTTGTGGTACGGGCGGCTTTCTGCTCACCGCTTACGACTATATGAAAGATCAGTCGGAAAACAAGGAGAAGCGAGACTTCCTACGCAACAAAGCGCTACATGGTGTAGACAACACGCCGCTTGTAGTCACTTTGGCCTCCATGAACCTCTATCTGCATGGTGTAGGCACAGACCGCAGCCCGATTGCTTGCGAAGACTCTTTGGAGAAGGAGCCTTCTACACTTGTCGATGTTATCCTTGCCAATCCTCCTTTTGGTACACGTCCTGCAGGGTCGGTCGAGATCAATCGTCCCGACTTTTACGTAGAGACAAAGAATAATCAGCTAAACTTCCTTCAGCACATGATGCTCATGCTCAAGACTGGCGGCCGTGCAGCTGTGGTACTCCCCGATAATGTTCTTTTTGAAGCAGGAGCAGGCGAGACCATCCGTAAGCGTTTGTTGCAAGACTTCAATCTGCACACTATCCTCCGTCTTCCCACAGGCATCTTCTATGCTCAAGGAGTAAAGGCCAATGTGCTGTTCTTTACCAAAGGTGAGCCCACCAAGGATATTTGGTTCTATGATTACCGCACCGATGTCAAGCACACGCTTGCCACCAACAAACTGGAGCGTCACCACCTCGATGACTTCGTGGCTTGCTATAATGCCGACAACATCAACCAACGCACCGAGACCTATCATGCAGAGAACAATCCGCAAGGTCGTTGGCGTAAGTACGCGATAGACGAAATCGTGTCGCGCGACAAGACAAGCCTCGATATTACTTGGATAAAGCAGGGTGGCGAGGCCGATGACCGCACTTTGGCCGAACTGATGGCCGACATCAAGGACAAGAGCCAAACGATAAGTGCTGCCGTAGCAGAACTGGAGAAGTTGCTTGCAAACATTGAGGAGGATTAAGATGGATACCAAGAAACTACGTCAAAAGATACTCGACCTTGCTATTCGTGGCAAACTCGTACCGCAAGACCCAAACGATGAGCCTGCATCAGTGCTGCTCGAACGCATCCGTGCTGAAAAAGAACGATTGGTAAAGGAAGGAAAGATAAAGAAGTCCAAGGCTTCAAAAACTTCCGATACGCCCCATTATGAGCAGGTGCCGTTTGAGGTGCC
>JAZOPX010000073.1:0-18740 GCA_045655845.1 Bacteroidaceae bacterium
TTGTCGATGGAGTAGAACTCCACCTGGTCGCATATCTTCACCGTGTTGGCCATAGCCTCGGGGATATGTCCGAAGATGGCGTTCATCTCGGCCGTCGTCTTCATCCACTCCTGCTTGGAGTAGAGCATACGTTGCGGGTCATCGAGATCCTTGCCCGTAGAGAGACAGATGAGGCGGGCGTGCGCCTCGGCATGTTCCTCGTTCACGAAGTGCACATCATTGGTACACACCAGTCCCACGCCAAACTTCTTGCTGTATTCGATGAGCTTCTCGTTCACCTTCAGCTGCATCTCGTAGGCCTCGTGATTGGCACGTGCTACGGTAGCCTTGTGCAATTGCAATTCGAGATAGTAATCCTCACCAAAGGTGCTCTTATACCATTCTATCGCCTCCTCTGCCTCGGCATACATCTCGCGCGTAATCATTCGGGGCACCTCACCACCGAGACAAGCCGAACATACGATGAGGCCCTCCTTGTATTTCTCCAGCTCCACACGGTCGGTACGGGGGCGGTTGTAGAAGCCCTCAGTCCATGCCTTCGACACCAACTTGATGAGGTTGTGGTAACCCCTCTCATTCTTGGCCAGCACCACAAGGTGGTAGTTGGCACTATCGGGCTTACCCTCCTTCTGGTGCAGACGGCGGGGGGCCACATACATCTCACAACCGATGATGGGTTTGAAGCGCTTGGCCTCCAACTCCTTCACCTTGGCTTTGCACTCGGCCACAGCAGTAGCAGGATCATCACACTCCTCCTTGCCGCTCTCAAGCGCCTTGACGCGCTTTTTCAGATCCTTGATTTTACCGTTGACGTCTCCATTCTTCTTGTTGGCATAGTTGATAAACTCCTTGATGCCCATCATGTTACCATGGTCTGTCACGGCAATACCGCGCATGCCATCAGCGATGGCCTTATCCACCAGTTTGGGGATACTTGCCTGTCCGTCGAGAATCGAATATTGTGTATGTACGTGTAAGTGAACGAAGTCTTCCATAAGTCCTTTTCTTGGAAAGGCAAAGGTAATGCAAGGTGAGAGAAATCGCAAATTTATTCCCCTCCAAAATTCTTTTTCATGGGCTTGAAAAAAGTTTTTCAGTGAAGCGAAAAATTTTTATCGCTACAGTGATAATTTTTTGTATCTTTGCGCCCACAATAGAAATATATAACAAAATAACAATATGAACTTTGTAGAAGAACTTCAATGGCGCGGCATGGTACACACCATGATGCCCGGAACAGAAGAGTTGTTAAGTAAAGAAATGGTAACGGCCTATTTGGGTATCGACCCCACGGCTGACTCATTGCACATCGGTCACCTCTGCGGAGTGATGATGCTCCGTCACCTCCAGCGCTGCGGCCACAAGCCCCTAGCTCTCGTGGGTGGTGCCACAGGTATGATTGGCGACCCCTCGGGTAAGTCTCAGGAGCGCAATCTCCTCAACGAGGAAACCCTCCGCCACAACCAGGAGTGCATCAAGAAGCAGTTGGCCAAGTTCCTCGACTTCGAGAGCGACGCTCCCAACTGTGCCGAGCTCGTCAACAACTACGACTGGATGAAGGACTTCACCTTCCTCGATTTCGCACGCGAAGTAGGTAAGCACATCACCGTAAACTACATGATGGCCAAGGACTCTGTGCAGAAGCGTCTCAATGGTGAGGCTCGCGACGGCCTCTCGTTCACCGAGTTCACCTACCAGTTGCTCCAGGGCTACGACTTCCTCTACCTCAATGAGCACAAGAACTGCAAGCTCCAGATGGGTGGTAGCGACCAGTGGGGCAACATCACTACCGGTGCCGAGCTCATCCGCCGCACCAGCGGCAACGAGGTATATGCCCTCACCTGCCCCCTCATCACCAAGGCCGACGGTGGCAAGTTCGGTAAGACCGAGTCAGGCAACGTATGGCTCGACCCCCGCTACACCTCACCCTACAAGTTCTACCAGTTCTGGCTCAACGTGAGCGATGATGACGCAGCCAAATACATCAAGATATTCACCGCCATCGGTCGCGAGGAGATCGAGGCACTCATTGCCGAGCATGCCGAGGCTCCCCACATGCGCACCTTGCAGAAGCGCCTCGCCAAGGAGGTGACCATCATGGTGCACTCTGAAGCCGACTATGAGGCTGCCGTAGAGGCTTCAGGCATCCTGTTCGGCAACAACACTCACGATGCATTGGTAAAACTCGACGAGGACACCCTGCTTGCCGTGTTCGACGGTGTGCCCCAGTTCAAGGTATCACGCGCAAAGATTGAGGCCGGCGTGAAGGCTGTAGACCTCTTCGTTGAAGACTCTGCCGTATTCCCCTCTAAAGGCGAGATGCGCAAGATGGCTCAAGGCGGAGGCGTATCGCTCAACAAGGAGAAACTTGCGGCTTTCGACCAAGAGATTACCACGGCTGACCTGCTCAACGACAAGTATCTGCTTGTACAGCGCGGTAAGAAGAACTACTTCCTGCTCATCGCAGAGTAAGGTTCCGGCAGGACGTTTTCAGTCTTTTCTGAAGAAATTCCGCGAAAAGTTTGCACGAATAAATAAAAAAAACTAATTTTGCACCGCTTTTCCGAAAGGAGGCACAAGAGGATTGTCCTATGGTGTAATGGTAGCACAACAGGTTTTGGTTCTGTTTGTCTTGGTTCGAATCCAGGTAGGACAACTCAAAAGAGTGAAAAGACTGGCCAGTAGGCCGGTCTTTTTTATTGCTTATTCCAAGAGGTATGCCTCCATGTTATAAAACATATACAGAAAACCCATCGAGCATTTGCAGCACAGCCAAATATAAATTAACTTTGTACGGAGAAGCAGCAGGAGGCTTCACTATAAAAATACAACAGATATGATAGACAAGTTTTTGGCTTTAGACCTTCCGATGCAGGTATTCTGGGGGTTAGCAATCATTGCAAGTGCATTCTTCTTGGTGCAAACGATTATGGCCTTTCTCGGTCTCGATGCCGACACAGAGGATGGCGCAGGCTTTGAGGATGTCGAAATGGACGGTGTATCAGGCTACTTCTCGTTCCGCAATCTTGTCAATTTCCTACTCGGCTATGGATGGGGAGGCGTGCTGCTGCAAGGTGTTACCCCCAATATGGTGTGGCTCGAACTGGCTGCCGTAGGCGTGGGTCTGGTATTCGTGCTTGTTTTTGTGTTTATTCTCCGACAAGTGATGAAACTCTCTACCGACAAGACGTTTCACATGGATGAAGCGCTGGAGCTCATCGCCGACACATACCTGCGCATCCCCGCAGGCAAGAAAGGTACGGGCAAGGTATTGGTGAGCGTGCGTGGCTCCATACATGAGATTGATGCCATAACTGAGGGGGAGGAGATTCCCACTGGGGCCAAGGTACGCGTAACAAAGGTCGTCGGCCCTGAACTTCTCGAAGTGGAGCGCGTGTAAAGAAAATATTCACAATAATAATAACCTATAAAACAAAACAATTATGAGTGCAGGAGTTGGAAGTATCGGCTTGTTGGTCGTGATTCTTGTGGTTGTGATATTTGCAACCTTCTCATTTGTCATTCGTCGTTACAGACGTTGTCCGTCGGACAAAATTCTTGTGGTTTATGGTAAGACAGGCGGTGGTTCAGCCAAGTGTATTCATGGCGGCGGTAAGTTTGTATGGCCTATCATTCAGGACTATGCCTACTTGAATCTTACCCCCATCTCCATTGACGCCAACCTCACCAATGCGCTCTCGCGTCAGAACATCCGTGTCGACGTTCCTTGCCGATTCACCGTGGGTATCTCTACCGAGCCCGACTCGATGAACAACGCGGCTGAGCGTTTGCTTGGACTTACATCAAATGAGATTCAAGAACTTGCCCGCGATATCCTCTTCGGCCAGTTGCGTCTGGTCATCGCTACCATGTCTATCGAAGAGATCAACAGCGACCGCGACAAGTTTCTTGAGAACATCTCCAAGAACGTGGAGGTGGAGTTGAAGAAGATCGGCCTGCGCCTTATCAACGTGAACGTTACCGACATCAAGGACGAGAGCGGATACATCGAAGCACTCGGTAAGGAGGCTGCGGCCAAGGCTATCAACGAGGCCAAGGTAAGCGTTGCCGAGCAGGACAAATACGGAGAAATCGGTAAGGCCGAGGCAGTGCGCGACACCCGCATCAAGACCTCGGAGGCTAACGCCATTGCCGTGAAAGGTGAGAACAATGCACAAATCGATATCGCAAATTCGAACGCTCACCGCCGTGAGAAGGAGGCCGAGGCCAACCGCCTCGCTACAGCAGCCGAGAAGGTGCAGCAGGCCAAAGCCTTGCAAGAGGCTTATGCCGCAGAGCGCGAAGCCGAGTTGGCACGTGCCGAGCGTGAACGCTCTACCCAACAGGCCAACATCATCGTGCCCGAGGAGATCGAGAAGCGTCGCCGCATCATCGAAGCCGAGGCTGAGGCCGAAAAGGCTCGCGTGAAAGCCAAGGGTGAGGCCGATGCCATCTACGCCAAGATGGAAGCCGAGGCGAAGGGTCTCTATGAAATCCTCACCAAGCAGGCAGCAGGTTACGACAAGATGGTGCAAGCAGCCGGTGGCGATGCCAACAAAGCATATATGTTGCTCTTGCTCGAGAAACTGCCCGAGTTGGTAAAGACACAAGTGGAGGCTGTCAAGGGCGTCAACATCGACCACGTTACAGTCTGGGATTCAGGCAATGGTGCCGATGGCAAGGGTTCTACCGCCAATTTCGTGTCAGGCCTCATGAAGTCCGTTCCTCCCTTGAGCGACCTCTTCGACCTCGCAGGCATGAGCCTTCCCGAGTATCTGGGCAAGAAGAACGAGGTGCAAGATGCTACTCCCGTAGAAGAGGAGTAAGCCATCATCACCTTATGGTTACGAGCGGGCAGCATGCTGCCCGCTTTTATTTTACGAACAAAATAAATAAAAATCACCTATTCACATACAAGTGAAAAAGAAAATACGTATCTTCGCAAAAGCATTCATAAAGAAGAATCACCATGGAAGCGTTGAAAGAGAATCATAACGAAGTGCAGGCGGAGTACATACGCCGCATTGAGATAGAGGCACTATGGGGTCGCAAGCATATCATCTGGGACCTACGCCGCGATGTGAACATCTTGAGCGGTATCAATGGTATAGGTAAGTCGACCATCCTGAACCGTGCCGCCGACCAACTGGACCATCTGGCTGGAGGCATTAACGTCAAGGCCAAAGACCTCGATGGGGTGAAGATGACATTCTATCCCGAGGAGGCCACGACAATACATTTCGATGTGATACGTAGTTTCGACCGACCGCTATTCCATAGCAACCTGGCCGAAAAGATGGCCGACAAGAATGTGAAGACCGAACTCGACTGGCAACTCTATCAACTGCAACGCCGCTACCTTGACTATCAGGTAAACATCGGCAATCGCATCATCGAACTGCTCTCACTGGGCGACGAGGAGAGTCATCGCAAAGCCGCCGAGGTGTCCTATCCCAAACGTCGCTTTCAGGACCTTGCCGATGAACTCTTTGCCGAAACGGGAAAGAAGATCATACGTTCGAAGAATGAGATCGTATTCGACCAAGAGGGACGCGAACTACTCCCCTACCGACTCTCGAGCGGAGAGAAGCAGATACTGGTCATCCTACTCACCGTGCTCGTGCAGGACAAGAAGCCTTGCGTACTCCTCATGGACGAACCGGAGGTGTCACTGCACATCGAATGGCAGCAACGCATCATCAGCATCATACGCGAACTGAACCCCAATGCGCAGATTATCCTTACCACCCACTCACCCGCTGTAGTCATGGGAGGATGGATGGATGCGGTGACCGAGGTGACGGACATTACAATTGATTGACCAATCCTGAATTTTGAATTCTGAATCATAAATTGCCATCCGGGAAAGAATATTCAGAATTCAGCATTGACTTTAGGCCCTGCGGGCGTCGAACTTCGTTTCAACATTTATAATTCAGCATTACAGAACGTGGCCAAACGACTGACACAGAACATCACTTCGCTCTACATCGAGGCAGCGAACAGCCTACGTCCCAAGACGGCACGCAAGCGCATCGTAGCCTATGTAGAGAGTTATGATGACGTGTCGTTCTGGAGCCACTTGCTGAACCAATACAACTGCGACAAGTACTACTTCCAGGTGATGCTACCATCAAAGACATCGCTTGCCAAAGGCAAGAAGGTGGCCATGATGAACGAACTCGGTATGGGACTTGGAGGACACATGATAGCCTGCGTCGACAGCGACTACGACTATCTCCTGCAGGGTAAGACCAGCACCTCGCGACGCATCATCAGCAGCCCTTACGTGCTGCAGACCTATGCATACGCCATAGAAAACTACCAGTGCTACGCCGAGAGTCTGCATGGTGTGTGCGTGCAGAGCACACTCAACGATAGGGCGATGATCGACTTCGAGGCCTTCTTCCGTCTCTACTCACAAATTATCCACCCCCTGTTTCTCTGGAACATCTGGTTCTACCGTAAGCGCGAGTTGTCCGTATTCTCCATGCAGGACTTCTGCCGTGTCGCACGTCTCGACCCCGTAAGTGTCCCCCATCCTGAGGATGCGTTGGAGCAACTACGCATCAGAGTGGAAAAGAAACGAGTATGGCTCGCGCGACGCTATCCGCAAGCGTTGCCCGACCTGAAACTCTTGACAGACGAGTTGGCGCAGTTAGGCGTGACACCCGACAACACCTACCTCTTCATCCAGGGCCATCACCTGAAAGAGAATGTGGTGATGAAACTGCTATCGCCCGTATGTGTACGCCTGCGCCGTGAACGAGAAGCCGAGATACGCCACCTCGCCTGCCACGCCCAGCAGTACCGGAATGAACTCACGGCCTACCATCGCAGCCTGCAGACCATCGAATCCGTACTACGTAAGAATACCGACTACGAAGACGCCCCCACCTACGCGATGATACGCAGCGACGTGGAGCGCCTGATCGCACTACTGCCGAAGGAGTAGTGCTTAATGCAGCATTCATCGCCAGGTTCTGCCGAGTAAACGATTTTTATTTTTGCCCTGGCACAGATTATCCCGTCCATAAGTGAAAAAAGTCTGTTTTTAGGGTGGCATTGGCATGTGAACGTCATTGGGCATAGACAACCTCGATGGTTGCCTGCAGTCTCTTTTTCAAAAATTTTCAAGGGCTTGAAAAAATTTTTTCACTTAAGCGAAAAAACTTTTTCAACAAAGCGAAAAAGTTTTTTCGATAGAGCCAAACTAACACAACCCCGAATATAGCGGGAAGGGGATTGATGCCGATGCCACCCTAAAAACGGACTCTTCTCACCTAACGGACAGATAAAATCGCGCATTTCATCGGAGTACGCCACCTTGCCATGCAAAAAATTAAAATCGTTTGCTCACCGAATCCACTCCTCTTGACACCCAATGGAGCGCCATTACCTATAGGTGAGCACGCTCAAGTTGTCGTGAGGGAAGAGTTCGTTTGCAATGTCCCACAACTGTTGGGCGGTGACGGCTTCGATGCGGCGGTAGAGGGCTTCGGAACCTTCGTACTCGCCATAGTGCAGATAGGTCTTGGCCATGCCGAGAGCGGTGCTTTCAAAATTGTCGGAGGCCACGCCCACTTGTCCGATAAGTTGCTTCTTGGCAGCGGCGAGTTGGAGCGTGGTGAGTGGGCGCTCGCGTAGGCGGTCGAGTTCCTTCAGTGTGAGGTCGATACAGCGGTCAGCCTCGGCGGTGTCTGTGCCGAAATAGACATTGAAGACTCCCGTGTCGGTATAGTTCATCAGGTTACTCTCGACATTATACACCAATCCCGTCTTCTCGCGCAGCGCAAGGTTCAGACGGCTGTTCATACCAGGTCCGCCGAGCATATTGTTCAGCAGATAAAGGCCTGTACGGCGCTTGTCGCCCGAAGGGTATCCTGTACATCCCAGCATGACATGGGCTTGATGGGTATGGCGCGCAACCTCCACCCGTCGGGGAACATAAGGGAGCGGAGCCGTACGACTTTTATTGGCCATACCTGAAGGTATATCCGCAGTGAGGCGCTCGGCCCACATGACAATACGGCTGAAGGGGATGTTGCCATAAACAAACAGCACGGCATTGGCAGGATGGTAGTAGCGCTCCACGAAACTGCTGGCATGAGCCGAGGTAAAGCGCTTGACATGCTTCGGCGTACCGAGGATGTTATGTCCGAGGGCGTGCCCACGGAAGAGGATCTCTTCGAAGTCATCGAAGATGCGTTCGGCAGGATTATCCTCGTAGCAATCTATCTCTTCGAGGATGACGCCACGTTCCTTGTCTACCTCGTGCTGGGGGTAGGTGCTATGGAAGACGATGTCGGTGAGCAGTTCGAGAGCGCGAGTAAAATCCTTCTTCAGGAAAGCCGAGTAGATGACCGTCTCCTCCTTATTGGTGTAGGCATTGAGGTCGCCACCCACATTCTCCATACGGTTCAGCACATGCCAGGCACGGCGACGCGAGGTGCCCTTGAAGAGCATATGCTCCACGAAGTGGGCCAGACCATGCTCAGAAGGAAGTTCGTCTCGGGTGCCCGCATCAATGGCATATCCGCAATAGACCACCGAGGTGGGCGACGAGGTATGGATGATACGCAGTCCGTTAGACAATACGGCAGTCGTATAGAGATTCTTCTTCATGGGCAGAAAGTAGGGTTATCGTTGTTGCTGCTGTTGTTCGCGTTTCTTGGCTTCGCGTTCTTCATTCTTCGACTTGCGTTCCTTGGTTGCAGATTTCTGCTTCTTCAACTCATTGGGTTTCTGCTGCCATATGGGCAGAGCCGTGGGGTCCCACTCCTGCGTGTAGTCCCAGTTGGCACGGGTCTCTATCTTGCCTGGGAAGTAGTAGACCTCCTCGGCGGGATTCTTCTCTTCATAGAGACCTGTATCCCACATTCCATTACTATTGCGGTCATTGAACAGGCGGATGTGATAGGTACCAGGGGCGAGGAAGTAAAAGTCGGCCTTGTCCTTTACCAAACGCTGTTGACGCACCACCTTTTCGCCACCCCCAAGCAGCTGGACGACATAGCTGGCCTGAGGATGTCGAACAGTAAGGTAAAGGGTGCTGTATTGGTCAAGGGTCTTAAACTTCAGTGCTGACTCCTGCTTTTGAGTAGCCAAGCCATAGAGTCCCACGAAAGCAGCAGAGTCGATGGCCAGCTTGTACTCCACCGAGGGTCTCCACTCGGCCAACAGTTCAAAGCCCATCATCTCGTTCTTTCGCTGGCGGAAGACGTGAGGCACGGCTACCCACGACGTATCGACCTTCTTGTACAGATGAATGGCCGCTTCGTTGTAGTGTGCGATAGGTTCATTAAAATCGAACTGTACATTGCTATTAAGGTCCATACTGGTTCCTCCCTTTACCTTGATGCTGAGATGGGGTTTCTTGGGCTTGGGCTCGGGGATAGTATCACCGCGCTTCATACGCTTCTCACGCTCTTTTGCTTCGGCCTCACGCTGCTTCTGTTCCTCTTGCAGAATCTTCGCACGGGTCTTTTTGGGCACAAGGTCAAGCGTATCGGTACGAGGTACAAGAAGACCCGCAGTGTCAGTATATTCATAAGTGAGCGCAAACGACAAGGTGTCCTTGTAATAGACAAGTGAGTCCTTCACCCAATAGGTAATACTATCGTGGTCGACGCTGGACTGCACCACATAGGCCGAATCGGCAGGAAAATTGAGCGGAGTGAGTACGGGCAGACTGTCGGAACCATACGAGAAGAAGAGGGAGAAACGGTTGAGCTCCGGACGCTCAGACTTGACCAGATAACGCTGCGTAGGAGTCTCGATGAAGGCAAGAAGTACCAGGTCATCGGGCAAGTAGTGCACACGGGGCACCGTGCGGATGGTATCGATGGTGAGCGAGTCAATCCATGTGGTATCCTGATGCATACGAATCTCAGTATAGGGCACCACCAAGGAATCGAGGTAAGCTATCATCTCATTCTTTTGGTCAAACTTGTAGTTTTGATTGACATCCTGCAAAGCATAAGCACGATAGCGGCCTGGAGCGATGCCACAAATCGTGAAGTGTCCATCAGCATCGGTGCGCGACACGCGGTCGAAGGGCTTTGTAATGAAAGCGCTGTCGGAGAGGTCTCCATGGAGTCCGACCAGGATTCCTTTCACAGGCTCCAAGTTGGAGGCGTCGAGGACTGTTCCCGATACTGCCATCGTGTCGATGTGGCTGCCCGTAGAGAACAAGAAGCTAAAGCCACCCAAAGGGTTACCCTCGTTGTAGTCAACAATAGCATCACTGAAATCGATGCTATATGTCGTGTTGGACTTCAGCGAATCCTCCAACGCCACAACAATCTTCTTGCCACTCGTCTTGATTTCCGGTTGGGTTAGCTGTGGAGGAGATATAACCACTTTCTCGGCAGCCTTCTCAATCTTGATGAACTCGTCAAACTCGAGTGTTACACGCTTATCCTTTACATTCAGCGCAAAGGGTTCGGGCGTGCTACCAAGGAATAGGGGTGGAGTCTCATCGTAGGGTCCCCCATCGGGCGAACCGATAGAGGCACAAGCGACAACGAGTAATCCAGCAATCACCAAGGATATAATCTGCTTTATCTTTATTTGCTTCATGACAACATATCTTATTTATAGACCTTACAACTTGATATAAAACTCCTCCACAAGGCGAACATACTCCGCAGTATATTGCCGTTGCTTGTCCTGTATGATTAACGTCTCGGGAGTATGCGATGTTCCTTCACGATTGAAGGCCATGAGGATGCGCTTGGGCTTGCCCCCTTCAACGGGCACAATGATGGTCTGACGCGTAGCGAAGAGTCCGCAGCAAGCAGCACTGACCGTCATATCGTGGGCGCGGTCGTAGGGGATGATGACAGACAATTCGCCCTCGGGAGCCAAGAGGCGGGCAGCGCTGCGGGCCAGTTCGTCGAAACTGAGCGTATCGGTATGCCGTGCCATCGTACGGGCTGCATCGGGACTCTTGAGCGAGTTCTCGAAGAAGGGAGGATTACAGAGGATGGAGTCGAAAAGTGGAAAGTTGAAAGATGAACCTTTAGGTCGCTGGCCCGAAGGGGAAAAGCAAAGATGAAAGTTTTTATCCCCACCGCTCCTGTCATGCAGAACGTTGTAAACCTTTAGGTCGCTGGCCCGAAGGGGGAAAGCAAGCATCTCGCACCCATTTTCAGTCTTTCTCGCATCAGCCTCTAGGACTTGTATTCGCTCTTTCCAGGGCGAAGCCGCTACATTCTCAGCAGCCTGTGCCACAGCATCGGCATCGAGGTCGATGGCCACGATATGGGCCTGGCTACGCTGGGCAGCCATGAGAGCCACAAGGCCTGTACCTGTACCCATATCCAATATGTGGTGACAATGCTCTACTTTGGCCCATGCCCCGAGTAGCACACCATCGGTGCCTACTTTCATGGCACAACGTTCCTGATGAACCTCGAACTGTTTGAATGTAAACGAATGTTTCAAAATCGGACAACAGTATTAAGGGCTGCTCCGCTATTCGATGCCGTAGGGCATACAAACAACTCACAACCAGTGAGATTATGCATTAATCGTCTAGTATAAGGGAGCATCCAATATCCTATACGGGCACTCAGTATGCCCACACCAGCACCAGCAACCACATCGGTCACCCAATGGCGATTATTATACACACGCAATGCCCCCACTGCCGTAGCCACAGTATAGGCTCCTACAGCAAGCCATGGTGCGTCATCGCCATACTCGATACGTACCAACTCTGCCCCCATGAAAGCAGTAGCCGTATGCCCCGAGGGGAAAGAGTCGTTGGAAGAGCCATCCGGGCGAGGTGAATTCACCAAATATTTGCAACCATACCCCATCGTTGCGAGAGCAGCAAAAGAGACACCCAGTTCCAAGGTCCTGTCCACATAGCCATGTTTAGACTCAGCCCCTAAGAGGCTCAGTCCGTATACAGCCCCCATGGGCACAAAACGGAGAATCTCATCGGCCTCTACAGCACACTCTCCCGCTCCCATCGCCACACTCTCCTGCAGGTCTGTGCGCCACGTCTTCACAGGCTCTATAAAGCCCAAAGAACCTGCACCAACCAACGTAAGGGGAAGCGCTAACTCACCCACCTTAAAGTTGGAGTTCACAGCAAGACTGTCAGAACTCACCTGAGAAGAGCAGGGGAATACAAGGAGGCATGAAAATATAACGAGAAGAATGGTGCGCATAAGACCTACTTTTTCAAGAAATATTTATTGAGTATCTTGATGGGCAACCATACCGACACAGCACTGACAGTCACCACTGATACCAAGACAAGAAGGAGATCTGTCAGCTTCACCCTAACGGGATAGGCATCTACCACAAACTGTCCACTGCCACCAAGACCAATGATTCCAAATTCCTGTTGCAACAGACAGAGCACAACACCCAGCACAAGGCCGATTACAGCACCAAGCAAAGCGATGAGGTTACCCTCATACATGAATATGCGCGCCACGAAGCTATCGGTAGCACCAAGACTCTTGAGTGTATCGGCATTGGCCTGCTTGTCGAGGATGAGCATCGACACCGAGCTGATGATATTGAAGCAGGCCACCATAAGGATAAAGCAGAGGAAGAGATAGGTGACAAACTTCTCTATCTCCACCACCTTGAACGTGGCGGCTTGCTGCTCATAGCGATCCTTTACCGTATATCCATCGCCCATGATCGAGGCGATGTCCTGCTTCGCCCTGGCCGCATGGGCTTTGGGCGACAGACGCACCTCAATGGCAGAGACCTCGGTCTCATAGTCGAACAACTGGCGTGCATAGTCCAGCGAGGTCACGATATAACTCGACGCATAGCGTGCATCATTGATATTGAGCACGTTGCCTGCAAGGTAGAGCGGTTGGCGGCGGAAACTGGCCATCGGGTTCGAGAGGTTCACCTTCGCCCCACGACGAGGCGCATACACCTCTACCGGGTCGTAGGGGTCAAAACCCGTACCCAAGGTATACATCAACTGAATGCCCAGCACGCCATAGTCGGCCACCTCATCATAGAGTTTAAACTCGGGATTGCCGTAGAGAATCTCCTCTATATGTGTCAGGGCCTGGAACTCATCGTCTACACCCTTGACGGTCACCATCACCTGCTGTCCCTTATACTTGGCCATGGCATTGTCCTCCAGAGTGAGGCTCACCACCTCCACCTCGGGGAGGGCACGAAGGCGGGCTAGCGCAGCCGTATCGGGAGTGAAGGTCTTGCCTTTGATGGTCTCCACCTTCAGGTCAGGGTCGAAGTGGGTAAAGAACCCTGCGATGAGGTCGTGAAAGCCGTTGAACACCGATAGCGTGCACACCAAAGCCAGCGTAGCCAACGCCACGCCACATACGGAGATTCCCGAGATGATGTTGATGGCGTTGTGCGACTTCTTGGAGAAGAGATAACGACGGGCTATGTAGAATGCACAGTTCACGATGGTAAGATGTATTGTGTCATCCTTCGCGTGCTCAGGATGACAGAAGTATTATTCCTTTATTTCAGGAGTTCATCGATGCGCTCCAGATAGTCGAGCGAGTCGTCCACAAAGAACTTCAGTTCGGGGATGATGCGCAACTGATGGCGCAAACGTCCACCCAGTTCATAGCGGATGGCACGCATATTTGCAGTCAGATTCTTCACAATCTCCTGTCCGCGCTCCGAGGGGAACACGCTGATGTGTGCACGTGCAATGCTGAGGTCGGGGCTCACGCTCACCGAGGTTACCGATACGAGCACACCGCTCATTGATTTGGCCTGCAGGAGGAATATCTCACTCAGTTCCTTCTGGATGAGACGAGCAATCTTACTTTGTCTGGTTGATTCCATTTTAAAATCATTTATTCTTTGTCATCCTGAGCAATGCGAAGGATCTCGTCTCATAGTCCCTGCGCGAGATGCTTCACTACATTCAGAACCTTTAGGTCGCCGTTAAAGGCAATGACACCATATTTTTACTTTACATTTCTTCTTTAAGCCCCCTCCCTACAGGGAGGGAAGGGGTGGGTCTCCTTTTTTATATTTTTCTTATCATCGTGAGGCCGTCGCGCAGAGGAAGGATGAGTTTCTCTACCCGCTTGTCGGCAGCCACGAAGGCATTAAACTCGTTGATGGCCTTGGTCTGCCTGTCGTTGAGGTAGTCCTTATCCACCACGTGACCATCCCAAAGGGTATTGTCGGCCAGGATGAGTGCACCGGGCGAGGTATGCTGGAGCAACATCTCGTAGTACTCCATATACTGCCGTTTGTCGCCATCCATGAACACGAAGTCAAACACCTCGCCCAAGCGAGGCACCTCTTCGAGGGCATTACCGATGTGGAAGCACACCTTGTCTCCATAGGGCGAGCCCTCTATCCAGGGGCGGGTGAAGTCTTCCAACTCATCGTCAATCTCGTACGTATGGAGCAAGGCTCCCTCCTCCAGTCCTTCGGCCATGCAGAGAGCCGAGTAGCCGGCAAAGGTGCCAATCTCGAGCACACGACGGGGACGGGCCAGTTGTACCAGCATCTTGAGCAGTCGGCCCTGCAGGTGTCCCGAGGTCATACGGGGATTGATGAGTTTCACATGAGCCTGACGGTAGAGCGCCTTCAGGTAGTCGCTCTCCTCATCCATGTGCTTCAAGATATATGTCTCTATTGCCTCGGTATGGGTCATAATGCCAATATTGCTTCTATAGCCAATCGATACGAATCCATTCCGAACCCTCCTATCACGCCCACGCAAGCACCCGTGATGAGCGACGTATGGCGATAGGTCTCGCGCTGATACACATTGGAGATGTGTACCTCCACGACAGGCGTGCTGATGGCCTTGATGGCATCGTGCAGTGCCACCGAGGTGTGCGTATAGGCCCCGGCGTTGAAAACGATGCCGTCGTAGGAGAAGCCCACCTCGTGTAGCTTGTTGATGAGTTCTCCCTCCACATTCGACTGGTAGTAGTCGAACTCCACCTCCGGGAATCGCTCCTGCAACGCTGCGAAAGCGCTCTCCATGGTGTCGCTACCATAGATGCCCGGCTCGCGCTGGCCAAGCAGGTTCAGATTAGGGCCATTGAGCACCAAAATTTGTTTTTTCTCCATACCTATTATATATAACCTTGCATTGTGTCCCGCCCCAAAGAGCAGACACAATGCAACGGTTATTTTCTTATGTCAGATTATTCAATCGTGTTCAACTTCTTGTCCACAAGCATAGCATCCAACATCTGCAGATTGAGTTCACCGCTCTGACGAGCCACGAAGGTGATCTCCACAAGGTTGCCGTTTCCACTGAGGACAGCCTTGTTGCCTACGTTTACGAAAGTAGGATAGAGAGCCTTCACACCATTCTTGTGCAGACGGTCGTAGGTGAGGTTCTCCATCTCCTTGGTACCAACGGGTGTGGTTCTTACATACATGAGTTGCTCCGCATCGTAGGGGATTGCCACGCTCCATGCATTCACCTCATTTAGGTCGGTGCCACGAATGATGACCTTCACCTCTTCGCCCTCGCGGATGCTCTTGGGAGCGATGAGCTCGAGTTTTCCAGAGAGGGTGCCCATGCCGCGGGTGCTCGCGCCACCACGTGCCATCACTCCTACGTTGGAGATGTCGAAGGCATCGATGAGGCCATTCTTGTTGATATCGCCACCACTGATGTAGCCGTCGAAGTCAGAGTCGCCAGCACGCAATCCGGTATAGTTCATATAGGAGGTAAAGTCATCCATGTCGATGCGGCCGTCATGGTTGATGTCGCCTTGGAGGATGGTCTCCGAGCCGGGAACCTTGAAGATGTACATCTCACGGCCCGAGCCGAAGTTTCCACGAGCTGCGCTGATGGCCATCTTGAGGTAGCGTGCGGGAGCCTTCTCGTCGAAGATGATGGTCTTCACGCTTCCGTCGGGTGCCCATGTGAAGGGGACGGGCTCGCTCCATATCTTACGGTCGGTGCTGTAAGAGATGGTACCCTGGAGGAGTGTTCCATTGCCACCATCCTCGCGGGGGAGGTACTCGAGCTTGTCGAGCTCGTTGATGCCACCGAGGTCAATTTCCATGGTGAAGGGTACTGCACCACCTGCCCAGTCGGTGTGCCATATGCTGGCCTCGTCATAGTCGAAGAGCTTGGCCACGTCCTGTCCGGGTTGGTTGCGGCAAGTGGTCTCAGCCTTGATGCCGGGGATAGCAAACTCGAGGGGGTTGGAGAGTGTGGTCACCTTAGTCTCGGCCCACTTGGTAGCGCCGTTGGCGTTCACGGCACGCAGGCGGAGGATGTATTCGGTCTCGGCTTTGAGGTCCTCGAGGCGGAGCTTGCCCTCACGAATGGTAGAGTAAAGCATGCCGTCAAACTCGATCTCGTAGTAGTCGGCCTCGGGCTGCATCTCCCATGTGGGTGTGAGTGCATAGGGCTCGATGTTCTCCTCGGTAAAGAGAATGGTGGGCACGCTGAGCTTGCCAGTGTTGGCCACCAAGGGGTCGGTCACCTCGAACTGATAGCCCTCCACGATGATCTCAATGGTGTTGGCAGTGACGTCGGTAGCACCAATCTTCACCATCAGGCGAGGAGCGCCCTTGATGCTCACCTCGGCGGCCTCGGAGCCGCGTGTTGAGAATTGGTTGAGCTCGGGCTCGGCATCATAGTAGTAGGCGTTGTCGGTCACGATGAGCTCAGCAGCCGAGGCTACGGCCTCAAGTTCCACCTTCTTGCCACCCACGGTAGCCTTTACAGCCTTAGGTGCAGCGTTCATGTAAATGCGCATCTCGGTGCTCTTTCTGGTCTCGAATCCCTCGAAGTAGCCTGTCGTGGGTTCCACGGTGATGGTGGCCTTACCCTTCTTTACCTTGCTGTTTACCTTGGTCTCCACATACTTACCCATGAGGTAAGCCTGTGTGCGACCATCGTCGTCATACTCGGTGAAGCTGCTCTCGCCATAGGGGTAGATGTCGTAGATGCGGATGCTGGGATCGAGCTCATACACATTATTGTGAGGACGTGTGAGGGGCACGATGGCGCCAGCTTTCACGAAGAGGGGCTGCTTCCACAGGGGGGCGTCGTAGCTGTTGATGATGCGTCCGCCCTTGTAGTGTTCACCGCTGAAGTAGTCAATCCACATGCCCTCGGGGAGGTAGATGCCGTGACGCACGTCGTTGCCCTCGGCATCGGCTGCGGTGTTCTGATAGATAGGAGCCACGAGATACCAGGGACCAAACATATACTGATATTGGGTAGCCTTACCCAAGGTGTAGTCGTTCTCGGTGTCGAGGAACATGGCGCGTACCATAGGCATTCCAAATACGGCCTCGCGAGCGATGCTGTAGGTATAGGGGGTGAGGACAGACTTCCACTTCAGGTATGAGCGGTTGATGGATGTCGCGGGCTCGCCCAAGGCTTGGGGATACTTCGCATTGGACCCCCATCCGTCCATGTTGAGAAGCATGGGTGAGAAGGTCTTCCACTCGTAGTCACGCACGTTGACAGGCACGTTGTTGCCACCGAAGATGCCGTCCATGTCGGATGACACGTTGGGTTGACCCGAGAGGCCTGAGCCGAGGTATGTGGGGATATGGAAACGGATGTACTCCCAGTTGCCACCTGTCTGGTCACCACTCCAGAGACCGGCATAGCGCTGTGTGCCTGCCCAGCCGTCGAGAGTGATGATGAAGGGACGTGCATCGTCGCCAAACTCGGGCATCACCTTGGCCACGTCGGCCACGCCATTGAGTCCGAACGAGTAGCCGGGGCCTACCCATGCCACGTCGGTCTTGAGGATGCGTACGCCAGCGTCGCGTACCTCGCGGATGATGTCGCGCTGCAACAAGGCCTCGACACCCTCCTTGGGGTAGAGGCTCGACTGAGTCCAAAGGCCCAACTCTACGCCATGTTGACGAGCATATTCGCCAAACTGACGGAGGTTCTCGATGTTACCCTCGAGTGTCCCTGTCTGTCCGTATCCTGCACCGTAGCCGTCGTTGGGGAGAATCCATCCGAGGGGCATGTCGTGAGCTGCATAGCGGTCAATCACGGCGCGAGCCGAGAACTGGTAGCTGGTGTTGGTCGGTACGCGCACCTCGCCACCGCCGCCGAGCGATCCTGCCGTGGCTGCTACGCCATCGACTTTCTCGCCATTAAGGGTCTCTCTGATGCCACCATTGAACTTCTGGCTCTCTTTGTAGCGCTTTCCGTCCTCGAAGAGCACACCGCCCTCGGCTGTCTCGGTCCAGTAGTCGCGGTTGTAGGCGTTGAGGTGACCCTCATAGAAGCCAAACTTGGGCAGCAACACGGGGTTACCGGTGAGCTGGTAGTAGTCGCCCAGCAATGCCACGGGACCCTCGTCGACCATCACGAAGAGGTCGAGGTAGTCGCCGTCGTGCTGCATCTTCACGGTGCCGTCTTCCTCGGAGTTGAAGTCGTAGATACCCTTCTTGAAGGTGTACCACATCACGCCATAGCCGCCCGTTGACCAGTAGAAGGGATTGGGCGAGGTCACGCCGCCATCGACCCAGTTGTTTGAGTTGATGACCTGCACCACCTTGCCGCGGTGTGAGAAGCGTCCATTCTGCATGCCGCCGCCGTAGAAGTACTCCTTGTCGTCGGCCTTCACGGTCATGGCTGCTACTCCCTCCTTGATGGTGGCGGGAGCGATCTCCTCAAATACTACGCGCTTGCTCTCACGGTCGGTCACGGTCATGAGGCCGGTACCCTTGTCCACCACCACCTTGATGCGGGGTGTGGTCATCACCGTCTTGGCGGCACTTTCCTTGACCTTGAGACTAGTTACGTCGCG
>JAZOPX010000074.1:0-3838 GCA_045655845.1 Bacteroidaceae bacterium
GCGACGGGGGTTACTGCCGTGGCGGGCCGTATGCGTGCGTTCGAGAACTTCGTGCGTGTGCAGAGCGATGCGGCTCTGCGTCAGGTGGCTGGCCGCTATGCCTACGATGATACCGACACGACAACGGATGAGCAACTCACCCTGCGCTCCGATGCTGACGAAATCAATATGGAGTTGGTGAACCAACTCAATGAGCGTCTCTCCATGGCAGGTATCGAGGTCGTTGAGGCTCGCATCAACTACCTGGCCTACGCTCCCGAGATTGCGGCCATCATGCTCAAGCGCCAGCAGGCCAGCGCCATCATCACCGCTCGTGAGAAGATTGTCGATGGTGCCGTGTCGATGGTGAAACTCGCGCTCGACAAACTCTCGGCAGAGCAGGTGGTAGACCTCGACGAGGAGAAGAAGGCAGCCATGGTGAGCAACCTGCTCGTAGTGCTCTGTGCCGATGAGCCTGCACAGCCAGTGATTAACTCGGGTACGTTGAATCATTAAGAGAAAAGAAGGGGCCTCCCCTAACCCCTCCCAAGGAGGGGGATTTGTGTGGCGATGTCCGAGTCACCCCTCCTTGGGAGGGGCTGGGGGAGGCTTCCTTTCATTATTATGGCCGAAAAGGAAAGTAAAACCAAAAGTTTCGTTCTGCGTGTAGACGCTGAGACGATGGCTGCCATAGAGAAATGGGCAGCCGATGAGTTCCGCTCTACCAATGGGCAACTGCAATGGATCATTGCCGAGGCCTTGAAGAAGAGCGGGCGGATGAAAAAGAAGAAGAAAAACGAGGATTTATAATCCATGTCATTCTGAACGCAGTGAAGAATCTTTAGTTCTATAATCTGTGAGATCCTTCGCCTTGCTCAGGATGACATCAACGCGGAAGAAAAGTAACAACTGCATTGTCATTCTGAACGCAGTGAAGAATCTCATAATAGTTAATTCGAAAACAATGACAAACGTTCATCAGTACTGGGTGTACATGATGTCTAACAAGACTCGCTCGGTTCTATATATTGGTATAACTAATGATTTGTTCAGAAGATATCTGGAACATGGAGATGGTGTTGCAGATGGTTTTACAAAGAGATATAAATGCCGTTATCTGGTTTATTTCGAAGAGTACAACTATGTGGAAGAAGCCATTGCGCGTGAGAAAGAACTGAAAGGGTGGAAGAGAGAGAAGAAAGAGCGGCTTGTCTCTATGATAAATCCCTTAAAACAGGATTTGGCCGAGGATATGGGCTGGGTAGATAGAGATCCTTGCTTTTCCCCTTCGGGCCAGCGACCTAAAGGTTCGCGTTGCTCAGGATGACAGAGGATGTTGATAAAATAGATTTTAAGATTATGATTTACAAATTCCGTAGAGACTGGAAAGTAATCCTTGTGAGTGCGCTGGCGGTGGTAGCCATTCCCATTGTGCTGTGTGTGGCGTGGTTTGTAGAGGGTGATGTGGAGGCGCTCATCGCGATGCCCCTTTGGTTGCTGCTGATGGCGGGTGTCTTCTTGCGCACGCCACGTTACTTTTATATAGAGAAGGATCTAATCATCGTGAAGTTCTTCCTCGGGAGCAAGGTGCTGGAGGGCATCCGTTCTGTACGACCCATAGGGAAGGCAGAGTTGAAACGTTGCGCCCGCACCTTTGGCAACGGAGGCTTGATGGGCTATACGGGCCATTTTCGCAGTAAGGAACTGGGAGACTTCCAGATGCTGGCAGTACGCAAGGACGAACTCGCCCTGGTAACCCTCGATAGCGGCAAGCAGTATGTGATAAACTATCCGGGGGAGTTATTGGATAAATCAAAAGAATAATGAAACAACGCTACCATTTTATTGACAACTTGCGTTGGGTGACCGTGGTGCTGGTGCTCATCTACCACGTGTTCTACAACTTCAATGCGCAGGGAGTCTTCGGGGGCATCGGAGGTTTCTGCGAGCATCAGTGGTGGGATACGGTGTGCACGGTGCTCTATCCCTGGATGATGCCGCTGATGTTCGTCGTGGCCGGTGCCTCAAGCCGCTATGCACTGCAGCACCGCACGGCAAGGGAGTTTCTCCGCGAGCGTACGCGCAAACTCCTCGTGCCCTCTACGCTCGGGCTGCTCCTCTTTGGCTGGGTGCTGGGCTTTGTCAATATGAAGGCTGGCGGTGGCGCGCTGCCCGAGAGCATACCCGTCGTAGTAAAGTTCCTCATTGGGGTTATCAGCGGTACGGGTCCTTTGTGGTTTATCCAAGATCTGTACATCTTCTCGTTGCTGTTGCTCGTGGTACGCAAGGTGATTGATGCCGATAGGGTAGAGGCGTGGCTGGCGCGGCTCTCCGATGGTCGGTTGACATGGGTGATGATAGCCTTCACGCTTTTGCTATGGAGTTTGGCGCAGACACAGATTGACGAGGTGGGTACCTTCGACGGGCTCATCAACCTCTACCGCCCCATCTACTACTTTGTGGTGTTCCTCGTGGGGTATTACCTCTTCTCTTCGGAGCGGGTGCACGGGTACTTAGCACGTCGGTGCATACGGCTTGGACTTGTAGCGACGCTCGTGACGGGTGCTTGCTTCTGTGTGATGTTCTACGGGGAAGATTACTCCTCGCCTGCAGCATTGCAGAGTGGGCTATGCTGCCTTTATTGTGCATCGGCCACGCTGACGCTCTTCGGACTTTTCGGACGCAGGTATGATTGTGCTACTCCCTTCTCACAGTATATGACCCGCAGCAGTTACGGACTCTACATCGTGCACATGACCGTTTGCACCAGTGCCTGCCTGTGGCTCAAGGGTGCTGCCCTGCCCTTGTGGCTTATCTACACGCTCGCTCTCATCGTGACCTTTGCAGGCTCGGTGGTGTTGTGGGAGGTGTTGCGCAGAATCCCCTTTGTGAGGTGGTGCTTGTTTGGGGTAAAGAGGGAGAAAAAACAGTGATGTCTCCTGAATGAACATGACGGATTCCGTAAAAATGCAATGTTATAAATGAGGGAAATGACAAATGTCCATCAATATAATCGACAAAAGACAAAGTCCCTTTGCGAGATCCTTCCTGACGTCAGGATGACATATCCAAATGGTATCAACTAATTCAAAATACAAATTATGGAAAAAGAAAGAAGTCTCGAGACCCGCCGCATCTGGTTGTTTCTCATCATCACCTTTGTGATGACCTATGCCTGGACCATCGGGCTCATCTGGCCCCGTGTGCTTGGGCGCGATGCCACTACGCTTACGCAGGAGGAGACGCTCGTTAATATCGCCCTCACTGCTGTATTGATGTTCTTCCCCGCCTTGGGCGTGCTTATCACACGCATCGTCACTCGTGAGGGATTCAATAACTCGATGCTCCGCCTCAACCTACGGGGCAATGTGCGCTACTACCTCATCGGATGGTTCGGCCCCTTCGTGCTGACGCTCCTCGGTATGCTCCTCTACTTCATGGTGTTCCCTTCGGAGTTTACGCTCGACAGCTATCTGACGCAGATGGCCACTCTGCCCGTGTCACCGAAGGTGTTCTGGATTGTACAATTGCTCTTAATGATGGTGGCTCCGCTGCTCAATGTGGTCACCTGCTTTGGCGAGGAGTGGGGTTGGCGTGGCTACCTACTGCCCAAGGTGGCGAGGCGCATGAAGTTCCTCCCCACGGTATTGCTCACGGGCTTTATCTGGGGCATTTGGCACGCGCCCATCATCGTGACGGGACACAACTATGGGGTGGACTATCCCGGCTATCCGTGGGTGGGTATCGTGGCCATGTGTCTCTTATGTGTTGTGTTAGGAACGTTACTCTCCTACATCACTCTGAAGGCCAAGAGCTGCTGGCCTGCCGTGTTTGCCCATGGCATGATGAATGGTACGGC
>JAZOPX010000075.1:0-19195 GCA_045655845.1 Bacteroidaceae bacterium
TGGGAAAGGATGACACCGAGTACTATCTGTTGACCAAAGACTATGTGTCTGTCGGTGAGTTCGAGGGCAAACCCATGTTGAAGATTGCTCCCGAAGGTTTAACAGCAATGGCCAACGCCGCTTTCCGCGACGTGTCGTTCCTCTTGCGCCGCGCTCACAACGAGCAGGTGGCCAAGATCCTGAGCGACCCCGAGGCCAGCGACAATGACAAGTATGTAGCACTTACCTTCCTGCGCAATGCTGAGGTAGCCGCTAAGGGCAAGCTCCCCTTGTGTCAGGACACTGGTACCGCCATCATCCATGGCGAGAAGGGCCAGCAGGTATGGACAGGCTTCTGCGACGAGGAGGCTCTCTCACTCGGCGTATACAAGACCTATACCGAGGAGAACCTGCGCTACTCTCAGAACGCTCCGCTCAACATGTACGATGAGGTGAACACCCGCTGCAACCTCCCCGCACAGATTGATATCGAGGCTACTGAGGGTATGGAGTACCACTTCCTCTGCGTGACCAAGGGTGGTGGCTCGGCCAACAAGACCTACCTCTACCAGGAGACCAAGGCATTGCTCAACCCTGACACACTCGTGCCCTTCATGGTGGAGAAGATGAAGTCATTGGGTACTGCTGCTTGTCCTCCCTACCACATCGCCTTCGTTATCGGTGGTACTTCAGCCGAGAAGAACCTCCACACCGTGAAGCTCGCCTCAACACACTACTACGACACCCTGCCCACAACGGGTGACGAGACAGGCCGCGCCTTCCGTGACGTGGAGCTCGAGCAGAAGGTGCTCGAAGAGGCTTACCGCATTGGTCTCGGTGCACAGTTTGGTGGTAAGTACATGGCTCACGACGTGCGCATCATCCGCCTCCCCCGCCACGGTGCTTCATGCCCCGTAGGTCTTGGCGTTTCATGCTCGGCCGACCGCAACATCAAGTGTAAGATCAATAAGGACGGTATCTGGATTGAGAAGATGGACGACAATCCAGGCTCACTCATCCCCGAGGAGCTCCGCAATGCAGGCGAGGGTGACGTAGTACGCATCGACCTCAACCGCCCCATGCCCGAGATTCTCGCTCAGCTCTCTCAGTATCCTGTAGCTACACGCCTCTCGCTTAACGGTACCATCATCGTAGGTCGCGACATCGCTCACGCTAAGCTCAAAGAGCGTCTCGACCGCGGCGAAGAGCTGCCCCAGTACATCAAGGATCACCCCATCTACTATGCTGGTCCGGCCAAGACACCTGCCGGCATGGCTTGCGGCTCTATGGGTCCCACCACTGCGGGTCGTATGGACTCATATGTAGACCTCTTCCAGAGCCACGGCGGCAGCATGGTGATGCTTGCCAAGGGTAACCGCGCCCAGTGCGTGACCGATGCTTGCCAAAAGTACGGTGGTTTCTACCTCGGCTCTATCGGTGGTCCTGCCGCTATTCTCGCGCAGAACAACATCAAGAGCATCGAGTGCGTAGAGTACCCCGAACTCGGCATGGAGGCCATCTGGAAGATTGAGGTGGAGGACTTCCCCGCATTCATCCTCGTGGACGACAAGGGCAACGACTTCTTCAAGCAGTTGAAACCCACCTGCCCGATGAAGTAAGGTTGCATAACCTATAAATTAAAAGAGAAGAAGTCTGCACTTCTTCTCTTTTTTTGTACTGATATATCTATTTACACCAATTCCCTTGCCGACCTATACACCCAACATCTCTCGGGCGTTGTTGACAGCGGCGTCGGTAAGGGTGCCGGCACTCATCATCTGTGCCAACTCGCCTATGCGCTCCTCCGTGGTGAGAGGTCGTATGTGGCTGACGGTGGCCTCATCCGTGTCTTCCTTATAGACCTTGTAGTGGGCGGCACCTTTAGCGGCAATCTGCGGCAAGTGGGTGATGCTGATAACCTGGCGGCCATGCCCAGCGATGTCGGCCATGATGTCGGCCATACGGGCTGCGATGGTACCTGACACTCCGGTATCAATCTCGTCGAAGATGAGCGTGGGCAATGCCTTGGCGGCAGCAATGATGCTCTTGAGCGAAAGCATGATACGCGAGATCTCACCTCCCGAGGCCACCTCTGCAATGTTCTGCAGGGCAGTGTTCTTGTTGGCCGAGAAGAGGAAGGACACGCTATCGGCTCCCGTAGCATCGGGTTGGCGACGCGGAGCGATGGAGACGGCAAAGCGTGTGTTGGGCATACCCAGCTCGACGAGACGAGCCACGATGTCCTTTTCGAAGGCCTCGCCCACTGCACTGCGTTGTGCGGTGAGTGCGGCACCTGCCTTGACGAGGGCAGCATAGGCAGCCTCCTTCTGTTGCTCCATAGCGGCGATGCGCTCGGCAGACTCGTCGATACGGTCAAGGGTATCACGGAAGCGCTGCTCGATGTCGAGCAGTTCGGCCACGCTACCCACGCGGTGCTTCTGCTGGGCAGTGTAGATAGTATCAAGACGGCTCTCGACCCACGCCTGACGCTCGGGGTCGAAGGTGAGTCTTTCCTCGGCATCAGCCACCTCGGAAGCGATATCTTTGAGTTCGATGTAGAGGCTCTCCATGCGCTCGTGCCACTGCTCGGCAGCAGGATAGAGGTTGATGAGCGAGCGCAGAGCAGAGGTAGTACTGCGCAGGGCAGAGGTCTGTCCACCCTCGTCGCCACTGAGAGCCGCACTGATGCGGTAGAGGTTCTCCTTGATCTCCTCGGCATGGGTGAGCACTTCAAGTTCCTGTTCGAGTTCCTCCTGCTCGCCCTCCTGCAGGCGCCATTCGTCGAACTGCTGCAACTGGAAACGGATGTAGTCCTCATCGCCCTGATCACCCGTGAGTTGGGTGCGTAATCTCTCGAGTTCTGTAGACACCTCACGATAGTGGCGATAGGCCTCGCCATAGCGTTCCTTCACGGTCTTGTCGGTGCTGAGCGTGTCGAGCACCCCAAGTTGGAAGTCCTCGCTATGGAGCAGGAGGTTCTGATGCTGCGAATGGATGTCGATGAGATGTTCGCCCAACTGCTTCAGTACGGCAAGTGACACAGGGCTATCGTTGACGAAAGCGCGGCTCTTGCCTGTGGCGGCAATCTCACGACGCACAAGGCACTCCGTGTCATACTCTATTTCATGTTCATCAAAGAGTTCTTCCATACCATAACCGGCAATATCAAATGTACCCTCAACGATGCACTTGGACGCACCGGTACGTATGGCTGCCGTCTCGGCACGCTGACCCGTGAGCAGGCCTATGGCACCGAGCAGGATAGACTTACCGGCACCCGTCTCACCCGTGATAACAGAAAAGCCCTCAGAGAAGTCGAGGTCGAGCGACTCTATGAGCGCATAGTTGCGTATGTGTAGATTGCGTAGCATTGTATACCTTATTGAAGTAGGTTGCAAAATTAGTGTAAAAAATTCAGCAAAGTGACATTCTACGATAATTTTAATCGGATTCGCAACCTGATTTTAGGCTACGGCTCGGAAAAACTCAAAGCAAGTTTTGCTTTTTCGCTCGGCTTGCACTAAATTTGCCCTCCATATGATGACAGAAGATGAGAAATTGGCGTTGCAAGAACGCATTATAGAGGCACTCAAGACGGTGTATGACCCCGAGATACCGGTCAACATCTACGACTTGGGCCTGATATACCGCATCGAGATTATGGATGACGGCCGTACCGAGGTGGACATGACGCTCACCGCGCCCAACTGCCCTGCGGCAGACTTCATCATGGAGGATGTGCGCATGCGCGTCGAGGGTATCACGGGTATCACCTCAGCCACCATCAACCTCGTGTTTGAGCCTGAGTGGGACAAGGACATGATGAGCGAGGAGGCAAAACTGGAGTTGGGATTTTTATAAGATAATTCTGAATCTTGAATTATGAATTCTATGTCAGAGATACCGTACTATTCATAATTGAGAATTCAGAGTCCAGAATTAACAAACATGGTTTACTTCATTTCTGACGCGCACTTAGGCAGTCGAGCCATATCCTCGATGCGAACACGCGAGCGCCGCTTGGTCAGGTTCCTCGACAGCATCAAGCACAAGGCCTCAGCGGTGTACATGTTGGGCGACATGTTCGACTTCTGGTTCGAATACCACAACGTGGTACCTAAAGGGTTCACACGTTTCCTGGGCAAGGTGTCCGAACTCACCGACATGGGTGTCGAGGTGCACTTCTTCATCGGCAACCACGACATCTGGTGCAAACGCTACCTCACCGAGGAGTGTGGCGTCATCATGCACTATGAGCCTGTGACGGTCGATATCGAGGGCAAACTCTTCTACCTTGCTCATGGCGATGGGTTGGGCGATCCCGACAAGAAGTTCAAGTTCCTGCGCAAGGTATTCCACAACCGCTTCCTGCAATGGCTGTTTGCCGGTGTCCCTCCTCGCCTCGGCATAGAGTTTGGGCTCGAATGGGCCAAGCACAGCCGCCTCAAACACGAGAAGGAGGGTGCTCCCCGCTACATGGGTGAGCAAAGCGAGCCGCTCATCATCTACTCCAAGGAGTACCTGAAGCGACACCCCGACATCAACTACTTCATCTACGGCCACCGCCATATCGAACTCGACCTGATGCTCACGCGCGATGCCCGCCTGCTCATCCTCGGCGAGTGGGTGGATCTCTGCACCTATGCCGTGTTTGATGGCGACACCCTGCGTATGGAGAACTATATCGAAGGCGAGACCGTGCCGTAGGTGGGGAACCCTCCCCAACCCCTCCCTCTATGGAGGGGCTCTACAGACCTCGCGAGATACTCGGTACTAAACATAAAACTCTAAACTCTACACATTAAACACTAAACACTAAACTAATAATCTATGAAACGTATCTTAACCTCTCTGCTGCTCTGCGCAGCCGCTTGCGGGCTCTCCGCCCAAGACAACAAGGCAGAAATCGTAAAGACTGGATGGAACTTCGGTCCCCTGCCCGTAGTGGGATGGGACAGCGACCTCGGATTCCAGTACGGAGCCTGTGTCGACATCTTCAACTTCGGTGACGGCAGCAACTACCCTTCGTATAACTACAAGATGAATCTTGAGGCATCTACCTATACGGGCGGTTCGTCGCTCCTTCGCTGCTATGGCGACTTCAAGACCCTCATCCCCGATGGCAAACTCTTCTTCGACTGCACCTACTTCAATGCCAAGAAGTTCGACTTCTACGGCTTCAATGGCTATGCTTCGCCCTACCTTGGCCCCGACCATGGAGTCCTTGTGCCCGACGGCGACAAATCGGCCTTCTATTGGATGCGCCGCAACCAGTTCCGCTTTGTCACCAGCCTGCAACGTCGCATCGTAGGCGACCTGCACTGGGCTGCGGGCGTCGGCTACTACAATATCGTGACCAGCGACGTCACCATGGACAAGTACAAGGATCAGGTATCGCTCTACGACCTCTACCGTAGTGCAGGCCTCATCCGCCCCGACGAGGCCAAGGGTGGTAACGTGCTCCACCTCAAGGCAGGCCTCGTCTACGACACCCGCGACCACGATAGCGACCCCACCCGAGGACTCAACATCGAAGCCACTCTCGTGGGTGCTCCCGACATCATCGACCGCGCAGGCTACAGCAACCTCGGCTTCACCTTCGTGGGCAGCCACTACGTGCCTGTCTACAAGGACCGCCTCACCTTCGCCTACCGCCTCGGTGTGCAGACCAACCTCGCGGGCGAGATACCCTACTACTTCATAAACAACCTCAACACCCTCTTCTTCCGCAAGGTCTACACCGAGGGGCTCGGTGGCAACGCCTCCGTGCGTGGCATCAACCGCAACGGCGTGGTGGGCAACGGCTTGGCATGGCTCAACACGGAGTTCCGTTGGCGCATCGTGAACTTCCGCTTCATCAACCAGAACTTCCACATCGCCCTCAACCCCTTCTTCGACATGGGTCAGGTGATACAGCCCTACCGACTCGAAGAGCAGAAGGCCGCGTACACCGCTGCAGGAGGAGAACTGAACCCCTTCAACCCCTTCTACTCAGGCGACGAGGAGAAGTTACACGCCACCGCAGGCTGTGGCGTGAAGATTGTGATGAACCGCAACTTCGTGATTTCTGTCGAGATGGCCCGCGCCCTCGACCAGCGCGACGGACAGAAGCTGTGGAACAACATCGGGTTCAACTACCTCTTCTGATAGAGCAAGGGGGTTGCCGATAGCCAACCCACCCCCTCCCTGTACAGGGGCACCCACAAGGAGTATACAAGGGCACCCACAAGGGATGCCCCTATACCCTACCACTACCCCGAGCAAACATGCGCTACCTCTATATCCTCCTCGGCACGTTCAGCCTGGTGATGGGCATCATCGGGATATTCCTCCCCGTGCTGCCCACCACCCCCCTGCTGCTGCTCACCGCCGTGTGCTACTATCGCGGGTCCGACCGCCTGTACGGCTGGCTCATGAGCCACCCCTACCTGGGCACACACATCAGGCGCTTCCGCGAGCACCGCATCATCCCCCGCAGGGCAAAGGCCTACATCCTCACCATGCTGTGGGCCTCGCTCCTCCTCTGCGCCCATATCCTCACCCCCATCGGGCTCAAGTGCCTCATGATCGCCATCGCCATCGGCGTCACGTGGCACATCCTCACCTACCGCTCCGAGTGATCCTCGGCCCCCTCGGGCATAGGGCACGCGCCCCATCAGAGGTCATACGTCACCCCCAGCGTAAGGTTGCGCCCCGGAGCACTGATGCCCGACGCATAGGGGCGGTAGCGCACGTCGGTCACATTCTCGAGGGCAACGTTCACCCGCAGGCTGCGGGCTACGGCATAGGAGGCTCTCACGCTGAGCGCCGCCCACGCAGGCGAGTAAGCCCTCCCCTGCGCATCCAGCGCATAGATCTCCGTCTTACCCCTCTCCTCCTCGGGCATCATACAGGATGATATGGGGAGTTGAAATGCGGCATACGCCTCGACGCACAGCCTCGTGTTTCTGAGCCCTATGGCTGCTCTGCCGTAGGGAGGCGCAGCGTGACGCAAGGGCGAGACGGCTCCGTTGTCGAGTTCCTCGAATCCCCGCTGCCAGTTGTAGCGGACATCGGCATAGAAGCAACGCGCGAAATGCGACCTCACACCCACTTGCAGGCCCCACACCCTCGCCACGGCAGCATTCTGTAGTGCCTGCACGATGCACTCCTCGCCCTGATACATCATCGTCGGCCGCCCATCAAACGTGTAGTCCCTGCGCACGATGGCATCGGTGAGGTGGGTATAGTAGGCTGTCGCATCCAGCGTCAGCCACGAGCCAAAGTGCTTTGCCACGCCCACCTCGTAGTTATCGGCATACTCGGGGCGCAACGAGGGGTTGGGTACGGTGACATGCCCGTCGGCACTGTCAAAGAGTTTGCCCATATCATCCACGTTCGGAGCACGGAACCCACGGGCATAGTTGGCCCGCAGCAGCCACCCCCGTCCAGGACGCCAGTTGAGCCCCACGTTGCCGCTGACGCTGCCGGCGTGTGAACGCTGCTCGACGTCGAACGGCACATCGTAGCCCACCCGTGCAAAGTCGCTACAAATGAGGTAGTGGTTGTATCGGATGCCAGCCGCGATGTTCAGCGTGCGGTGCAGTCGCCATTCGGCCTGGGCATATAGTCCCGCACTGTACCAGTCGGCATAAGGGTAGCGTGCAGGGATGGCAGTGGTCTGCCCCGTGATTACATCCCTCCCCTCGGCCGTTGATGCCACCCGGTTGTGTACATACTCGGCTCCATAGGAGAGGTCCCTCCCCTCGGCCAAAGCCTTGATGAAGTCCAGATTCACGCTCCACGCATCGACCCGCTCCGTCTGCGTTTCTCTCACAGGTTCGCCCAGATTCCTGCTGATACGGCTCTCACCGAACCGTTGCCAGGCCACATCGGTCCGCAACGAGTCATACAGTACCGTGCCTCCCGTATGATGCAACGCGAGATGGTGCATCATCCACTCCTGAGGACCGTAGTTCCATTCGGCATAGCGTGGCAGACCGCCCTGCATACGCTGATGCCTGTCGTACCGTGCATACTCAGAGGTCTCGCTCAGGTGGAAGGCATAATCCACCTCCCATGCATCGCTTGGCACGAAGCGCACCTTCTGCATGATGTTGTACTGCGAGTAGCCGCTCGGAGCCTGCAGCCGCGGATTGTCGTTTGTCACGACGCGGTCCTCGACCCCTCCCCCTATGGTATAGCCCGGCTGGACGATGTAGGGCATCACATAGTCTGCCGGACCATGCATCCCCTGCTTCAGGTCACCGTAGGCCGCTGTGGTGAAACTCGTCAGCAGGGCCCATCGCCTCCAGCCCACTCCTGCATGCACATGGGTGGTCATCTCGTTTGACGCCGTAGCCGTGCGCAGAGTAGCAGAGCCATAGACCACGGAAGATTCCCGGGACGACAGTCGTGGTTGCAAGGTGTTGAACACCATAACCCCACCGATGGCATCGCTACCGTAGCTCACGCCACTGGGGCCGAAGAGCACCTCCGTAGAGGCTATCGCAAAGGGGTCAAGCGAGATGACCTGTTGCAGGTTTCCGGCACGGAAGATGGCATTGTTCATCCTCACCCCGTCGACACTATAGAGCAGGCGATTGGTAGCAAAGCCACGTATCATCGGGCTTCCTCCACCGTACTGGCTCTTCTGGACAAAGACCTCGCCCGTGAGCGACAGCATGTCGGCTGCGGTCTGCGGATTATACGCGTTGAACTCCTCGAAGGACAACCGACTGATTTTCATCGGCTGCAGTTCCCTCTTCTGGCTCCATCGGGTGGCCGACACGACCAACTCGTCCAACACTCCGCAGTGCAGCGTGTCGGTCTCCGCTTGTGCCCATATGACCATGGTGCACAGCCCCAGCAACGTAAGCAAAAGCAATCTCCTCATCACTCCATCCTCCTCTTACTTGAGCAGCAGTTTACCCGTCTTCTTGAAGCCATCACTGCCCGTCGCCATATAGAAATGTATGCCGTGCGACAACCCCTGCGTGAGGACGACCACCTCGGTGCTTCCTTTGGCGCTACCTACGATATGGCCATGCGCATCGTACACGCAGACCTCCATCTCTCCCACCTGGGGAGTAGCCACAAAGGTGAGCGGCTGCCCTACAGTAACCACATGGCCTGGCTGTAGCCAGATGTTCTTCTCCGTTGTCGCCACACGCTCCACCCCTGTATCCTCCGGTACGGGCTTGGAGCCTTTGATCATCCCCTTGACACACTTCGTGTCGGTACCTTCGGGTGTGGTCACGGTGAGCGTGATGTCGTAGGTCTGGTCGGGAGCGATGGTCATCATGGGATTGCGCACCTCGGTCGATGTTATCGCTATCGGTGCAGGCTGTATCTCCCAGTGCCACTGCGCATTCTCCTGATTCACGATGCTGTAACTCTCCAACTGTATCTCGCGCGGATAGTCGAGCCGTGTATTATCGCCCGAGCCTGCATTGAGGATGAGCGGCTGCGCTATGGGAGCAAATTTGCTATCGACGAGTTTTCTTTCCCAGATGCCATTGTTCGTGGCCAGACGTATGACACCGTTCTTGTAGAAGGGGAGCATACGATTGAGTGTGACCACACGGGGCAGTCCGTCGCTGATATCGACCCATCGGCCAGTGGTATCGTCGCGGTAGAGCACGCGGCCTCGTGGCGTGGTGTAGCTCTCGTTGAGATAACCCTGCGTGAAAGCAATGGCATAGACCGCATTCTTCTCGTTTCCGGTGAGGAAGAATCGTCCCACGCGGTGCTCTTCGGTGCGTCCCTCCCAGTTCTCGAAGGTAAGCCCTTGGTCGAGTCGTTCCCAGGTGGCACCGTTATCTACCGTGCGCCAGAACCCTCCCGCATTGTCGTCGCTCACCCATATTTCATTCTCGCGTGTGGGATGAATGCCAATCTTGTAGTTTATCGTATAGGTCATCTCATCGGGGATGTCATACTCTGTGAACGATTTTCCTGCATCCAGACTATAGTAGAGTCGTCCCCAGGTACCTATGACCAGTTTGTCGGGGTTTGACCGCGACAGGGCGACAGCGCTGATGGGGTCGTCAAAGGTGTAGACGGTAGCAAACGAAAAGCCATCGTCATGAGTACGCCACAGCGTCTTGTAGTCTCCATCCCAAGTACCCTGCACGATGTAGAACGACTTGGCATAGCGGGGGTCGAAGACGAAACTGATGCCATGCTGTGTCGACTCCTTGGGGTAAGTCCAGAAGTCGAGGAAAGGTACAAACTCGTCCCTCCAGTCGTCGGGCATCATAACATTCTCCGAGTCGCTGAAGGCTATTCTTCTCGGATTGGAGAGGAACACATACCCCGTAGGTCGTTCCGACCCGCGCATCGAGAGGGTCACGCCATTGTAGCGGTCGAGTTGAGACATGTTGCCGTTGTGGTTGCGTCCGCCCACCATGACATCCTCGTTCCATCCCTGGTCAAATCCCCACATCTCGCTGGCATACAATCCATTGAGTTTAGGCTGGGCGTCATTGAGGAAGAAGTCGTTGCTATAGATGACTCCGCCATCGGTAGAGAGCCACGTGTCACCAGTGCCGTTGGTATGCAGGCTCTGCATATCGCAGTGCAGGTCGAACCTACCGTAATATCCTCCCACATTCTCCAGCGTCTGTCCGCCATCGGTAGAGCGGTACAACTGTATGATACCCACCAGCAGATGCTCGGGGTTGGTGGCCGAGGCTTGGCACACCATGTCGTAATAGCCCTGTCCACCATTCTTGTCAACTGACTCCATCTGTTCCACGGGGTCCATCTTCGTGAATGAGGCGCCCCCGTCGGTGCTCTTGTAGAGCAATGCCGGACCACTGAAGAAGAGGGGACCAGGCTGTGAGAGATGATTGCGGCGGCAAGCCCACAAATACACATAGTCGGCCCCAGTAGGAGCCTCGCTCAGCCCTATTCGTGCACTGATGAGGGGATCGTCCGAGAGCGTGAGCCTACTCCAGTTTGCCCCAGCATCGGAACTCTTGTACAGAGCTACGGTGTTGTCCTGTTCTATAGCGGCATAGCATACGTCGGGGTTCTGGATAGAGAAGCGGATGTCGAAGACCATTCCCTCGAGCATCCACTGCCACGTGTTACCGCCATCGGTGCTGCGCCACAACTGTGAGCGGTCGCCAGCGAGTATCACCTCATCGTTCACGGGGTGGAACTCGGCCACGCTGGTGCGGGCATAGGTATGCTTGGTGGGTGTCACGTCCTTCCACGTGTCACCTCCGTCATTGGTGAGCCAGAACACGCCCCCGCCACCGATAATGACCCTCTGTGCATTGGTCTTGCTCACGTCAATAGTTGTAATCTCGCCCGACATCCATTCTCCACCGGCACAGGGCGTCCACGACTCGCCTTTGTCGGTGCTCTTGAATATCAGTCCCGTTTCCGAGCCGCAGTACAGCACGTTGGGGTTAGAGCGCGAAGACTTCATCCGCTGGATGTTAGACTGTGCCGGTGATACCTTCTTGTGCAGATAGTCATAGGTGACGATGGGCGAAATCACTTTCCACGAGTCCTCCTCGGGAGTGCTGCGGGTCATCCTCCGTGCCTGGGCATACTGTGCCTCGCGCATGGCGGCTCCCATATCCTCGTGGTATGCTGTGGCCCGGGGCAGTCTGATGATGCCATCTTTCTGCACGAAGGGCAGATAGGCCTTCTGGAAACGGCGGAAGTGGTTGACCACCTGTTTCGTATCGCGCGACTTATAGCGTGCTCCCGGAGTGATGTCCAGGTAGTGTTCAAAGCTGTCAACCATTGCGTGGTAGTCCAGTCCCTCGGGCGATGCCAGACTGGCCATCCACAGCGGAGAGCCTGCGGGAAGATAGTTCAGCTTGTAAGGGGTAAACAGCGAGTCGTTCTGTACCTTTTCCTGTGCACTGACTGCGGTAGTCATAAATGCGCATAGAGCGATGGGAAGTAGTCGTTTCATTTCTTCTTGTTTCTTTATTACCGTATGGGTTATTGTATGATAAATTGTCCGAAGAATTTCTTTGTCGGTGTGTTGATGGCATAGGTGTATACCCCTGGTGGCAGCCCGTCGGTCGATAGGGTGGCGCCACGCTCTGCCGTGGGCACCACGCTCTCGCGCAGCAGGTGTCCCTTGAGGTTGTGGATGGTGAGGTGTGCGTCCTCATCCAGTCCTGAGGTGATGAACACCAGTTCCTCGCCTTGGGCGAGCAGACAGTCGGTCAGCCCCACCGTGCCGATGTGTGCCTCGTCGATACCCGTTCCTCCCCCGATAGTGACCATATCCTTAATGGTGCGCGACACGGTACCCTTCTCGTTGGTGATGGTGAGCGTCACGTCATAGGTGCCGGGGTTGCCGAACACCACGCAGGGGTTGCGCACATGGGCGTCGCTCACATAGCGTGGCTGGGGGCTGAAACTCCAGGCCCACTGCGTGTCCTCGTCCTGGCGCACGATGCTGTAACTGTCGAGTTGTACCTCCTTCTGCGGTGTAGCAGTGAGGTCTCCGCTGCCCAAGTTCAGTGCCATGGGCTGAGGCACGGGCAGGAAGTCCTGATGATATAGGGGAGCCTCCCAGAGGCCCTGGTCGGTAGCCATTCGCAGTACGGCTTCCTTGTAGAAGGGTACGACCTTGGAGATGCGTGCTCCAGGGTTCAATCCGCTGGAGTAGTCGATGAAGTCGTCCATCGTGTTGTCCCTGAAGTAGACGCTGGCTCCATCGTAGGAGGTCACGTAGCAACTGCCATGCTCATCGCCCACGAGGATAATCTGATGGATGCGCTTGTCGGCCAGCGAACCCAGATTGAAGGGTTTCCAGCTTGCGCCCCCGTCAAAGGTCTCGCTGACCATACCCGGTAGGTCGTTACAGATGTATATCACGTGGTCCTCGTTGTTGGGGTCTATGGTGAGTCGGGTAAAGTGCATGTTGCCATCCAACTGGGGCAGCGGCTGTTCGGGACACTCGGTGAAGGTCTCTCCTCCATCGTCGGAGCGCCACATGTGCCATGTGCCTGAGATGTATACGCGGTTGGGGTCGGTACGGGCGAACTCATAACTGTAGAACTCCTCTCCATCGCTGTCGAAGACCTTTTGGAACGATGCTCCCTCGTCGTAGGAGATATATCCCTCCTGCGGATTGGTCATATCCTGCAGGAATACTCTGAGCGCATACCTCGGGTCGGTAGCGATGTCGCCATTGATGCGTAATGCCTCGTAGGGTTTCTTCTCGTCGAACCACGTGCGGTAGTGCTCCTCCACGATGCCGTCCATCTCACGGGGCATGATGCGTGTAGCGGCGTCGGTGAAGTAGACCTTCCACGGGTTGCTGCGCATCACATATCCCGTGGCAATCTCCACACCTCCCACATGCAGTGAATTTCCTTCGGCGTAGGTCGATGCGTGTACCACGTCGCCGTTGTGCCAGCGCCCTGCAGCCATCACATCCTCGTTCCAGCCCACACCCAGTCCCTGATAGTCCGAGGCGTAGATGCCGTCGTAGCGGTCGTCGCCCTTGGTCTCGAAAAAGTCGCGCGAGTATTTGATGCCACCGTCGTTACATATCCAAGTGTCGCCGCAGGGGTGTATGGCGATGTCCTGGATGTCGCAATGCATCCAGTCGCTGCGCTGGTAGCCTCCGATGCCGTGGTTGCGATAGTTGCAGGTGCCTTCTTCGGTGGAGCGGTAGAGCGAGCATAGCCCGAACAGCACATGCGCGGGGTCCTGTGCCGAGGCACCTATCATCATATCGAAGAATCCCTGTCCGCCATCTACGTCGAGGATGGGCGAAAAGGTGTTGTCCCAGTGTCCGCTGCTTTTGTACACGGTCTTGTCCTCCCACGTCTCGGCGGCATCCTTGGAGAGCAGGATGAAGGGTTCACCCTTGCCACCGAAGGGGCCTCGGTCATAGCCGTATCGGTCACAGGTAGTCAGCGCATACACATAGTCCTCTCCACCGGGAGCCATGCTCACCGCCAGACGGGCACAGACCATGAAAGAGAGGGGCAGTTCCTTCTTCGACCACGACATGCCCATATTGTCCGACACGTAGATGTCGGCCCACGGGCTCGACTCCTCGCGCCTCACGAGATAGATCCGGGAGGAGTTTCCCGGTTGCAGTTCGTGGTCGAAGCATATCCCCCTCAGGGTACAAGAAAAGCTGGCTCCCCCGTTGGAGGAGATGAAGAATCCGTTCCCGTTCTTGGCATCGTCCTTGCTGCCACAGGCCGCAGTGATGTAGTTACGGTCATCGGGACTGATGCGTATGGAGTTGACCCGGCTGGTGATGCCCCCGCAGCGTGTCCAGGAGTCACCGCCGTCGGTGCTCTTCCACAGCCACGGGCCACCCCCGACGTAGACGATGTCCTTGTCCACGGGGTCGATGGCGATGCTATAGATAGACCCTCCGAAAACGTGTTGCGGTGCACAGGGGTTCCACGTGTGTCCGTGGTCGGTGGTCTTGAACACCACCCCCGACTCGGTGCCGCAGTAGAGCGTCGCGCTGTCGCTAAGGGCTACAGCGATGCGGAACACGCACACCTGAGAGTCCTTACGCTTGATGGTGCCGTTGTCGTTCTGGTACGTACGGTTGGGTCCGATGTTGCGCCATACCACTTCCTTCCCCATGTCCGGTGACACGCCCTTCCCCTTTGTCCGGGCGAGGTGGGCAGGGCGTGCGTTCAGGGCATCGACGTAGGCCTCATACTCCTCCATCGTGGGTAGCACGATCTCGCCCTGAGGATTGGCATAACGCTTATAGGCGCTCGCCCAACGGCGGAAGAAGTTGACCGCCGGCTTGTTGTCTACCGTCTTCACCCTCACATCCACATCGGCAGCACGCCACTCGTCATACAGCCGCTGCATCTCGTAGTAGTTCACCCCCGAGGGGTTGGCCGCGATGGCCTCCATCCATGCTGGGGCGTTGGATGGGAGGGGTTCCCATAGGTAGGGGTCGTAGCGCTGCTTCGCTGACGGGCGCAGGGCGTTGTCTCTGAGGTCCGCCTCGTGGGAGGCGTCGGCACACAGCGCTGCGAGCATCATCGTTAGCAGCAGGGTGCCTCGATGGAAGATTCTTGTCATCATAGTATCAGCCGTCTTTTTCGATTTTTCGTCACAAATATATCTCTTTTTTCTCATATCTCTATGCGAGGGAGGGCCGATGCGTCCCTCCCTCACCGTCTATCGGGCTATAGACGACGTCTATATCTCCCCCGAGAGGCAATGGACGGAGGGGATGAGGGGACGGAGGGAGGACGCATCGTCCCCCCCCTCGCGCTTTGCCATGCGGCTGCTTATTGCCATTCCGGAGGCACATACGGGCGATAGCGATGTATGCTCTGTGAAGCGTCCGTGCTATCTGTGCGAGAATGTTCTGGTGCATCAGCCCTGTCAGACCGTCAGGCCGTATACCCTCTGGCGCAGCCATTCGCCATACTGCTGCAGGGTGCGTGTGGCGAGGTATTGCTGCTGCTGCCCGACACTGATGAGGGAGCCCACGACGAGACGCACGGGGCGGTGTGCCTTGTTGAACACTTCGGAGGGCAGGCGCAAGAGGCGCACGCGCCAGTCGATGACCCCCAGCAGATAGAAGAGCAACGAGTTCTTGTCAACGAAGTGTACGGGTAGTATAGGAACCTTGGCTTTGGCCATGAAGGCGATGATGGCAGGTTGCCACTCACGGTCGCGCACGCAGCCGTCGCGCAGACTGAGGTCGCTGATAGCCCCCGAGGGGAGTAGTCCCAATGCGCCCCCCGAGCGCAGATGAGTGAGCGCACGCCGCACACCCATAATACTCGCGGTGGTCGGCACCTTGCGCTCCACACCGGTGGGGGTGACAGGAATTAGCGAAGGAGATAGAGCCTCTACCCTACTCAAGAACTGGTTGACCATCATCTTGTAGTCTGTGCGGCGATGCCCGAAATAGTCCGCAAGAATCAGTCCGTCAATATGACCATAGGGGTGGTTGCTAATCGTAATGAAGGGAGTATCTTGCCCCAGACTATTCCATTGGGCCAGTGCCTCGCGGGTGTCGGCAAACACCTCGTACTCCACTTCCAAGTCTTCGAGCACGCTGTGCGCAAAGTCCGCACCTCTGAGCTGGGAGTGGCGGTCGTACAGCGCATTCACCTTGTCCACCGACAACAGGCGCATCACACCCCGCGCAAGCGCACCACCTATGCTGCCACGGAAGAGTGGCGTCATCTGCTCCAATTCCTGTAGGGTCAGTAGTGGCACTTGGTAAATTAAAAATTAAAAGTTAAAAGTTATAAATTATGAATTGAGGTTTGGCTCATTGCTCACTGCTCATCGCTCAGAACGGTTTCGCAGGATCCACCTCGGCATATCCCTTGGCATCGTTATAGAAGTTGCTCAAGTAGATGGCAACGAGTACCACGGCAATGATAATCCCTGCGATGTCAAAGGCACCGAGCGCAATGGGTGTACCAAACACATCGAAACATACAGCCCAATTGCGCAATGGTGCTATGGTGGCAAACAGTGCATTCACCACTATCATAATGAGTCGGAACTCCGTAGGCCCCATACCGGCATAAGTCAAGCGGAACTCCCCTTTGAGGTGCGCATTGATATATACCGATATGGAGAGCATCAAGTATAGGGCAAGCACAACCATAGCGATGTAAAGATTGAGCATTCCGCTCAGTCCAGCTCCGATACACATAATAGCAATGGTGATGCCATCGATATTGTGGTCGAGAAAGAACCCATAGATAGGCCGTTGCGTACCTCGCACCCTGGCCAACGTGCCGTCGAGCGAGTCGCCATACCAATTGATGACAAAGCCCAACGATGCCAACCACAGCCAACCGATGTGATAGTTCGAGAGCATGTAGCCCAAGGCCACCACGATAGCACCTGCCACACCGATGGCGGTAAGCATATCCGAAGTCATCCAACGCGGCTGACGCTGAGCCAACCATATGAGCATTCTCTTCTCCAGATCATTGAGTACCGATGTCTGGATGCGTTTCGATTGTTCCTGTTTCATAAGTGTGCGATTTGTATAGTGAATTTAAAAGTTCCAACTACTGTGCCGATGACAGGACTCACACCTGTATCTTTCACTTCATTTAACGCGTTTGGGGAATGAATGTTCTGTATTGAACTACATCGGCTATCAGTGGAAAAGAGTTTAATGGGACAAAAGTAGAACTTTGTTCCTTATGACATGTTACGTTTTTCCACCCAAAAATGTTCAAAATCTCCAGGTTAAGATACTTTATGAATCATATAGAAAGTATTGAAGACATAGCAGATAGCACAAAAGGGGCATCGCGTCCCTGTTCGGAGAGGTCGGGTAGACCCTACAAGGAATCAGGTCTACCCATAAATGAGTAGACCTGATTTAAGGTACGGGCAAACCTGATTCAGGAATCGAGCCTACCCATTTTTCATCCAATGAATCCTTATTTACACACGGCACAATCGCCGCACTTGCCCAGTTCGCCACGGAAGCGTTTCTCCACGAGGTGGTGCAGGCGGTCGCGCAGAGCCTCGAGGCGGATGCCGTCGATGACCTCGCCCACGAAGGCTCGCATGAGGAGCTGGCGGGCTTCGCCGAGGCTGATGCCTCGCTGCTGCATGTAGAAGAGGGCATCCTCGTTGAGCTGGCCTACGGTGGCTCCGTGGCTGCACTTCACATCGTCGGCATAGATCTCGAGTTGGGGCTGGGTGTACATGCGCGCCTGGCGTGTGAGGCAGAGGTTGCGGTTGGTCTGCTGCGAGTCGGTGTGCTGGGCATCTTCGCGCACGAGCACCTGGCCGGCAAAGGCACCGGTGGCCTCATCGTCGAGCACATACTTGTAAAGTTCGTGGCTGGTGCAGTCACTCACGGCGTGGTCGATAGAGGTGTGATTATCCACGTGCTGCTGCCCATCGGCAATGGCCATGCCACAGAGGTCGATATGTGCTCCGCGACCTGCGAGGGTGACGCGCGAAGTGTTGCGCGTAGTACCTCCCATGAGGGTGATGCCATTGATATGTACGTTGCTATCGGCCTCCTGCGATACGTAAAGGTTGCTCAGGCGGTGGGTGCGCGCGGTGGTCTCCTCCAACTCATAGAGTTCGAATGAGGCACCACGGCCTACTAGCACCTCGACCACCTGGGTAGCGAGGAAGTCCACATCGTCCGAAGCATGGTCACACACGAGCATACGCGCCTGCGCCATATCCTCGATGATGATGAGTATGCGGCGATTGACCATGAAGTTGACATCGGCACGCAGGATATTGACCAACTGGATGGGTTTCTCCACCACTACACCCTTGGGCACGTAGAGCAGCAAACCGTCTTGTGCGAGCATCGTGTTGAGGGCGGTGATAGCATCGGCCTTCACATCGGCCAGCGTGCCATAATACTTGGCCACGAGGTCAGGATATTGCTCGGCCATCTCCTTGAGGCTGCCGAGGACGACACCCTCGGGCAGAGCCACCTTGGGCAGCGCCTTGGAGTAGAAGCGGTCGTTGACGACGAAGTAGAGCGCGGTACTCATGTTGGGCACGTCGCACTTGAATACGTCGTAGGGGTTCACGGGGATGTCGAGGCGGCTGATGTTGAGTCCGTAGTCGGGATCCAGGAGCGCCTCCACATCGGTATATTTATAGTCCTCCGTCTGTCGCGTGGGGAAGCCCATACGAGACAGCGCGTCGTGAGCCTCATCGCGCAAGGCATTCATCACGGGAGCGCTATGCTGATCTATCAGGGCGCGACACTCGCGATAGAGGGACAAATATTGAGCCGAGGCCCCTCCCCCCGCCCTCCCCCGAAGGGAGGGGGCTTGCTGACCTCGCGGAGTTATGTTACTATTATCTATATTATTCATATGCATTTGTCTGTTTGTCACCCTCCTTAGAGGGAGGGATGGGGTGGGTCCCCTTACTCCTCCACCTCCTTCTTAATCCAGTCGAAGCCACGCTTCTCGATCTCGAGTGCCAACTCGGGGCCTGCGGTCTTCACGATGCGGCCCTTGTAGAGCACATGTACCACGTCGGGCTTGAGGTAATCGAGCAGGCGCTGGTAGTGGGTAATGACAATGGTCGATGTCTCGGGAGTCTTGAGTTTGTTCACACCCTCGGCCACGATGCGCAATGCGTCGATATCGAGGCCCGAGTCGGTCTCGTCAAGGATGCTCAAGCGGGGCTCGAGCATCGCCATCTGGAAGATCTCGTTGCGTTTCTTCTCACCGCCACTGAAACCCTCGTTCACCGAGCGGTTGGCGAGTTTGCTGTCGAGTTCTACGAAGGC
>JAZOPX010000076.1:0-13977 GCA_045655845.1 Bacteroidaceae bacterium
TGCATGACCATCGAGTCGTCGGCAAGTTTTTGGGATTGTCCCGAGTTTATCACCACGGGCTATAAGCTCGAAGTGGGTCACCCGCCCGGTGCACCCTTCTTCATGCTTACAGCCAATTTGTTCTCACAATTTGCAAGCGACCCCTCACAGGTGGCCTACATGGTGAACGTGATGTCGGCATTGCTCAGTGCAGGCTGTATCCTCTTCCTCTTCTGGAGCATCACGCATCTCACACGCCGCCTCATCTGTGGCAATAGCACCAACATCAAGACGGGGCAGATGATTGCCATCATCGGTTCAGGTTTAGTGGGGGCATTGGCCTATACCTTCAGCGACACCTTCTGGTATAGTGCTGTCGAAGGTGAGGTGTATGCCTACAGTTCATTCTTCACTGCTGTGGTATTTTGGTTTATCCTCAAGTGGGAGGAAGAAGCCGACAGTGTGCATAGCGACCGCTGGCTCATCCTCATAGCCTACATGATGGGACTTTCGGTAGGTGTGCACTTGCTCAACCTACTCTGTATACCAGCCATTGTACTCATCTACTACTACAAGAAACGCCCCAATGCCGGTGTGAAGGGTTCGGTCATCGCGCTCATCGTATCGGCAGTGCTCATCGCTGCCATCCTGTATGGCATCGTACCGGGTATCGTGAAGGTGGGCGGATGGTTTGAGCTGTTGTTTGTCAACGGTTTCTCTATGCCGTTCAACACGGGTCTCATCATATACATTGTCGTTTTGGTGGGCGCGCTTGTGTGGAGCATCTGGGAAACACATCGTGGAGCATCTAAGACACGTACCAACATTGCTTTCATCGCGGTGGTGGCACTCACGGGTCTTCCTTTCTACGGCCATGGCATAAAGTGCGTGGTACTTGGTCTTGTAGTATTGGGCGCTTTGGCTGCTTACCTCTTCAGTATGGATAAGCTGAAGGAGCAGTGGCGCATAAGTTCTCGTGTGATGAGCACCGCACTCGTATCGATTCTCATGATTGTCATCGGCTACTCTTCGTATGCTGTTATTGTGGTACGCTCGGCTGCCAATACACCGATGGACCAGAACTCTCCGGAGGATATCTTTACCCTCGGCAGTTACCTCAACCGTGAGCAATATGGCGACACTCCGCTCTTCTATGGTGGTACATATGCCTCGAAGGTTTCCCGTAGGGTGGAAGGACAATACCTGGTACCCATTGTGAAAGAGGGCGCCAAGGTGTATATGCCCAAGGAGAAAGCGAAGGCCGATGAAAAGGACCAATATTTCGTAGTACGTACCAAACAGGATTATGCTTTGGAGCCCTCGATGCTCTTCCCCCGTATGCATAGTGCCGACCATGCCAAATGGCCTAATGGAGCCGGTGGCACGATAAATCTTTACGACAGTTGGGTAGGAGGCATCAAAGGACACGATGTGATGGTGGGTGTAAGCGGACAGAAGCAGAAAGTGAAAGTCCCCACACAGCTGGACAACATCAAGTTCTTCATCAACTATCAGGTCAACTTCATGTACTGGCGTTATTTCATGTGGAACTTCGTGGGCCGTCAAAACGACATCCAAGGCCATGGCGAAATGGAACATGGTAACTGGATTACGGGAATCAACTTCATTGACAGATTCCTCGTAGGTGACCAAACACTGCTCCCTTCAGAGCTTCGTGACAACAAGGGACGCAACGTTTTCTACGGACTACCCTTGCTGCTCGGTCTTATCGGTATGTTCTGGCAAGCCACCCGTGGAAAACGTGGGGCACGTCAATTCTGGGTCGTATTCATGCTCTTCTTCATGACGGGCTTGGCCATCGTGCTCTATCTGAACCAGACACCCATGCAACCTCGTGAACGTGACTATGCTTATGCAGCATCGTTCTATGCCTTTGCTATCTGGATTGGCATGGGTGTGGCAGGCATCGCGCAACTCCTACAAAAACTCACCAAGAATCAGACCGTAGCGGGAATTGTTGCCACTTTGGTGTGCGTGCTGGTTCCCTTGCAAATGGTTAGTCAAACTTGGGACGACCATGACCGTAGTGACCGCTATATGGCACGCGATTTCGGACAGAACTACCTCTACTCATTACCCGAGAAAGGCTACCCCATCATCTTTACTAATGGTGACAACGACACCTTCCCCCTCTGGTACAATCAGGAAGTAGAGGGTGTGCGCACCGACAGTCGTGTATGTAACCTCTCGTACCTACAGACCGACTGGTACATCGACCAAATGCGCCGTCCTGCATACGATTCTCCTTCGGTTCCCATCCAGTGGGAGCGTCTCGATTACGTGGAAGGGACCAACGATTATGTGGAGATACGCCCCGAGGCAAAGGAAGCCGTAATCAATATCTATCAAAGACAGCCCATGGCTGCCCGTCAGAAATTTGGAGATGAGCCTTTCGAATTGCGCAACATTCTCGATTATTGGGTAAAGAGCAAGGACGAGAATTTGCATTATATTCCTACCGATACGGTGTATATCACTCTTGACAAGGCTGCTGTGTTGCGTTCGGGAATGTACATCCCCGAGCAGTATCGTGGAGCGACTGATGAGGAGACAATGGCAAAGATGCCTGACCGCATGGTCATCTCACTTAAGGGACGCAACATGCTTACCAAGAACCACATCATGCTACTTGAGATGTTGGCAAGCACTAATTGGGAACGTCCGCTCTATATGTCTACTACCGTAGGCAGTGACAATTACGTGGGACTCGAGCCCTTCTTCATTCAGGAGGGATTGGCTTACCGTATCACCCCATTCAATTTCCGCGAGCTCGGTCTTGTACAGGGTGGCTTTGCCATCGATAGTGAGGCAATGTACCACAATCTGATGCACCGTTTCAAATTCGGTGGAATGAAGAACGAGGGTATATATATCGACGAGACTATCACTCGTATGGGATACACCCATCGTCGTCTCTATACCTTGTTGGCCAACCAGCTCATCCGTGAAGGCAAAAAGGAGAAAGCGCTTGCCGTACTCGACAAGTGCGAGGAAGAATTCCCAAGTTCTATCTTACCTCACAATTATTGGCAGAGCCAATCTCACCTTATCGGTCAGGCTTACCTCACTTTAGGTGAAACTGAGAAGGGAACGAAGATTCTCGCACAAGTTGCCAACAACGAAATTGAGTACCTCGTTTGGTATCTCAGTCTCGATGAGGTGCGCTTTGCGACCTCATTTGGCGAAGTGCGCAACGGCCTAAGTACATTGGCCAAGACCTTGAAAATCATGGAACGCTCAGCCGACAAGGAGGTAATGAATTACTACTCGGAGGTTTTCGACAAGATATACTACGAGTTGGAACAAAGAGTGAATTAAGATGTTCATCGAGCAACCCCCACAATTCATCCGCTGGCTGTACTCTCGTGCATGCTGGCGGATGAGTGCTTCTGAACGGGCTGTGTATCTTACCTTTGATGACGGCCCTATCCCTGAAGTTACGCCTTGGGTGCTCGAGGTATTGGACAAATATCACATCAAAGCAACCTTCTTTATGGTGGGAGATAACGTGCGTAAGCATTCCGACGAGTTCAAGATGGTGGTCGAGCGCGGGCATCGCATAGGCAACCATACTTACAACCACCTACAAGGTCTCGGGGAACGTACCGACCACTATATAGCCAATATCGAAAAGGTCGAGGATTTTCTCACGACTAACCTCTTCCGTCCTCCACATGGTCTCATGCGCCTCAGCCAGTATCGAGCTCTGCGTAAGCGTTACCGTATCATCATGTGGGACCTTGTGACACGCGACTACGACTCCAGATTGACCGGAGAACAGGTTTTGGGCAAAGTAAAACGGTATGTCCGCCCAGGGTCCATTATCACTTTCCACGATTCGGCACGTTCCGTAGATAACCTGCGCTATGCTCTTCCCCGTGCCATAGAATGGCTTCTTGCCGAGGAATATGAATTTAAGGTATTTGAGTAGGGTATGATAACAACATAAACAATATATTAATACACACGAACTATGAAGAAGACACTATTATTTACAATCCTTATCGGTTGCGTCGGATTAATCCAAGCTCAGGATTCCTTTACCGAACTACCTGACCATAACAAACCTTGCATTGAAGAGTGGAAAGGGGTAAAAGGCATTCATGCTGCATGGGGCACAAGTAATGTGCGCTATGATTGGCACTCCTTGCCCAATATCAAGGAGCTAAAACGTGCCGAAACACTTTGCGCATGGCGTGGAGAGCGCGTAAGCACACAAGCTGTCATCTATACCAAGGTAGCTCTCGACAGTCTTGCCCCCCTTACCATACACCTCTCAACATTCAAGAGTGGTCGCCATTCACTTCCTACTGAGGCAGTGAAAGCCGCATTCGTGCGCTACGTGAAGACAGACTCATGGAGCACTCCTGACGGACGTGGTGCAGGATGTGGACATCGTCCTGACCATACCTTGTACGACTCTGCCATGGTGGCTGACATAATAGATCCTCACGTTCAAGCTATTGGCATGGATGCTATGAGTACACGCTCGGTATGGGCAAGTTGTCAGGTCCCAACTGATGCCGTTCCGGGAACCTATAGTGGAACGCTCACCATCAAGACAGGCAAGCACATCGTAGCCAAGCTACCCTTATATATAAAGGTATCAGATCGAACATTACCTGAACCTGCAGATTGGCACTTTCACCTCGACCTATGGCAGAATCCCTTCGCCGAGGCACGCTACTATAACACACCACTCTGGAGCGATGCACACCTTGAGGCTATGCGCCCCTCCATGGAGACGCTTGCAGCTTCTGGGCAAAAGGTTATTACGGCCAGCATTATGCACAAACCATGGAATGGACAGACTGAAGACCACTTTGACTCCATGGTGACATGGACTAAAAAGCTTGATGGTACATGGGAATTTGGCTTCGAGGTCTTTGACCGTTGGGTAGAATTCATGATGAGCTGCGGCATAAACGAACAAATTAACTGTTTCTCGATGATACCCTGGGCACTAAGCTTCCCGTACTACGATGTAGCGAGCAACCGTATGCAAGTGCTCCGTGCCGCTCCTGGTGATTCCGCTTATGAAGAAATGTGGGTAGCCATGCTCAAGGCCTTCTCGCAACACTTGAGAGAGAAAGGATGGTTTACAATCACTACCATCGCCATGGACGAACGCCCTATGAATGCCATGCAGAAGGCCATGGCTGTTATCCGTAAGGCCGACCCCGAATTTAAGGTGTCGCTTGCAGGAAATTGGCATCCCGAGATTGAAGCTGACCTCTATGACTATTGCATTGCCCTCAACCAAGCTGAGATGCTCCCCCAAGAGGTGTTTGACCGTCGTAAGGCCGAAGGGAAGAAGACCACCATATATACCTGCTGCTCAACCCATAAGCCCAACACCTTTACCTTTTCTACACCTGCAGAAGGTGCTTGGTATGGCTTCTATGTGGCAGGGACCCATTATGATGGCTACCTGAGATGGGCCTATAACAGTTGGGTGAAGCATCCGCTCCATGATACCCGTTTCCGTGCATGGCCCGCAGGTGATACCTATATGATATATCCCTACGGACGTAGCTCAGTACGCTTTGAAAAACTCGTTGAGGGTATACAGGCTTACGAAAAAGTGCGTATCTTGCGCGAGGAATTTGCCGCCAAGGGTGATACGACCAAGCTCACCGAATTGGCTGAGTTGTTAAAGCTGTTTGACTTCAATAGTCAATATACGGATGATTTTTCTTCTCTCATTCGTCAAGGTCAGGAAAAACTAAATGCATTGGGTTTGCGTTAAAGATTTATAAATGTAAGGAGAAATTACTGTAAATATATATCTTTACAGAGTGAACCATATAAAAGTTGTTTCTATGATTCAAGTGCGCTGCATCAACAATAGTGAATCCAAGGACTTCGTGCCTGGAACGACGTTGCAAGAGGTATACGATGGATTCTCACTCAATATGCCATATGGCGCGGTAAGTGCCCGGGTGAACAACAAGGTGGAGAATCTCTCTTTCCGCCTGTACAACCCCAAGGAGGTGGAGTTCCTTGACATCACCTCCTCGTCGGGTATGCGTACCTATGTGCGCACGCTCTTCTTTATCCTTACCAAGGCTATAGGCGAATTGTTCCCTGATGGAGAAATCCTCATCGAGCACCCTATATCAAAAGGCTATTTCTGTAATCTGCGCATAGGACGTAAGGTACTGCCAGAGGATGTGGAGGATATCAAGCAACGTATGCAGGCCATCATTGATGCCGACCTCCCTATATTGACCGTGCAATGTCCTACAGATGAAGCTATAGCATTGTTCCGTAGCCAAGGACGTGGTGATGTGGCAACTTTGCTTGAAACGACAGGGCGACTCTATAGCAGTTACTATAAACTGGGCGATAGAGTTGACTACTACTATGGCAGCCTGTTGCCCTCGACAGGTAAGATTCACCTCTTTGCCTTGCAGCAATATCATGATGGGTTGCTCTTGCGTGTACCTAGTCGGGAGAATCCCAACACTTTGGAGGACATCGTGCGACAAGATAAGATGCTCAGCGTCTTCAGCGAACATCATCACTGGCAGGAGATCTTGGGCGTGACCACCGTGGGGGATCTCAATATTGCTTGCCGAAAGGGACATGCCACCGATCTCATCAATGTGGCAGAGGCTTTGCAGGAGAAACGCATAGCGAGCATGGCCGATGAAATTTATTGCCGCCACTCGCGTATCGTACTTATCTCAGGTCCCTCATCATCAGGAAAGACCACCTTCAGCAAGCGTTTGTCGGTCCAACTCATGACTAACGGACTGCGTCCTGTGGCACTGTCGCTTGATGACTACTTTGTAGACCGGGAACAGACTCCACTCGATGCGGAGGGCAACTATGACTTTGAGTCGCTCTATGCTGTGGACCTTCCCTTCTTCAACGAACAACTCAATGCGTTGCTGCGTGGCGAGGAGGTACAACTCACGAAATTTGACTTTACCATAGGCAAGCGTCTGCTTACCGAGCGCAAATTGCGTATCGATGAGCATACTGTACTCATCATTGAGGGCATTCATGCGCTGAATCCTGAACTGACGCGTCGTATCCCTGAGGCAGACAAGTACAGGGTGTACGTATCGGCCCTCACCAGCATCATGCTTGATGACCACAACTACATACCCACTACAGACAATCGTCTGCTGCGCCGCATCTTGCGCGACTACAAGTATCGCGGATGGTCGGCCGAGGATACTATAGCCCGTTGGCCCAGCGTGCGACGAGGTGAAGAGAAGTGGATATTCCCCTATCAAGAGAATGCCGATGCGATGTTCAACTCGGCTCTGCTCTACGAGCTGGCCGTATTGAGGAGTCATCTTATCCCCATCCTCGAACAGGTCAAGGAGAACCGTCCCGAGCATAGCGAGGCCTATCGCTTACGTAAGTTCTTGCAGTATTTCGAGTCTATCCCCGATAATGATTTACCGCCCACATCGCTATTGCGCGAGTTTTTGGGTGGCAGCAGTTTTGAATATTGACGATGAAAGGCAGAAACGTACAGATACAGACACAGGGACAGCAGATGCTGCAAACCCAAGGCCTCTCTCCTCTACAGGTGATGGTGGCTCGTCTGCTTGGGCTCACCACTATTGAGATGGAGGAACGTGTGCGCGGAGAGGTCATTGACAACCCTGCCCTTGAGGCCTCGGTACGAGAAGACGTTTCTGATACCGCTGACGATAACAGCGATGATGATTCATACATGGACACCAGCGAATCTATCATTGCCGGTGACTATAACAATGAAGACGATATCCCTGATTATAAGCTCAGCTCACTTCCGCAGAGTCCGGAGCAACAGGTGTTTCAATATGCCGATGTGCCTACGTCCTATGATTTTCTGTTAGGACAGCTCCACGAGCAACCCCTCACTGAGGAGCAAACGATTATTGGAGAGTATCTCATCGGGTCGCTCGATGAAGATGGGCTACTGCATAAGTCGCTACAGACGATTGCTGACGAGTTGGCTATTTATCATGGAATCGATATGGAAGAGAGTTCCATCGAAGAGGTGCTACGCTGTATACAGCAGTTTGATCCTGCAGGGATCGGAGGTCGTGACCTACAAGAGTGCCTACTATTACAGCTTGACCGTAAGGAATCTACTCCACTCATTGAACAGCAGCGGCAGATATTGATACAATGTTATGACGATTTCACTCACAAACGGAGAGATAAGATAGAGCAGAAACTTGGATGGACTGCCGAGGAGATTGGGGTGGCGATAGGCGAATTGGTAAAACTTAATCCTCGGCCTGGAGCCGCTCTCGGAGAGGGTATGGAGCGCAGCACCATGCAGATTGTGCCTGATTTCATCGTGGAAATCTTTGATGAGAGCATTAGTCTTAGTCTCAACAACCAGAATGTGCCTCAGCTACGCGTTAGCAATGAGTTCGTGCAAATGCTTGACGAACAAGCTGCCTCTTCCCATGCCGACAGCCGTAATGCCGCCCAGTTCCTAAGGCAGAAGATTGAAGCGGCTCGCGACTTCATTCATGCCATACAGCAACGTGAACAAACCCTCACTCGTACGATGGAAGCTATCATTACACTACAGCGTCCTTTCTTTCTCGAGGGTGACGAGTCACTCTTGCGCCCACTGATTCTCAAGGATGTGGCCGACTTGACAGGATATGATATCTCTACCATATCTCGTGCCACCATAAGTAAATATGTGCAGACCCCCTTTGGTATCTTCCCCTTGCGTTACTTCTTTAGCGATGGCATCACTAATGCTGAAGGTGAAGAGGTCTCTATCAAGGAAGTACACAAGATAATCAAAGAGTTGGTAGACAAGGAAGACAAAACAACCCCACTTACTGACGAGCAGCTTGTCGAACTACTTTCTCAACGTGGCTTCCAGGTAGCACGCCGCACCATTGCCAAATACCGCGACCAGCTACATATCCCGATAGCACGCATGCGAAGACAATAAGTGGAGACTCAGGAAAGATAAGCTACCTCACCGTGATGTGCAGGCAGCTCTGCTTACGTTCATATTTCACATAGCAACGTCCAGCCTGATGCATGTCGTATACCGTCTGCATCAATAGCTGCAATAGCTTGGGATCATTGGCACGATATTCCTCCGGCTTGTCGAAACGCACATAGGTGATATCTATAGTCGTTCCATATTGATGGCATGAGTTCTGTGAGGCATTGACATTGCCGCTACGTCTGAGACGTTTAATATGATTCTCCGTACGATATACGCTGGTGACAATGAAGCGGTGACGACGGTCGTAGCCACGATTGTAGAGTGAGTCTTGGAAGGCTTCGCCCAAATCCTCGAGGAATTGTTCAGCTTTGGGAACGAGGTAAGGGGCAGAGTGAGTCAAAGGATCCACCTTGTACAGTTTATTGGTTTCGATACGTTTCAAATTGTATTCTCCCGACTCAAGTTCCTCAATGGTGAGTGTGCGAGGTGTCCCGTTTGCTCGGGCTGCCACCAATTGTCTATCGTTGAGGTCATTAAAGACCTTAGGATAGTTGCGATAAGGGTCACGGCGGTCCTTAAAATCGGGATTGCGGATAGGCTTCTCAATTATCTTAGGAGCTTCAGGGACATTCTCAATAAGGAAATGTCGCAAATTGAAGTCGACATGGCAGATTCCACGCAAGCTATAGCCTCCCACGATGGCCAATATTATCACAAGTAACGTGCTCGCCATCAAGGCCATTCCCTTGCGACTCATAAGGCGTCCTCCAGTAAACTGCGATACCATACGAAGATATCTGCGCAGCCACCCTTTGCCATACCACTTGAACGTTTGCGCCACGATGGGGACTATGACAAGGCCTATCTTATACCCCAAAAGATCATTGGGGGCAGTAAACACCCCACCCAATGCCATCACAAGCAGATAGAGCGGATAGCCTATATAGGCCAGCTGGCGGATGGGCCATTTCAGCACATTGGTCCCTATAAGGAAAGCCGAAGCAAAAGCAGTGAGAAACAATAGCACCTTGAATAGAAACCACATACGCACTGTATAGTCATCGCCTACGAAAAGTGTCCCCACCATATCTGTAAACAGATAGAGGATGCCCACCAATGAGAGAAGGCGGAGCAAGAGGAGAACGATGTCTTTGCGCGTGATATTCATAAGATTGTGCAAAAGTAACGTAAGGCGGACAAAAAGCCAAATCTCTATGGACAAAAGTGGGATAAGTAATGAGAATTTGTCTACTAAGCGGAGATATTCTTTTTAGCCTTCAATTTTTCGAGCCTGTGAAAATTTTTTATAACACTGATGAAAAAAGTTTTTCACTATAGTGATAATTTTTTGTCAAGCCTATGAAAAAGCAGTACAAAGAGTATGCCATTCATCCAAAGAATAGGTAGCAGATGAAGATGGCCGAGATAATACCCGCCAAATCGGCGAGGAGGCCACAAGTAACAGCATGACGTGTCTTGCGGATGCCTACGCTACCGAAGTATACGGCAAGGATATAGAAGGTGGTGTCTGTTGCGCCTTGGAAGAGACAAGCGAGGCGCCCCACGAAAGAGTCGGCACCATAGGTAGTCATGGCATCTACCATGAGACCACGGGCGCCACTACCGCTAAGAGGTTTCATCAGAGCGGTGGGCAGAGCACCCACAAACTCGGTATCGCCACCCAAGAGTGACACCAACCAAGCTATTCCATCAATGAGGAAGTCCATTGCCCCCGAAGCACGGAACACACCGATGGCTACGAGAATGGCCACGAGATAGGGGATGATACGCACTGCCGTTTGGAAGCCCTCCTTAGCACCCTCGATGAAGGTGTCATACACATTAATCTTCTTGCGCATGCCTGCGATGATGAAGCAGGCGATGATGCCACACAAGAATACATTGGCAAAGGTCGATGAAACCACATCCATCTGCTCTCGTGGCATGGCGCTGAAACCCCATATGATGAGTGCCACCAAGGTACACAGGGCACCGAGGAAGAGCATCAGGGTACGATTAAAGAGGTTGATGCGCTGATAGAGACAAGTAACGATGAGCCCCACCACGGTAGAGAAGAAGGTGGCAAGGAGGATGGGAACAAACACATCGGTAGGCTGAGCAGCCCCCATCTGAGCACGATAAACCATGACGCTGATGGGCACGAGCGTAAGCCCCGAGGTGTTGAGTACCAAGAACATGATCATTGGGTTGGTAGCAGTGTCCTTCTTGGTGTTCAGCTCCTGCAACTGCTCCATTGCCTTGAGTCCCATGGGGGTAGCAGCATTGTCTAAACCAAGCATATTAGCTGCAAAGTTCATGAAGATGGTTCCCGTCACGGGATGCCCTTTGGGTATATCGGGAAAGATTTTCGAGAATACGGGTGCAAGCCATCGTGCCACTACATTGACTACGCCCCCCTTCTCACCAATGCGCATGATGCCAAGCCACAAGGATAACACGCCCGTGAGCCCCAACGAAATCTCGAAAGCTGATTTTGCCGATGAAAAGGTAGAATTCATGATGGCAGGAAAGACCTCGGTGTCGCCCAAGAAGATGAGACGCACGAATGCTACGGCAAAGGCAACAAGGAAAAAAGCTATCCAAATATAGTTGAGTACCATGGTTTATAATTGACAGATTTTCTAACGGTGAGATGTAGGAAGACTATTTCTTGAATTGCCTGATATTGTCGGGAGTTTTCTTCGTTTTCTTCTCGGGCTCCTTCAGTTTAGTCAATTCGCCGACTTTCTTGTCCATATCCTCTCCATAGATATCAATGGCTTGGATGCGGCGTGAGGAGTTGAGCAATATGTGTGTGGGCAGATGAGTTATCTGCATGCGCTGCACAATGCCCGTCTTCCAACCATCGAGATCGCAAGCCTGTCGCCAAGTAACGGAGTCTTCACTGATGGCCTGCAACCATTCTGTACGGTCGGTGTCAAGAGAGATGCTGAGAATATCGAAGTTATGGTCCTTATACTTCTCCTTCAGAGCGATGAGTTCGCGCTGACGCTGGCGGCTCTCCTCATCCCACGAAGCCCAGAAGGTGATGAGCAAGTAGGTATCCTTGTAATCCGAAGTACTGACACTCTTTCCTTTGCTATCGCGTACGTTATAGTTGCTTACCACATTGTTCTTACCCAAAGGCTTGTAGGAATTCAATTCTTGTCGTAACAGTCTTATATAGTTGTTATCCTGAAGGTTTCCACTCATTGAGGCGATGAGAGTCTTTATCTTTGTGTGGTTAGGATAGGGCTGATGTACGAAGAACTCGCGTAGCAGGTGTATACTCACCTCAGAGTAGGGATTGGCACGGATGAACGAATCAGCAAGTTGTGTCACTCGGTGACTATCCTCAATCGTATCGGTCAGTTGATGAAACTGGTCAAGCAAGGCATTCTGTTCTCCTCCGAGGATATGGATATATCCTACAGCTGCCGTATCACCTTGCAATGTCGTTGTCAGTCCCTTATCGGCAAACACCATCTCGCGGTGCATATTGGGGAAGAGCACCCACAACGGGATCACCGTGTCTACGGTTGCGGTGTAGCGAAATGCTCCGTTAGTTGCTACTATCGTATCGAAGTGCTCATATAGAGCGTCGGCACCGTATATATATAAGGTGTCATGAGCCATGCGACCCACATTACCCTCGAGGATAAACGTATCTGCTTTGTCCTTGCACGAGCAAAGACAAAGCAGAGTTACCACCAAAGAGAACAGCCGTCTCATCAAACTTTCAATTTTTGTTTGTCGAAGTTGCCTCGTCCGGTGTGCGCGCTAATAGATCCCGCTCACCCGTTTACTTACAACTTTTTATTTTCATTTCAAGAGCGGTTGGCACGCTTACGCTCGATTTCATCGAGGATGATCTTGCGCATACGCATCGATTTGGGTGTCACCTCCACGTACTCGTCCTCCTTGATATACTCGAGTGCCTCCTCCAATGAGAAGATGATGGGCGGTACGATGCGCGCCTTGTCGTCAGAGCCGCTAGCACGCATGTTGGTGAGCTTCTTGCTCTTGGTCACGTTGATCACGAGGTCGTTGTCGTGTACGTGCTCGCCCACTACCTGACCGGCATACACCTCATCCTGCGGGTTGATGAAGAACTTACCACGATCCTGCAACTTATCGATAGCATAGGCAAAGGCCGTGCCCGACTCCATGGCAATCATCGAGCCGTTGGTGCGGCGGTCGATGTCGCCCTTGTAGGGCTCGTACCCCTTGAAGCGGTGTGCCATGATGGCCTCACCCGCCGATGCGGTGAGCACGTTGGTGCGCAAGCCGATGATACCGCGCGAGGGGATGTTGAAGGCGATGTTCACGCGGTCGCCCTGCGTCTCCATCGAGGTGAGCTCGCCCTTACGACGGGTCACCATGTCGATCATCTTGCTTGAGTACTCCTCGGGGACACTGATGGTGAGCTCCTCGATAGGCTCGCACTTCTGTCCGTCGATGGTCTTATAGATTACCTGAGGCTGACCTACCTGCAGCTCGTAGCCCTCGCGACGCATCGTCTCGATGAGCACCGAGAGGTGCAGCACGCCACGGCCGAAGACGCTCCACTTATCGCTCTCCTCATCCTTCACCACGCGCAGGGCGAGGTTCTTGTCGAGCTCCTTCATCAGGCGGTCGTGGATGTGGCGCGAAGTCACAAACTTACCCTCCTTACCGAAGAAGGGCGAGTCGTTGATGGCAAAGAGCATACTCATCGTAGGCTCGTCGATGGCGATGGTAGGCAGGGGTTCGGGGTTCTCGGCATCACACACCGAGTCACCAATCTCGAAGTTCTCCAGTCCTACGATAGCGCAGATGTCACCCGAGCTTACCTCCTCGGCACGTGCACGTCCGAGACCCTCGAAGGTGTGCAGCTCCTTGATCTTGGCCTTCTCCGTAGAGCCATTGCGGTGAGCGAGCGTGATGGTCATACCCTCGGTGAGTGTTCCGCGGTGTACGCGACCCACGGCGATACGACCCGTATAGGCCGAGAAGTCGAGCGAGGTGATGAGCATCTGCGGTGTTCCCTCCAGCTTCTTGGGAGC
>JAZOPX010000077.1:0-25045 GCA_045655845.1 Bacteroidaceae bacterium
CAGCATGTCTTTCGGCTGTATGCGCGCATCGTAGAGTTCTGAGACTTTAGAAGAATCTAGAGTCTCACTGTTTTGCAGATAAGGAACTTTCTTGTATGATGTACAAGAAGCCATGGCGACCAACACGGCCAAAAATAGGAGCTTTGTCTTTTTCATATAGTTGTCACGTATTACAATATTCCTTTTATCGTGCAAAGATAGCACATATTCTTAATATTCCACACTTTTTATCACCATTTTTCTCAAACGCATCCTCAAGCAAAGCCCTCCCCTTAAGAGGCTCACATCATCTTATACAAAAGACACCGCTTTGTGATGGTTTAGAAGCATACGTAGAATAAATTCCCGTACAAGTTTTGTCCAACTCTAAACTTTTGTATATTTTTGCGCAAAATTTCATTGACTATGGGTATTTTCAGTAATTTATTTCGAAAGAAAGCAGCAAACGAAGAGAATCGTGTGGGTGGCATCGAAGATTTCATGACCCTCATACGTGTATACTATCAGGCAGTCATGGCCAGCAATTTGGGCATTAGCAACATCAACATGCTCCCCGATCTGGCCATGTTCAAGCGCACATTAAAAGTGGCTACACAGAACAACAAGTTGGGCATAGCAGAGAAATCTCGTTGCAAGAAGATGTTGATGCAAATCTACCACCTCGAAGAAGCGTTCTTCAAGGAGATTGATGCTTCCATTAAGAAGAACTGCCGCAATATAAACATGGTAAATGCTTATTTCTTTCAGTTCCAGCGTTTCAACGAGGGATTAATGATGACCGTAAGCAACGAGATGAAGTACACCATGCGCATTCCCTTCAAGAAGATGCTTTACACACAGACTGGCGCTGCCATCAACAACATTCTGACAAAAAACGATTGGAAAGACGCAGCCATGTTCAAGACCGTGGGCGAAGTACGCCAGTTACAGCACGTACTTGGCTACTCAAGCCAGTGGATGACCGATTTCGTATTCAATGTGATACGATTAGCTAAAAAGGAGCCCAAAAAGAAAAGCGAATAAGTCTTTTTGGGTACCGTTCCTCATTTTTTTCGCAAAGAGCTTTGATTTTGTCGAAAAAGAGGCTACATTTGTAACGAAGTTTGGTTAAGATGACGGGGACTGATGTATTTGTAATCGAAAACTTTGAGTCGAAGCTAAACAGATTGATGGACGCCTACGCGCAGGCCATGGCCGAGAATGCCACGTTGCGCTCGCAGTTGGACCTCCAATCCGTTGAGTTAGCCAAAGTGCATGAACAATATGCCAGATTGTCCCAATCCTATTCAGACCTCAAGCTGACCAAGATAATCAGCGCAAGCGACTCCGAGGTAGAGGAGACACAGCGTAGATTGTTAAAGTTAGTGCGTGACGTGGATCGGTGCATAGCACTACTCAATGCCTCAGAGCAAAAAGATGATATGCTATGACGCCAACCAACCGACTGAGAATAAAGGTGCTTATTGCTGGGATGCCTTTTTTCCTGCATATTGACCCCAAGGAAGAAGAATCCATCCGCAAGGCGGTAAAGCACATTGATGATAAGTTGAACGTGTATCGGGAGCATTTCCCCGGACAGACTACCGGAAGGTATCTCGCCATGGTAGCCCTCCACATTGGAGCGCTGTACCAGCAAGAAAAGATGCGTACCGACACTCAGCCATTCTTGGAGAAATTCGAAGAGCTGGGATCCCGGATTGATGAATTTCTGGCAGAAAACGAGAAACACGTTTGATTTATATATAACAAGGTAAAACCACGCACTACTGGAACGCCAAAGGACATCCGTACTTTGCGTTGATGGTGGTGCGATTTTTATTAATAACAACTAAGTAACGACCATGACAACGTTAATACCAGTAATTGTCGGAGTAGCGGGCCTTGCCATAGGCGCAGCACTCAGTTACTTCATTGCTTTCTCTGGTGCAAAGTCCAAGGCCAGACAGATGCTTGCCGAGGCCGAAGCACAGGGCGAAGTAATGAAGAAAAACAAGCTCCTTGAAGTAAAGGAGAAGTTCCTCAACAAAAAAGCCGAGCTGGAGAAAGAGGTTGCTGCCCGCAGCCAGAAATTGCAGCAGGCCGAGAGTCGCATCAAGCAACGCGAGCTGCAACTCAACCAACAGCAAAGCGACAATCAGCGCAAGCGCAATGAGATTGAGGCCATCAAGGCCAATCTCGACAGCCAGTTGCAGATTGTAAGCGAGAAGCAGACCGAGCTCGACGCGCTGCAAGCACAGGAGCGCGAGCGTCTCGAGGCTATCGGCGGACTATCAGCCGACGAAGCGCGTGAGCAGCTCATCGAGTCACTTAAGGAGGAAGCTAAGACCCAAGCTGCTTCGTATATCAATGACATCATGGACGATGCCAAGATGACCGCCAACAAAGAGGCCAAGCGCATTGTCATCCAGTCTATTCAGCGTGTGGCTACCGAAACAGCTATCGAGAACTCTGTCACCGTATTCCACATTGATTCAGACGAGCTGAAGGGCCGCATCATCGGACGCGAGGGCCGCAACATCCGTGCTCTCGAGGCCGCCACAGGTGTTGAGGTCGTAGTCGACGACACTCCCGAGGCCATCGTCATCTCCGCTTTCGATCCCGTACGCCGCGAGATTGCCCGTCTGGCGCTCCACCAGTTGGTGACCGATGGCCGCATCCATCCTGCACGTATCGAGGAAGTTGTAGCCAAAGTAAAGAAGCAGGTCGAGGAAGAGATTATCGAAACCGGTAAGCGCACCACCATCGACCTTGGCATACATGGTTTACACCCCGACCTCATCCGCATCATCGGTAAGATGAAATACCGTTCATCTTATGGTCAGAACCTGTTGCAGCACGCTCGCGAGACTGCTAACCTTTGCGCCGTAATGGCCTCAGAGCTGGGCCTCAACCCCAAGAAGGCTAAGCGTGCTGGTTTGCTTCACGACATAGGTAAGGTGCCCGACGAAGAGAACGAACTGCCCCACGCGCTCTATGGCATGAAGCTGGCCGAGAAGTACAAGGAGAAGCCCGACATCTGTAATGCCATCGGTGCCCACCACGACGAAGTAGAGATGGAGACTCTGCTTGCCCCCATCGTACAAGTGTGCGACGCCATCTCAGGAGCACGTCCCGGTGCTCGCCGCGAAATCGTAGAGGCCTACATGAAGCGTCTCAACGACCTCGAGCAGTTGGCCATGTCATACCCTGGCGTGGTAAAGACCTACGCCATCCAGGCAGGCCGTGAACTCCGCGTAATCGTCGGCGCCGACAAGATTGACGACAAGACCACCGAGACACTCTCTGCCGATATTGCCAAGAAGATTCAGGACGAGATGACCTATCCCGGTCAGGTGAAGATTACGGTTATCCGCGAGACACGTGCCGTAAGCTACGCACGTTAAGCACACCTAAGAATAAAAGGAGGGCAGCCGTGGCTGCCCTCCTTTTATTTATCCTACACGGAAAGAGTCTTCACAAAGTTTTATGCTATAAGCGATAGGCCATAAATGGTTTTCGCTTCATCACTCTTGGGACCAGAGTATATATCCTGCGGCTATTTTCTGGGGTCAGTGCCCCACATCATCTTCTCCTGCAGAGTATGGAAGAAGGTGTTACCCTCCTGCTTCACTACGCGGATGGCGTGTGCTGCCTTGCGTAGTGTGATGTGTGTATGTTCGGGATAACTGCGACTGATGCCATCCACCGCCACGAGGAAACTCCCACTGCGACTCTCCACGCTGAGTTCTATCGTCTTGTCATCTGCAATTACGATGGGGCGCACATTCAAGCTATGCGGTGCCACGGCAGTAAGCACGAACACGTCTGCCTGTGGGTATACGATGGGGCCTCCCGCACTGAGCGAATAGGCTGTCGAGCCTGTCGGTGTGGCGATAATGAGTCCATCGCCCATATACGTAGCAAGATGTTCCCCTCCGACGTTGGTATGCACGGCAATCATCGACGAGCTATCATGTTTTGATAGCGTCACCTCATTGAGAGCATAGACTGGCTGCCCGTCTTTTTCGCTCGTGGTCAGTTCGAGCAATCTGCGTTCACGCACGCTGTAACGTCCTTCGTGCAGCTTGGCAAAGAAATCCACCATTCCATCAGCCGATACATCGGCAAGGAAGCCCAAGCGTCCTGTATTGATTCCCACGATGGGGATACCCGTAGCCCCCACACAGCTGGCAGCTTTGAGGAATGTACCATCGCCTCCAAGGCTAATGGCCATATCAATGCCAAGTGCTCCAAGATCATCAATGATTCCAGCTGGTTCGAAGGCAAAAGCCTGTTCCTCACAGAGGAAACGATAGAAATCCCGGTCCACATACACCTCATCGCCATAGCCTGCAAGGATGGTAAATAACTGCTCAGCGTGTACCGATTTACAAGTCTCGTAAGTATTTCCAAATAGGGCGAAGCGCATCTTTTTGATTCCGACTACTGATTTATGAATTATGGATGACCAATTTATCAATTAAATATGTTACCTTTGCAACAGATTTGCATTACTGCAAATTGCTCACTGCAAAGATAATACTTTTTTTGTATTGTATGACTAAACTTAGTGTAAATATAAACAAGGTCGCCACACTACGCAATGCACGTGGTGGTAACAACCCCGACGTATGCCAGTTTGCCTTAGACTGCGAGGCCATGGGCGGTGAGGGTATTACCGTACATCCCCGTCCTGACGAGCGTCACATCCGCCGTGCCGATGTATTAGCATTGCGCCCCCTACTGCATACCGAATTCAATATCGAGGGTTACCCCAGCAAGGAGTTCATCGAGTTGGTGCTTCAGGTAAAGCCCGCCCAGGTGACACTGGTTCCCGATGCGCCCGACCAGCTGACCTCCAACCATGGATGGGACACGGTGTCCCATCGAGAATTTCTCACCGAGGTGGTGACATTATTCAACGAGGCTGGTATACGCACCTCCATATTCGTAGACCCTGACGTAGAGATGGTAGAATATGCCGCTAAGGTGGGTGCCGACCGCGTAGAGCTCTACACCGAACCCTATGCCGCCAATTACGCCAAAGACCGCGAGTCGGCCATTGCTCCGTACATCACAGCAGCCAAAGCAGCCAAGAAGAATGGCCTTGGTCTCAACGCTGGCCATGACCTCAGTTTGGAGAACCTCGCCTACTTTGCCGAGAACATTCCCAACCTCGACGAGGTATCTATCGGCCACGCCCTCATCTGCGACGCGCTGTACCTCGGCATCAAGGAGACGATACGCCGTTACAAGGAATGCCTGAAGAGCGGAGAGTGAAGATCAAGAGTAAAGAGTTAAAAGTTAATCGTCAAAATAGTAAATTTCAAAGATGTTATTCTTACAAGCACAAATGGAACAGGCTGCGACTGAAGCGGCTCCCGTCCTCACCGAGGTAGTAGAGGCGGCAAACAAGATGAATCTGTGGGACATGGCCACCAAGGGTGGTTGGATAATGATTGTCCTCGCCCTGCTGTCAGTACTCTGTGTGTATATTTTCGTAGAGCGCCTCGCCGTGATACGCAAGGCATCAAAGGTCGACCCCTCATTCATGGACCGTATCCACGATTACGTAAAGACCGATGAGCTGAAGTCAGCTATCAACTATTGCCGCATCACCAACACCCCTACATCCAATATGATTGAGAAGGGACTCGAGCGCATCGACCGCTCTGCGACAGAGGTGCAGGCCGCTTTGGAGAATGCCGGCAACCTCGAGGTAGCCAAACTCGAGAAGGGGCTTTCCGTCATGGCAACCATCTCTTCGGGTGCTCCCATGATCGGTTTCTTGGGCACCGTGCTCGGTATGGTACGCGCCTTCTGGGAGATGGCCAATGCGGGCAACAATATCGACATCACCCTGCTATCAAGTGGCATCTACGAGGCCATGATCACTACCGTAGGTGGCCTCATCGTAGGTATCGTAGCCATGTTTGCCTACAACTACTTGGTATCACGTGTAAACGATGTAGCCAATATCCTTGAGGCACAGACCCTCTCCTTCATGGACCTTAAGAGTTAAGAGTGAAAAGTTAAGAGTGAAGAGTGTACGCTTGCCAATTTTTAATTTTTAATTCGTATACCCGTGAGCCTAAAACGAAGAAATAAGATAAACCCCTCATTCAGCATGTCATCGATGACGGACCTCGTGTTCCTCTTGCTGATATTCTTTATGATAACCTCTACCATGGTGACTCCCAATGCCATCAAGGTATTGCTTCCGCAGGGCAAGCAGCAGACCTCTGCCAAGCCCCTTGCCCGTGTCATCATCGACAAGGACCTCAACTACTACACCGCCTTCGGCAACGAAGACGAGATGCCTATACTTCCCGAGGAGCTCACAGCCTTCCTTCAGGATTGTGCGACCAAGGAGCCCGAGATGTATGTAGCGCTTTATGCCGATGAGCGTGTACCCTATCGTGAGATTGTGAATGTGTTGAACATCGCCAACGAGAACCAGTTCAAGATGGTGCTGGCCACTCGTCGCCCCGATAAAAAGAGATAAGCGTTGAAACTGACCAAAGAACAACTAACCAGTGCCATCGTCACCCTCGTGGTACATGCCCTCGTAGTGCTGCTGCTCGTAGTACTCAAGCTCAATGCCACCATATGGGAAGAGGAGAGCGGCATTCCCGTCACCATGGGCAACGTGGCACAGGCACAGGGACACACCGAGTCGTACCAGTTCACCGAGGTGTCATCGATGAAGAGCGATGTGCCTAACATCGAGAATGCGCCGCAGCCCCAGCCACAACCCCAGGTCGAAGAGCCTCTCATCACCCAACCCGACGAGCCTACCGTCGACATGCCCACGACCGAAGAGATTGAGGCACAGAAACGTGCCGAGGCCGAGCGCCAGGCTGCCGAGCGTGCCGCCCAACAGATGGCCAGTGCCTTCGGCAAGGGGTTCGAGATGGGCAGCAAGGGTGAGACGACAGACGAGCCCACACAAGAGGGCACTCAAGGTGTCGAGACCGGTGTGTCGGAGGCCGACAAGCAGGTAGGCATCGGTGTACAGGGCACCTTCGACCTTAACGGCCGCAGTCTCTCGGGCGACGGACTCCCCCGCCCCGTCAACACCGTGCAGGACGAGGGCCGCGTGGTAGTGACCATCACCGTAAGCCCTTCCGGAGAGGTTATCGCTACCAGCATCAACCTCCGCACCAATACGGTAAACCCCGAGCTGCGCAAAGCCGCCGAAGACGCTGCCCGCCGCGCCCGTTTCAACCCGATTGGTGGTGTCGACAACCAGACAGGCACAATCACCTACTACTTCAAGTTGCGATAACACTTAAGTTTCCTATAAACAGAGATGGAGGAGGCCCACGGGTCTCCTCCATCTCTGTTTATATAGGACAATTCTATTTTATCCTCGCCAACAACCCCTCGCAGGCATCCTCGAGGATATCGATGACATTCTCAAATCCCTGCGCCCCACCATAGTAGGGGTCAGGCACATGGTCGGCTACGATATGGGTGCAGTACTCCGTCATGCGGTGTATCTTCTCCTCGGCCTCAACACTTGGTGCCAAGTCATGCAAGCGGCTGATATTGCTGTCGTCCATACCGATGACGAGGTCAAACTCCTCAAAGTCCTCCCTTCTCACCGGTCGCGACAGATGGGTGATGTAGTATCCGCGACGTGAGGCATGAGCCCGCATACGAGGGTCGGCCTCCTCACCCTGATGGTAGCTGATGAGTCCTGCCGAGTCCACCTCGACCGTCTTGTCCAATCCCTCGCGCTTCAATAGGGTGCGCATCACCTCCTCTGCCGTACACGAGCGGCAGATGTTACCGAGACACACGAAGAGGATGCGATTTATCTTATGGTCATTCATAGGAGTGGTTTTATTGACAATTCCTTTATGTTCTATTTCGCAAAGGTAGTCCATTTCTTTCAAATGACAAAGATTCCCATCCGCCACATCTTTTGCCCATTCGTTTTTTTTATGTACCTTTGTCCCAGACGCATATGTACGACAAATAAAAAACCATAAACACAATCCTCCAATAATGAAACGACAACACGTATTGAGCCTCGCGCTATGCTTTTTCGCGAGCCTGGTGCCCCACATGGCTTGGGCCACAACCGACATCTTCTCTGCTTCAACAGCCGAGTCCGACCTCATACCGGTACAGCTATGCAACAACCGCAGCAAGGGTTATGCCATCAAGATGAACACCTCCACCGACTATGCGGGGAAGAGCATCAATAGCGGCAGCTGCGGCTATTTGGAGAATGAGCTTTGGTATCTCGTGGGGACAGCCGATTCGTTCAAGATGTATAGCCATACGGCAGGTACCGCATTGGCCCTGACCCTGGCCGATGACAGCCAAGGCTCTGCAGCCACCCTGACCACCGGAGGCACCCCTCTCAGCCTTATCGCCCAGGGCGACGGCAGCTATGCCATCACACCCAAGAGCAATCCCACGCAGAGCTTCAACATGTATGGTGGCAATGGCCAGGACATCAAGCTCTACGATGCCAGCGACAGCGGTTCCAAGTGGACCATCCGCGCCATCGACACGAGCAAGGCACTCACCATACGCTACAACGCCCAGCTCGAGGGCGGCTACGAGCAGAACTACAAGATTGGCGAGCTCGCCATCACCATCGCTGGCACACCCGGTTCCATCCTCCTCGACAAGCACACCCTACCCGGCTCGACCACCTGTTACCTTCCCGAGGGTGCCGAATTTGCCATCGCCACAGGCCTCATCTGCCATGGCTGGACGATGAACATCGATGGCCACGCAAGCCTCGCCACACAGGTGTTGCCCGAGGATGGCCTCACCGTGAACGTGAATATCGCTGTCGACAAGGACAACAAGTACCAATACCTCTACTACTCACCCAGTGCTGAGGGCAAGCCCTACCGCATACCCGCCATCACCACCACAGCCAATGGCTACGTGTTTGCCATCAACGACTACCGCCCTTGTGGCAACGACATCGGCTTTGGCGAGGTGGACCTCGTGATGCGCCACAGCGTGGCGCCTGGCCGTAAGTGGGACGGACACACCTGGACCGATGAGATCAAGATTGCCGACGGCATAGGTGCCATAGCACATACCCAGGGCGAGACCTGGAAGGTCGGTTTCGGCGACCCCGCCATTGTCGCCGACCGCGAGAACGACGAGATCCTCGTGATGAGCGTCTGCGGCAACCGTCTCTGCTGGCACGGCAACTACGGCGCTGGTACCGAGGCGAACCCCGAGAACCCCAACCGCGTATCGCGCATCCGCATCAAGTACGACAAGCAGTCACGCCAATGGGTTGTAGGCCAACCCGAAGAGGTCACCTACGACATCTACCCCCTATTCAAGGACAGCGAGGGCAACGCCCATGTGGGTTCCCTCTTCATCGGTGCCGGCCGCATCGCGCAGAGCAGCCAGATCAAGGTGGGCACCCACTATCGCATCTATTGTGCCGTGTGGGCAGTCTCTACCGGCAGTGGCCGCCACCACAACTACGCCATCTACTCCGACGACTTCGGTGAGTCGTGGCATCTGTTGGGTGAGCTGGGTCGTGACTTCAATGACAGCCCCGCTCCCTATGGCAACGAACCCAAGTGCGAGGAGCTTCCCGATGGCAGTGTGCTCCTCAGCAGCCGTAAGGGCTATGGCCGCTACTTCAACGTGTTCCACTACACCGACATCGAGCAGGGCAAGGGCACCTGGGATGGCGTCGTAGCTACCGACCAGGTGGGCGACCTCAAGTGGGGCAGCAACGACACCAATGGCGAGCCCCTTCGCATCGGCAACGTACTCTTCCAATCCGCCCCCACAGGCTACAGCAACCCTGCCAACGAAGCCCGCAGCGACGTCTCCGTATTCTATAAGGTATTGAGCGACAACCCTGCCGACTACACCCCCACCAAGCTGTCCGACGGCTGGACCAAAATACAGGTCTCGGACCGCAACTCGGCCTACTCATCCATGACCATCCTCCCCGACGGCAACATCGGTCTGTTCTACGAAGAGGCACCCGGCGGGTACTCCATGGTATACGTTCCTCTGAACCTGAAGAAGCTACTCCCCAAAAGCGTATACAAGCAATTGCGTCAGCGTTAACCATCCATACCCTAAACCAAGGAGGCGTTTCGATCGAAACGCCTCCTTTATTTGTCCTATGCCACTTTTTGCCGATAAGGTTCAGAACATCCACGACCAGCAGTCGGTGGCTGCGGCATAGCGCTGCAGCAGCTCGGTAGTCATCGCAGCAGCCTCTTGCAGGCCCTCCACACCGCTGTATCCATTGATGATGACAAGGATATGGGAAGTATTGATGTCCATCTTGGTACGCTCGTGGTCGCTGGTGGGAGTGCCTATGCCACCCTCGGCATCACGCACGACAGGCATGTACTCAATGTTGAGCGGGCCGCGGCCGATACCTTCGAAGGGTTCCCCGCTACGTCCTATGCCAAGGCAGAGCTCATGCCCCACGATCTTGTCGGCATCGAACCCACCGATGGAGTAACCCGTACGCAGGGAGACGAGGTTGATGAGGTCCACGAGTGTGTCGATACGATACAGGTCGAGTCCTCGTAGCAGACGTCGGCGCAGCGCCTCTGCCGAAGGGCGATAGCGACTGGGATCCTTGCCGCAGGCACGGTAGGCCTCACGGGTGGCCATGATGGCACGTTGCTGTTTGATGCTCTCGGTACTCTCGGTAGCCTGCAAGTGGGTGGTAAACTCTGCTATCTCGTGCCATAGGCCCTCGTCATAGGCCGTATTCTTGACAGCGGCATACACGGCGATGCCGCGATACTGCGGCCACTTCGCTTTTATCTCTTCTGATACACTGATATGGAACATGGGGTTTTGTTTAGGGTATAGTGTGTAAAGTTAATTGTCATCCTGAACGACAATGAACCTTTAGGTCGCTGGCCCGAAGGGGAAAAGCAAGGATCCCGCACAAGTCTCAAGCAGAGTCCACTGCGAGATACTTCGTCTTACTCAGTATGACACAAGGCGTATAGGAGCAACAACTCTTGGGCAAAGGTACACGATGTTTGCTATATTCACAAAAATAGAGGGGTAAATTTTGCCGTTTGCCAACAAAGCCTTACCTTTGGCTATCAATGCTCATAGCTCATTACTCACAGCTCAAAGCCCAAAATGATTGACGCAGCGACACAAGCCTTTATCCGCTCCCATGCCGGCGACGGTGTGCGCCAGCTGGCCTTGCAGGCTGCACGCTACCCCGAGGTAAACATGCGTGTAGCGGCTACCCAGATCGAGGGGCGCCGACTGGCCTCCGCCAAGCTCCCCGCCTGGGCTGCGGTAGAGGACATCGTATACCCCGTGCGGCTCTCCTTAGAGCAATGCTCCTCAGAGGTGACAGCACGTTATAAGGCAGGGCTCGTCAGAGGCACCCGTCTTGCCGACCTCACGGGAGGGTTTGGCATCGACTGCAGCTACATGTCCGAGTCGTTTGCAGAAGCCACCTATATCGAGCGCAACGAGGAGCTCTGCCGCATAGCCAGCCACAACTTCGCGCTCCTGCAGCGTCCGGTGCAGGTCATCCATGCCAATAGCGAGGAGGCCCTCTCCTCACTTCCCCATCAAGACTGGATCTTCATCGACCCGGCCCGCCGCGACAAGGCGGGCAACAAGGTAGTATCGCTCAGCGACTGCGAGCCCGACGTATGTCGGCTCGAGCCGTTGCTCCTTCAGAAAGCCACACACGTGATGATAAAGTGTTCTCCCATGCTCGACATCTCGCAAGCGTTGCGCGAGCTCCGCTCCGTGATAGAGGTACACGTGGTATCGGTCGGCAATGAGTGCAAGGAGCTGCTGCTTATACTCGGGGGAGAAGGTGCCAGGAGCATCCCCATCCATACGGTCAACTTCCACGGCAGCCTCGTCCAGGAGTTCACCTGTTCAGCCGCCGAGGAGGCAGCCTCCCCATGCCACTATACCGCATCGGTGGGGCGTTACCTGTATGAGCCCAACAGTTCGCTCATGAAGGCGGGTTGCTACCGCCTGCCTGCCCAGCGCTTCGGTCTGAGCAAGCTACACCCCAACACGCACCTCTACACCTCGGACGTACTGGCCGACGACTTCCCCGGACGTGTGTTTCAGGTCGAGCGCATCTGCGGGTTCAGCAAGAAGGAGCTGAAGACGCTCGGCTGCAAGCAGGCCAACCTCGCCGTACGCAACTTCCCCGAGCGCGTCGACACGCTACAGAAGCGGCTCAAGCTGAGCGATGGCGGCACGACATACCTTTTTGCCACCACACTGAACGATGAGTCAAGGGTGCTCATGGTCTGTTCCAAGGTCGACAAGAAGGGCTGACCACACACTTTTTGCACCTATTATATAATTATTATATAATAAGGAGAAGCGAGGCCTCGCCCAGCAAAAAAAATTACGAAATATTTCTCTACTTTCACTCCTTGATATTTGGCAGTTCTCTTGCCTTGCACTAAATTTGCGGCATATTTTTTGAATCCGCGCTGATATTATGCAAAAGAATTTGGTGATAGTGGAGTCTCCCGCTAAGGCGAAGACGATAGAGAAGTTCCTGGGAAAGGACTATAAGGTGATGTCAAGCTTCGGTCACATCCGCGACCTGAAGAAAAAGGATTTCAGCATCGACACGACGACCTTTGCTCCGACCTACGAAATTCCGACCGATAAGAAGAAAGTGGTGGAAGACCTCCGCAAGGCCGCCTCACAGGCCGAGATGGTGTGGCTCGCATCCGATGAAGACCGCGAGGGAGAGGCCATCAGCTGGCACCTGTACGAGGTACTTGGGCTCACCCCCGACAACTCGAAGCGTATCGTCTTTCACGAGATCACCAAAGAGGCCATCACCCATGCCATCAAGACTCCGCGCGAGATTGACACCCACCTCGTCTATGCCCAGCAGGCCCGCCGCGTGCTCGACCGCATCGTGGGCTTCAAGCTCTCACCCATACTATGGAAGAAGGTGAAGCCGTCGCTCTCGGCTGGCCGCGTACAGTCCGTTGCCGTACGCCTCATCGTAGAGCGCGAACGCGAGATACAGGCCTTCAGCAGTGAGGCTTCGTACCGTGTAGTGGCCCTGTTTGCCGTGCCCGACACAGAGGGCAACAGCACCGAGCTGAAAGCCGAGTTGGGAGTGCGCTTCAAGGAGAAGGCAGAGGCCGAAGCATTCCTGCAGTCGTGCAAGGGGGCGGTATTCACCATCCAGGAGGTACATACCGAGCCCATGTTGCGCTTCCCCGCAGCACCTTTTACCACATCGACCCTGCAGCAGGAGGCCGCCCGCAAGCTGGGCTTCTCGGTGTCGCAGACGATGACCATCGCCCAGCGTCTCTACGAATCGGGACAGATTACCTACATGCGTACCGACTCTACCAACCTCTCGGCACTCTGCCTCGGAGCCAGCAAGAAAACCATCGTGGAGAATATGGGCGAGGCCTACCACAAGGCACGCAACTTCAAGACCAAGAGCAAGGGTGCCCAAGAGGCACACGAAGCCATACGCCCCACCTATATGGACCGCCAGACCATAGAGGGCACTGCAGCCGAGCGACGTCTCTATGAGCTCATCTGGAAGCGTACCATCGCCTCGCAGATGGCCGATGCACAGATAGAGAAGACTACCGTGACCATCGGCATGGACGACTCGCCCTACACCTTCATCGCCACAGGCGAGGTGGTAAGGTTCGACGGCTTCCTTCGTGTATACCGTGAGGCCGTGGCCGACGACAGCACCGAGGAGAGCCAAGAGGGCAATATGCTACCTCCCCTCCATCGTGGGCAGCAGCTCCAGTATGCCGAGGTGACCGCCACCGAACGCTACACGCAGCAGCCCCGACGATACAATGAGGCCAGCCTCGTCCACAAGCTCGAAGAGCTGGGCATAGGCCGTCCCTCTACCTACGCTCCCACCATCAGCACCATACAGAACCGCGACTACGTAGTCAAGGAGGACCGCCCCGGACAGGAGCGCACCATCAACGTACTGAAGCTCAAGAACGGCAAGCTCACCGACAAGCAGGCCAGCGAGACCTACGGCAAGGAGAAGGCACGCCTCGTGCCCACCGATGTAGGTACCGTGGTGAACGACTTCCTTATTGTCAACTTCCCCCAGGTGCTCGACTATACCTTTACCGCCAGCATCGAGAAGGAGTTCGACGAGGTGGCCGAGGGCCAGAAGCCATGGGATGGCGTGATCAGCGAGTTCTACAAGGACTTCTCGCCCCTCATCGATCAGACGATGGCCGCCAAGCAGGAGTACAAGGTGGGCGAGCGTGTACTTGGCACAGACCCTGAGAGTGGCCGCCCCGTATCGGTAAAGATTGGCCGCTTCGGTCCCGTCGTACAGGTAGGCACAGCCTCCGATACCGAGAAGCCCCGCTTTGCCCAGTTGCAGAAAGGGCAGTCCATCGATACCATCACCCTCGAAGAGGCACTCGGGCTCTTCGCCCTACCCCGCACACTCGGCGAGTATGAGGGAGCACCCTTGGTGGTCAACGTGGGCCGCTTCGGTCCCTACGTGCAGTTGGGCAAGCAGTATGTGAGCCTGCCCGCAAGCTCCGACCCCATGACGGTAACCCTGGAAGAGGCCATCGAGCTCATCGAGAAGAAGCGCCAGTTTGAGCAGCAGCGACAGATCAAGACCTTTGCCGAGAACCCCGACGTAGAGATTCTCAACGGACGCTATGGCCCCTACATCGCCATGGGAGGCAAGAACTATAAGATACCCACAGGCACCGACCCCGCCTCGCTCGACCTCGCAGCCTGCCTGGCCATCATCGAGAAGGCTGCAGAGAAGCCTGCCGCTCCGCGTCGCCGTAAGAAGTGATTTCCCATGACCCGCATCCTACTCATCGGCTTCATGGCTGCCGGCAAGACCACGCTGGGCAAGGCCTTGGCACGTGACCTGGGTCTGCAGTTCGTAGACCTCGACCACTACATCGAGAACCGCTTCCACAGCACCGTCTCTCAGCTCTTTGCCGAGCGGGGCGAAGAGGGCTTCCGACAGATCGAGCGTGCCATGCTCCACGAGGTGGCCGAGTTTGAGGACATCATCATCGCCACCGGTGGCGGCACCCCCTGCTTCTTCGATAACATGGAGTATATGAATGCGCAGGGCACGACCGTCTTCCTCGAAGCCGCTGTCGAGGTCATCTATACCCGCCTGACGATAGCCCGCGTGCAGCGTCCTCTGGTGGTAGGCAAGAGCGAGGAGGAGCTGCGCCGATACATCACCGACATGCTGGAGCGCCGCGCCCCCTACTACCGCCGGGCCGCCCACACCTTCTGTGCCGACCGATTGGAGAACACTTGTCAAGTAGAAGAGTCGGTAAAGCTATTCAAACAGCAGATTTTACAAGCATAAAGTCACAAAAGTTGGCATAATCGTATGCTAATTCAAAAAAACAATCTATATTTGCTATCATTTTTACACGCAAATCTGATACAAATGGAAAAGATTGACGAATTAGATAAGAAGATCCTGGACATCATCTCCAAGAATGCCCGCATACCCTTCAAGGACGTAGCCGACGAGTGCGGCGTATCGCGTGCTGCCATACACCAGCGCGTACAGCGACTGACCGACATCGGCGTCATCAGCGGCTCGGGCTACCATATCAACCCCAAGAAACTGGGCTTCCACACCTGCACCTACGTGGGTCTCAACCTCGCCAAGGGCTCTATGTACAAGGAGGCCATTGCGGAGCTGAAGAAGATACCCGAAGTGGTCGAGGCCCACTTTACCACAGGCCCCTACGGCATCATCGTGAAGCTTTATGCCCGTGACAATGAGCACCTGATGAACCTCCTCAACGAATGCATCCAGGAGATTCCTGGCGTGACGGGCACCGAGACCATGATATCGCTCGACCAGAGCATCCGCAAGGAGATCCCCGTCACCAACGAATAGTACGGCTATGCCCACCTTCAACATGGGAGAGGACTATGCAGCGCTGCACTCCTCGTTCCCTACCCATAAGCGCCGCCCCATCATCGGCATCACGGGCAACTACGACGCCGGCACCTGTACCCTGCTCGAGGGCTACTACCGCTCGGTACTCGAGGCGGGGGGCACACCGCTCATCATCCCGCCCTTCGACGACACCGACGCCATGGCCAGCCTGCTCGACCGCGTAGATGCGCTCATCCTCTCGGGCGGCGGCGACATCAACCCCCTCTACCTCGGCGAGGAGCCCCTGCGCGAGCTGGGTGGTATCAACCCCGTCCGCGACTGGCACGAACTGATGCTCGTGCGCCTCGCCGCCAACCGTCAGATCCCCATCCTCGGCATCTGTCGCGGCCTGCAGGTGATGACCGCAGCCCTCGGGGGTAAACTGTACCAAGATATATACAAGGAGGCATCGGCTACGCTCAAGCATAGCCAGAACACTGGGCGCCATGTAGCCACCCACACCGTGCACATCGCCTCGGAGAGCCTCCTGCACAGGATATTCGGCACTGTGGTGTTGCCAGTAAATAGTTTCCACCACCAGGCGGTGAGGGAGGCTGCACCGGGCTTTGCCGTGTCGGCACGCTCAGCCGACGGACTCATCGAGGCCGTAGAGAGCACCCGGCACAAGTCGATGATAGGCGTACAGTGGCACCCCGAGTGCATGATACTCGGTGGCGACCGCTCCATGCTCCCGCTCTTCGAGTGGCTCGTGGGCGAGGCCCGCTCCTTTGCCGATGCACGCGAGGTACACCGCTGTGTGCTCACCCTCGACACGCACTGCGACACCCCGATGAAGTTTGACCAGCAGATACGCTTCGACCAGCGCGACCCGCGCATCCTCGTCGACCTGCACAAGATGACCGAGGGGCACCTCGACGCCACCATCATGGTGGCCTACCTGCGCCAGATGGAGCGCGACAAGGCTTCGCTCGATGCCGCCTTTGCCAAGGCCGAGCGCCTGCTCGACGAGATCGAGGCCATGGTAGCCCAGAGTGCCCATAGCGTAGCCATCGCCTACACGCCCGACGACCTCTACCGCCTCAAGCGTGAGGGTCGCCGCGCCCTGATGCTCGGCATCGAGAACGGCTATGCCATCGGCCTCGACGCCCAGCGCGTGGAGCACTTCCGCCGCCGTGGCGTAGTATACATGACGCTCTGCCACAATGGCGACAACGACCTGTGCGACTCGGCACGCGGCAACCAGGAGCATGGCGGACTGAGCGAACTGGGGCGCACCGTCATCCGCGAGATGAACCGCGTAGGCATGATGGTCGACCTCTCACACGCTGCCGAGACCACCTTCTATCAGGCCATCGAGACCAGCCGTACCCCCATCGTATGTAGCCACTCCTCGGCCCGTGCCCTATGTGACCATCCGCGCAACCTCACCGACGACCAGCTACGTGCCCTTGCCGCCTCGGGCGGCGTGGCACAGGTGTGCCTCTACGACGGATTCCTGCGCAAGGAGGGTGGTGCCACCATCGACGACGCCGTACGCCACATCTGCCACATGGTAGAGGTAGCCGGTATCGACCACGTGGGCATAGGCACCGACTTCGACGGCGACGGTGGCATCATCGGCTGCGCCGACGCATCCGAGGTCATCAACCTCACCCGTAGACTCCGCACCGAAGGCTTCAGCGAAGAAGAGATAGAAAAACTCTGGGGCGGCAACTTCCTCCGCGTGATGAGAATAGTCCAAGTAGCAGCCGAGCCAATTCAGAATCCATAATTGACTTTATCCCCTACGGGCGTCGAACTTCGTTTCAGCATTCATAATTCACTATTCATAATTCAACACATGTATTCACTCCAAGAACTCTACCGCATAGGCCACGGCCCCTCGAGCAGTCACACCATGGGCCCGCGCAATGCCGCCACCCAGTTTCTGGGCCGTAATAGCGAAGCCGTACGCTTCGAAGTAACTCTCTATGGCAGTCTCGCTGCCACAGGCAAGGGCCACATGACCGACCAGGCCATCCTCGAGGTGCTGGGCGAAGAGCGCACCACCATCGTGTGGGAGCCCAAGACATTCCTCCCCTTCCACCCCAATGGCATGAAGTTCCGCGCCCTCGATGACAGCGGCGACCGCCTGGCCGAGTGGACCGTCTACAGCGTGGGCGGTGGTGCCCTGGCCGAGGAGGGCCAAGCCCCCATCGAGCACAAGCAGGTGTACGACATGAACACCGCGTCGGATATCCTCGCCTGGTGCATCTCTACCGGCAAGAGCTACTGGGAATATGTCGAGGAGTGCGAGGGTCACGCGATATGGGACTACCTGAGCCAGGTGTGGCACACCATGAAGAGTGCCGTAGAGAACGGCCTCGAGCAGGAGGGCGTACTGCCCGGCCCGCTCGCCCTGCGCCGCAAGGCGGCCAACTACTACGTGCGTGCCGAGGGCTACCAGCAGTCGATGCGTACGCGCGGCCTCCTCTTTGCCTACGCCCTGGCGGTGAGCGAGGAGAATGCTGCCGGTGGCAAGATTGTCACCGCCCCCACCTGTGGCTCGTGTGGCGTATTGCCTGCCGTGCTCTACCACCTCTACAAGTCGCGCGGCTTCTCCGAGCAGCGTATCCTGCGTGCCCTGGCTACTGCCGGACTCTTCGGCAACATCGTCAAGACCAACGCCTCCATCTCGGGTGCCGAGGTGGGCTGCCAGGGCGAGGTGGGCGTAGCCTGCGCCATGGCCGCCGCTGCCGCTGCACAGCTCTTTGGCGGTACTCCCTCACAGATTGAGTATGCTGCCGAGATGGGTCTCGAGCATCACCTGGGCCTCACCTGCGACCCCGTGTGCGGACTCGTGCAGATCCCCTGCATCGAGCGCAACGCCTATGCCGCAGCCCGCGCCATGGATGCCAACTCCTACGCCATGTTTACCGACGGTGTGCACCGCGTATCGTTCGACAAGGTGGTAGAGGTGATGAAGAAGACCGGCCACGACCTGCCCTCACTCTACAAGGAGACCTCCGAAGGCGGACTCGCCCGAGACTACAAGCAGATGTGGGGCAACGAAGACTCCTCGATGTTCTTCTAAGCACCCGTCTGTAGCTTACCTCAAGACCCAGAGGGAGAGGCCCTTCTGAGAAGGGCCATATATACACTTTACCCCAATGGGTTGACCAGCTGACCGAGGCCGTATAACCTGCATATATACAGCGTCTTACGGCGGTCAACCCAGCTGACCGGGGTTGACCGAGGTTGCCTGCCCGATGAGACGCAACGACACCTCCATACCGAAGAGGCCGACCATGCGGTCAGCTCCAGCCAACCCGGCTGACCTCCACAACGTACTCTATAGCAGCGCGTTACACCCGTCCGGTCAGCAGGTCAACCTATTGGAGAAAGACCTTCTTTTTACGTGAGTGAGCCATAAGACAACAGATAGTACCTTCATATTGGGTAGACCCTCGAGACAAAATGGGTCTACCCTTTTTCCGAATCGGGTAGGCCCAATTTCAGAAAACGGTAGACCCAATTTTTGCAACAGGCAGACCCATTTCACAGCGGGAATGTACTTCCTCTGCACTTTATCGAGTGCTTACAGTTAGACGTTTTCGGTGAATTTGTTTCCTGATGCGTCCGCCTTGGAAAGCTCCGCTTTCAACTGACACTTATAGTCGGCCAAGTCAAAGAACATAAGGCGTGTAGGAGCATCATCTTCGTCATCGTCAGTTTGGAGAGGCAAGAAGCCATTTTTCTCATAAAAGGAAATGGCCGACTTATAGGCATCCACTGTAATGAAACGACAACCGGTCTTATTGTCAATAATAAAGTAGGCTTTGATAAAGTCAAGTAACATAGAGCCAATACCCTCACCGCGCACAGACTCACTAACAGCAAATCGTCCGACCTTTACCGCTGGATAGCTCTTAATGCGCTTTTCATTAACGAACCGTTGCCGGCGAAATCGATTAAACTCTGTATTTGTATCGAAATCCTGAATAGATACCCTATCGTTAGCAAGACTGAAATAGGCTATAGGAGTACCGTCCTGCTCCATTACATACGTCACAGCCAACAGGGCATCACGATACATGGGGGCTTCGTTGATGATAAAGTCATCCAGATCGGCATCACCGCAATCAAATGCTACGATTCTTTCACCTTCATCCAATCGGCGCACCAACCGTTGTCCTTCAATAGGCTGCTCCATTCGTCCTTAAAACTTGGAGATACTAAGGATATACTCGTAATTTTTCTTTACGCGTCTGATTTCGGTATCAGATACTGCACGAGTTTCGTTCATACGCTTCACGAAACGCTCAGCGTCCTTACCCTTCAGTATAGGTGTTTCTTTTATCGGTCTTGCCATGGCACTTCCTCCTTCCCTCTATCGTTTTACACTGCAAAGGTACATATTCTTCTCGTATCCACCTAACATATAACTATAAAAGTCGTACATGGTTTACATATTGCCATTTCACAGCGGGATATCCCCTCCTCCCAAATCGGACAAAGGGAATCATTTTATCGCAGCCCTGCGTTTTGAAAAAAACCTTTGTCCGTTAGAAAAATCGGACAAAGGTTTTTTTAGCCATCCCTCTGTAGAGGGAGAGGTCGGGAGTCAGGCAGCACTTCCCGTCTTATATTCCTTTTCCAACAACTCATAGATATATGACGGACTTTGTTCATATAGTCCCGTCGTAGTCTTTACCAGTTTTTGATAAGTATCGGAGTTGTAGATGAAATTCAATGATTCTGTGATAGACAAGCCGTAGTCCTCGATCAAGAACTCCGTCATACGGTCTATGGCATAGGCTATCAAGAAATCCTGTATCTGCTGAGTAGTCATAATCATTTGATCCGATTTAGGAGTGATACGACACGATTATTTGCAAAAAAATACTGACTGTTCAATTTCTTATATTTCAGTTCACGAGCAAGCTCTCTTAACGTATAAGAACCTTCCTCGTAACGATTGAGCAAGTAGGCAACACCATCATCAGCAATCGGCCCGATAACAATGTCGTAATCATGGTGAAAGAATGGCCTTTGACGGCTTCTATTCTTATAGATAAATTCAGCCCACTCAGCAGTTGGAGCCTCAAAGCGTTTGACTCTTAAGAACGAGTCGTTCAACAAACTCTCGTCAAACTCATACTCCTGTACGATGGCGAAACCTCCATCACGTTCTGCCCGTTTCTCGGCCAGTTCCACCGCTTGTTGTTTGATATCCGTCAGATAGAATCCCTGTCCGAAGTCTTTGAAACGATTGGACTTCGTAAGATCTATCTGCTCAAAGTCAACATTTGTTCCATGATACAATATCATCCCAAAGCCCCTCCATTCTTTTTACACATTATGATAAGGTCATCCACAGTATCGTCAATAGACTGGAGATGCAACGTCGGATAGAACTTAACAAGAAATTCCATACCATTAAACCTCTCAAGATACTGGAAAGCATTCTTGACAGGTAACCCTACTCGTTTGGCAAGTGCACGGATGCAGGCATTTATGAACGGAATCTGATATTTGTCAGCCATAATCCATTATCATTCAACGTTGCAAAAATACACATTCCTTTTATTTTCACCAACATTTTACAAGGAAAGATGTTTTCGACCTTTCGATTAGTACTTCCAAGAAGGTTTTGTCTGATAGAACAGATGGTACGAGATGCATTGTAAGCATCCGGTGTTCGCGCATGGCTTGAAGACATCCTCAGAAGAATCGCAACAGAAAAAGACATTAACCAGCTACTACCTTGTAACTGGAAGGTACTACCCGCCAATAGCAGGTAATAGCCGCTACTACCAACAACTAACCGCCACTACAAGGTACTACCTCGGTAATAGCGGCTAATTGTATTAAATGTCGTATTTTATCGGAGGCTTACCTTTATCGGAGGCTTACGCTTACGAGATAAGACATAACAAGAGGGAGCGGTCTGTTACCGCCCCCTCTTCTGTTGGATTGGTTCAGCGATGATTTATCGCTGAACCAATTAGGGTTTTAGGTTGTCTGGTTTAGAAGATAACCTTCTTTCCGTTGATGATGTAGAGACCACCCTTCAGAGGCTCGAGGACGCGACGTCCGTGGAGGTCGAAGATGAAGTCACCTGCATTCTCAGCTTCAACACCGTCGATGCCGGTAGTGTCTGCATTGCCGTTCTCGTCTACGCGACGCATACGGATTGCCTGTGACTCAATAGCAGGATACTCGAAGGCCTTACCGTTACGCAACTTAATCTGCATGTAGAAGCGGAAGGGGTTAACCTCATCCATCTTGTTCCAAGCACCTGAAGTCAAGTTGAAGTAGCCCATAGTAGCATCGAGGTTAGAAGCATCAACTGTAGCATAGTTACCGATGAAGCTGAACTTCTCGAAGATAGAAGAACAGTCAAGAATCTCAACCTTTGTAGGCATCAACTTGGCCTTCTCAACAACGATGTTGTTCCAACCAGTCTCCTTAGCACGAATCATGTAAGGATAGTTAGCCGCAAGAACAAATTCAGAATCTTCAATAACTACATAGTCAATTGTAGCCTGCTTGCCCTTATAAGAAGCGTTGTAGATGTAAGCTACCTCGAACTGCTCCATCAAGTTAGCTACGGGAACATCGAACGGCAATACGATAGTCTGCCACTCAGTGTCATCGAAGTAACGCTCGTAAGTCAACACTTCAACATTCTTCTCAATCTTGTTGATGTACTCCTCGCAAGCATCCTCGATAGTCAGCTCGGCAAGGTTCTTCTGCTCAACCTGCCAGAATGTGTCGTACTCAACGAGTGCGGCAGCCTCAGCAGGAATTGCGTCAGCAAGAACAGTCATGCCCTCAGCAAGAGCAGCCTTAGCAATGTAAGCCTCAACAGGATATTCGCGAACGTTCTTGAGGTTATCGGCATCAAGATATACATTGTTCTTGATTACAGCATCTGCACCTACGTACAATGTACCTGAGTGAGCAGCATCGCTAGCAGTCTGCATCCAGATAGCAGCCTTGTTACCATCTGTGCTTTCGATAGTACCAGCGTTCACGGTGAGGATGTTCTCAGCCTCAACGCCGTTCAAGAACATGCGGATAGGACGGTATGTTGACTTGATAGTACCACCGTTAATCTCGGTCTCAGCGTATGTACCCTTACCATTGGTGAGGTTGTCGATAGCGTAAGCCATTGATGTACCGCCAAGGTGCTGGATAGTACCACCGTTAACTGTGAGCTTGCCACCTACCTGGTTAGAGATTACTGAAGAGTAAGCACCCCAACCGCGGTCGTTGGTAGCTGTCAACTGGATAGTACCAGAACCCTCGATTGTCAAGTCACCCTTGTTGGTAATCAAGCCAAAGCTTGCAGTGCCGCTGTCGGTACCGCTGATGATCTTACCATTCAAGTAGAGAACCACCTTTGCACCGTTAGCAACTGTGATAGGCTCAAGAGTGATGTCCTTCTGCATAGTGATGATGTTGCCATCGCATCTGTACTTACCTGTAGCAGCGATAGCGTCCTCAAGAGAAGCATAACCAACGTTGCGAGGCTGAGAACCTGTTGATGAAGCAATTTCATATGTGTAAGCAATTGCCTCAACAACTGTCCATGTGCCATCAGCATTTTCCTGGAGAGCCAAGTGCTCTGGAACAAATACCTCGTTAGCCCAGAACTGGTGGTTGATGTCGGTAGGATATGTACCACCTTCAACCTTGATTCCGGTGTTGTTCTGGCCCTTGGTGTTGAAGATCCAGGGTGAACCGTTAGCACCTGTACCCAAGTTGCCAAGATCGAACTTGCCACCGCTCACAGTGATGCAGTTAGCCTGCTGAGCATAGATGAGCGAACCGCTTGCATTTATAGCATCAGCCTCGTAGTTACCGCTTTCGATGGTGAGATGACCGCCTTTTCCGTAAACAGTAGCGAGAGAGTAGACGCTAGCACCGTTAGCGTTCACCTTAACAGTACCCTCACCCTTAAGTGTCAAGTTACCGTTAGTGTCGACACCGAATACAGCCATCAACATCTTACCTCCAGCATTTTCCAATTCCTCAGCTGTAGGAGTAACAGTTACGTTCTTACCGTTGAGGTCGATAGTAACCTGCTTTTCCTTAACAGCAACAATTGCAGCATACTTATATGTGTCATCAATTGTTGCATAGTTAGCAGCAGAAGTTTCAACGTTAGCAATCAAAGTGATTGTTTCACCGCTCACGGCAGCCTGAACAGCCTCGTTGATAGTAGCGAAGTACTGGTTCTCGGCGAAGTAGTCATTTCTATCAATCTGAGCCACCATGCCATGCTTAGGATCGACGATAACACCGTATGTGCCGTCAGTGTTGTCCTTGCAGATAAAGCCTGTAGCAACAGCCTTAGCATCAACAGCAGACTTGAATGTACCGCCGCTTACGAAGCCGTATGCAGGATCCTCGTAGCAAGTAACACCCTCGAATGTACCACCGCTTACAGCCACAGCACCCTGCTTCATAGTCTGAGCAGTTACGCCGTTGAGTGCGAAGATACCGTTGAATGTACCGCCAGTCACATTGATTGTGAGGTTTTCAGCACTATTCTTGTTCACAACATATACTGCAAGCTTGTAGTCAGCATAGTCTGTAGTGATAGTACCGCCAGCGATGTTGAGTGCTACGAACGGAGCGTTACCAGAGTTAACGTTGATACCATAACCGTTCTTGCTGTAGATCTCACCACCGTTCATGCTGATAGTAGCCTTAGCCTCTTCACCGTTTGTCCAGTTGAAGATGCGTACAGCTGTCTTCTCGGCAGTGAGGTTACCACCGTTGATAGTAGCTGTGCTACCTGCGTAGTTGTCGAGAGCGTAGCATGCGCCACCACCTACAGAGAGGTTCTCAACATTACCGCTTTCGATGGTGATCACACCATAGTTGCTGATAGTGTTGCTTGCGTATGCGTTAGCAGCGCTAGGAGTTGTTGTCTTGAAGCTGAGCTTACCAGCCTTAGCCTCAGTACCATCCATGATAGTCAAGTTTCCATTGTTCTTGAGCAATGCAGCAGCAGCGCCTGAAGCATCGTTCATAGAAACAACCTTACCATTGAGGTCAAGGACAACAGTCTTGTCGGCAGGAACAACAACAGCCTCTGTCAACTCAAGATCCTTAGCAATAGATACCTTGTTGCCAAGCTCGTTTACAGCAGCGATAGCCTCGGCGATAGTAGCGTAACCAACCTTG
>JAZOPX010000078.1:0-15854 GCA_045655845.1 Bacteroidaceae bacterium
GCATAGTATCTGTTGCGCAATCTTCTGGTTTCAGTCTGTCTGATTCTCTTCAGCGATGATTTGTGGTTTGCCATTTCTAATCTTCCTATTCTTTTAATTTAACTTTGTAGCGCTACGGGGAATCGAACCCCGCTTTTGAGAATGAAAATCTCACGTCCTAACCGATAGACGATAGCGCCATCCTTATACTTTCATATCGTGTTACCGATATTTGTTTCTCGAAAGCGGATGCAAAGGTAGATACTTTTTTTGAATCAGCAAACACTTTGCTCTTTTTTTTTGCCGCAAAGATGCTTTTTTTGTAGTTTTGCATCGTTTTCGATAGTTCGACTGATGTTTGTTGATGATAAAGGCATAGTTTTGCAGTGTGTGAAGTACAATGATAAGTCATTCATTGCCCATCTTTTCACTGCTTCGCGTGGGCATGTGGCGTTCATGGTTAACGGGTCGCATGGCAAGCGCTCGGGTGCGAGTGCGCGCCTGTTTCAACCCCTAACCTTTCTCTCGTTTCAATGGGATATGAAGCCCAATGCCTCGTTGCAGCGCATGAAGGAGGTTCGCCTGCTGTTTGTCCAGCAAGACGTGCCGTATCATCCCGTCAAGCGTAGTGTAGCCATGCTGTTGTCGGAGTTTATGCTCTACTCACTTCGGGATGAGGCCGCCAATCCTGACCTATACCTATATGTAGAACATTCGTTCCGTTGGTACGACGTGGCGGAGGAGCATTATGCCAACTTTCATATCGTATTTCTCCTCAAGTTGGCGCGGTTTTTGGGTATCGCGCCCAATATGGAGGAGTATAGCGATGGGGATTTGTTTGATTTGGGCAATGGCCACTTCATTGCAGGAGTATTGCCCTCCGAGACGGTGATGTCTCCTCATGACACTCATTTGCTTTTTCTTCTCCATGGAGTGTCTTATGAGTCGATGGATGCTGTCCTTATGAACCGTCATGACCGTGCTCGTCTGGTACGTTATCTGGCTACCTATTATGGCTTGCATGTGGCCAATTTCCCGGCTTTGCAGTCGCTCGAGATTCTTCAGGACCTATTTTTCGCATGATAAATTTTGCATTTCGCTCAAATAGACGTACTTTTGCTAATTAATAGTGAAAAAACTGATACGATGAGCAATCCCCAACAGCCTACGATGATGCACTATGCCATGAACTTCGGTGCGGTGGTAGGTTTATATTATATAGGTAAGTTTTGTCTCTTCCCTTTGAGTCTGCACTCCACGTTGGCGGCGCTGCTCTTCTTGGGGCTGACGTTTATGGTACCGCTTTTGGTCTATTTGCTGGCCAGACGCTATCGCGACCAATATTGTGGCGGGCAGGTGGGCTTCGCGCGTGCCTTCATCTTCTCGATGTATACGATGTGCTTCGGCTCTCTATTGGCCACAGTGGCTTATTACGTCTACTTCGCCTATATTGACGGTGGGGCTATGGTGGGGGCCTTGGTGCAGAGCATTGAGCAGTTGCAGAGTGTGGACCTCAGTGCGTTGGAGGGGGTAGATGCCGGTAGCATGGCTCAATTCGACCAATATATTGAACTGATGCAGCAGACCTCACAGCAGTTGCAGGCGATGACGCCCATTGACATAACCCTGGGCATGCTGAGCAATAATGTGTCGTGGAGCATCATCATCTCGCTGCCTGTGGCGCTTTTCGTGAGGCGCATAAGTAATAGATCGTGAATTGTCAAATTGTAAATAATAGTTCCATGGATATTTCAGTAATTATTCCTTTGTATAATGAGGCCGAGTCATTGCCCGAGTTGCACGCTTGGATCAAGCGCGTGATGGACGAGCATGGCTACTCTTATGAGGTCTACTTTGTCAATGATGGCTCTACCGACGATTCGTGGAAGGTCATCGAAGAGTTGCATGCCCAGTATCCCGAAGTGAAGGGTATCAAGTTTCGCCGCAACTATGGCAAGTCGCCTGCTCTCTACTGTGGTTTCGACCGTGCCGAGGGTGATGTGGTCATCACCATGGATGCCGACCTGCAGGACTCTCCCGACGAGATACCCGAGTTGTACCGCATGATCATGGAGGAGGGTTACGACCTCGTATCGGGCTACAAGCAGAAACGCTACGATCCGTTGTCGAAGACATTGCCGACCAAACTCTTTAATGCCACTGCGCGCAAGGTGTCGGGAATCAAGAATCTGCACGACTTCAACTGTGGTCTCAAGGCCTACCGTAAGGAGGTGGTGAAGAATATCGAGGTGTATGGCGAGATGCATCGTTACATCCCCTACTTGGCCAAGAATGCCGGTTTTGGCAAGATTGGTGAGAAGGTGGTACATCATCAGGCCCGCAAATATGGCTCGACGAAGTTTGGTCTCGACCGTTTTGTTAATGGTTACCTTGACCTCATCTCCCTGTGGTTCCTCTCCAAGTTTGGTGTCAAGCCCATGCATTTCTTTGGCTTGTGGGGCTCGGTGATGTTCTTCATCTGTCTATTGTGCGTGATGGGCATCGGCATCGGTAAACTCTATTGCTTGGGTAAAGGCATTCCTGCTCGTCTGATAACTGATAGTCCCTATTTCTATCTCGCATTGACGGGTATGATTCTGGGTTTCCAACTTTTCCTCACCGGATTCTTGGGCGAACTCATCAGTCGCAACTCGCAGGAGCGCAACAACTATAAGATCGAGAAGGAGTTCTGATGCGGCAAATACGTCATACCCTTTGTCTTCTCTGCTCGCTTCCCCTGTTGTGGTGCATGGTGGCCTGCTCGAGTGAGGACTGCCCCATCAACAATACGGTGATGGGCAAGATGGCATTCTATAGTTCTTATGGAGAGCCTGTCTCCTTTGTGGGTGCTCTTACGGTTCGTGTGGCTCGTCCGCAGGGTGATTCGGTGGTACTGAACAAGAAGGTCAACGCCTCGAATCTGCTCTTTCCCTTGAGTTATGCACATGCCGTCGATACGTTGATTCTCGACTATGATGGGACGCTTTGCGATAGTATCTATATCGGTCATGTCAATACGCCTACCCTTGTGTCGGTCGATTGCGGCGTGGCGATGTATCATACCATCACTTCGGTGAGCAGTACGCACTATCTGATAGATTCTCTTATCCTCAAATCGTCGGATGTTGATTATGATGAACGCGAAAACATACAGGTCCTTTTCCCTGTGGCTGATTAGCCTGGGGTGGATCCTCTGGAGCATGCCGTTGATGGCAGCGGAGCCTCAGCCCTCTCTTCATGGGAAGGGGGATAAGGCCGATGCTTCTTGGGAGCTTCATCTCTCTGCTGATGTCTTCGGGTACATCTATCCGTTGTTTGTGCAGGACAAGTATTACAGTGCTGAGGTCTCTGCAGCATTGGATATCAACAATCGCTTTTTTCCGACCGTCGAGGTGGGGCTCGGACAGGCCGATATGGTGAGTCAGCTCTATGAGATTGGCTACCGTACTCGTGCTCCCTACTATCGGGTAGGCATGGACTATAATATGCAGTATCGGAGCGACAAACCGGGCTATATCTATCTCGGCGGCCGTGTGGGCTACACCTCGTTTGACTACAGTGTCGATGCCCCTCCACTCGTAGACCCCGTGTGGGGTGATGAGGCATCAGTGCGGTTTGTCGATGTGCCATGCCGTGCCGTGTGGGCCGAGGCGGTGGGTGGCCTGCGTGCCGAGATGGCAAAGGGCTTCTATATGGGTTGGTCGCTTCGCTACAAGTATCCGCTCTACAGAGGATCCATTACGAATGGTGGTCCCTGGTATGTCCCCGGTTTCGGTACCGGCAAGAAAGGGATGTTAGGGGCCACCTATACCATCGGCTATTACTTCAACTTTACCAAGAAACGACAATGACTACTCTTGAAATATGGCTCACAGCCCTCGCTCTTGCCATGGACAGTTTCACCGTGGCTATCGCGGCGGGTCTTCTCTTGAAGCGTGTCCAACTGCGCCACTTCTTCACTATAGCCTTCTTCTTTGGTGCTTTTCAGGCACTCATGCCTTTGCTGGGCTGGGCAGGGTCGGTCTATTTCTATGATTTCATCGAGCATTACGACCACTGGATTGCCTTTGCCATCCTTGTGCTCTTGGGAGTGAAGATGATACGTGAGGGTATACAGGGTGAGGAGGAACGTCATTTTGACCCCACGCGATTGGGAACAGTGCTGGTGCTTGCGGTAGGAGTAAGCATTGATGCATTGGCGGTAGGCATATCGTTCACTTGCATTGGCATGGATACGCTTGCTGTTATCGCCTTCCCCTTACTTGCCATCGCTCTTGTCTCTTTCGTCATGGCTTTGGGCGGTTGCTTCATCGGTAGTCTTGTCGGGAATAAACTGAGGTTCCCTGTCGAGCCTCTCGGTGGTGCCGTGCTCATTCTTCTCGGCATCAAGATACTCTGCGAACACTTGATGTGACGAATCAGATCTTTATTGTCAGCCCGTCGTAGGCCAGATGTACATGCTCGGGTAGGGTAGCGTCGGTCTCGGCGTGTAGTCCTGCCTCGTGATTCATGTGGATGAGGTAGGTTTCGCGTGCTCCCACGCGGCGAGCCACTTCGATAGCCTCGTCTATGGTTTGGTGTGTGGCGTGGGGCTTCCTCCGTAGGGCTCCTATGATAAGGGTATCTATGTTCGTGAGTTGAGCCAAGGTCGCTTCGGGTGCGTCAGTCATATCTGTCACGAAGCCCAATGCTCCGATGCGAAACCCTAATATGGACAGTTGGCCGTGCATGACTTGCAGGGGTGTTACCTCCACATCTTTTATAGTAAATGGGGCGTAGGGCTTCACCGTGTGAAATAGCAGTCTCGGTACACCAGGGTAGAGGACCTCACGGAAGAAATAGGGCAGTCGCTCACGCAAGTGGCGATGGGTGAGGTCGTCAGCATATACGTCAATGTCTCCAAAGATGCCAAAAGGGCGTAGGTCGTCGATACCTCCCGTATGGTCATAGTGCTCGTGGGTGAGTAGCACCCCGTCGAGACGGTCGAAGGGGATGCCCAGCATCTGTGTGCGTAGGTCGGGGCCGCAGTCGATAAGGATGCGTGCCTCGTTGGTTTCGATGAGTGCCGATACGCGCAACCGCTTGTCGCGTGGATCCGTAGATAGGCAGGTGGGGCAGGTGCATCCCACTTCAGGTACCCCTTTCGAGGTTCCGGTGCCGAGGAAGGTCAGTCTCATGCGATGTAGTTTACTTCCGGGGTGATACGTATGCCATACTTTTGGTATACCTCCTCGCAGATGCGTTCGGCCAGTGCCATCACCTCGCGGCCCGTGGCTCCTCCGAGGTTTACCAGTACCAGAGCCTGCCGGTCATGCACCCCGGCGCGGCCTAGTGCGCGACCTTTCCATCCCGTACTGTCGATGAGCCATCCTGCAGGGACCTTCACCTGCTTCTCGTCGATAGGGTAGGAGGGCATGGTGGGGTACTGTTCCCTTAAGATGTCGTATTGTGTACGAGGTATCACGGGGTTGGTAAAGAAACTGCCTGCATTGCCCAACACGCGCGGGTCGGGCAACTTGCTGTCGCGTATGGCGATGACGGCATCACGTACGGCCTGTAGGGTAGGTTTGCCATGGGCTTCCACACGGGCACGCAGATCACCATAGTCGAGACGGTAGGTAGGCACCTTGTCCAATCGGTATACCACATGGGTTACGATATACTGTCCGCGCAGTTCGCGCTTGAAGATAGAGTCGCGGTAGCCATAGCGGCACTCTTCGTTGGAGAAGGTGCGGATAGTGCCATCAAGTGCCATGGCTTCGACACGGATGATGACATCCTTCACCTCCACGCCATAGGCGCCGATGTTCTGTACTGCGCTGGCGCCTACCTCTCCTGGTATGGCACTGAGGTTCTCCACCCCTGCCCATCCTTGGGCTACGGCATGTGCCACAAAGTCGTCCCATACATAGCCCGAGCCCACGCGTACCCATACATGGTCGTCAGTCTCTTCCACCACCTCGAGAGTGCGCATGGCCGAGTGCATCACCACACCCTCATAGTCGCCTCCGAAGAGCAGGTTGCTGCCACAGCCGATGTGGATATGCTGTTTGTGACGGGCCAACTCGCCGCTCTGCAGGAATGCCCGCAACTCTTCCACTGTGTCATACTCGACAAACAGTGCTGCGCGCACATCCATCCCGAAGGTGTTGTGTCCCAATAAAGAGTAGTTGTCGTATCGTTTCATAAGTGTGGCGAAGGTACAAAAAAAACGTGAATAAACAGCCGGAAGATTCTTTTAACGGTCGAAAATGCTGCTTATTGTGTTAAAAACGGGCAAAAATATTGCACAATCGCAAAAATATGCTTTCCTTTGCCGAAGAAAAATTGAAAAAGGACGAACAATAACTCTAAAACGCAAACGCCTATCGAAACACTCTTACGCTAAACAAAACAGAAGTAAGCAGTAATGGAACAGATCAATATGCTCACCGACGACATGTTGGTAGCACGTTATACTGAAGGTGACAATAAGGCGTTTGATGAGTTGCTCGCTCGCTATCAGAGCAAACTTTTCAACTATATCTATTTTATCGTACGCAATCAGGAGGTGGCTGAGGACATCTTCCAGGAGACCTTTGTCAAGGCCATCACCACCATCCTGCAGGGGCGCTACACCGCTTCGGGAAAGTTTGGCGCATGGCTCACCCGCATTGCCCACAACATGATTATCGACGGCTACCGTCAGGAGCGCAACGAGAATACCATCTCCAACGATGAGACCGAGGTGGACCTCTTCAACGATGCAGACCTCTGCGACGACAATATAGAGACCCAGATGGTCAATGAGCAGACCCTCCGCGATGTGCGTCGTCTCCTTGATGCCCTGCCCGACAACCAGCGCGAGGTGGTCTACATGCGTTTCTATCAGGACCTCAGTTTCAAGGAGATTGCCGAGATTACGGGTGTGAGCATCAATACCGCTCTCGGCCGCATGCGCTACGCCCTGATGGGCATGCGCCGCATCGCCGAAGAGAAACACATCGTGTTGGAGGTCTATTGAATGGATGTATTCCCGTAGGACAGGCTGATGTCTCTACCCGAAATGATTATCCGTAGGGGCAGGGTTATGTTAAGTAAAGACGGAGAGGACGCAATCGCGTCCTCTCCGTCTTTAGTGTGAATCAGGATAATGGATTTATTTTAATATTCCCATTTTTGAAATGGTGATTAGAAAGGAGTAAGGAGTCCCTATTTGCGCCTCTTCGGAATTCATCTGCCGAAGTGTCGCCACTGCCCGTTAATGCGCTATGTATGAGCGGAATAGTGGCGACACTTCGTTGGGATTCTAAATTCTGGATGATGAAGTGTCTACGGTGATTATTCGATTCTCTTTAAGGGGGACGAGAGGAATGAGCAAAGGCGAACGGAACGGAGGGGGGGGGCTTTGTATTTTTATTGCAAAGATAAAGCGCCGGGAAACGTTGTCGATAAGATAATTTGGATGGGTGAATGCTTGTAAAAGTACTTTTCGTTTCGTGATTTTGCACGAACAGGGAATACGCATTATAAACACACCTCTTTTTCTTATGTCAAATGATTGATTTTCACACAGATTTCACGAAGTTCACGAAAAGCACTTGCTACGCTCGTGCTTGCCATCCGGTTCGTAGGCACTCGGCAAAGCCGACAACTGCGAGCCTTTTGCGATGCAGTCTTCGTGAGCTTCGTGAAATCTGTGTGAGACAAAAGGCTGATTATCTGATAGAAATTGATGAAAATATCTAATGGGTTCATAATGCGTTTTCCCTGTTTGCACGAAGAAAAGTTATCGTACGATGGGCATCATACAGTTGACTGACCGCCATCATTCAACTGACCGATGACCATCAATCAGTTGAACGCTGGCTATCGTACGATTATTAAATTGAAAATTAAAAATTAAAACAATCGCGAAGCCTGCCAACTCCCTCCCTATGGGGCCGATGCAAAAGAAGCATCGGTTGCGACGACTGCCGATATCGGCAAAAAGGAGTCTCGCTTGTGAGTCTGCGGGGGGGGAGGGCCCAAGATTATGATAACGAAGACAATGCCGAAGTGTCGCCATCAACGCGTTAATACTCATTGTATTATCTTGTGGTGGCGACACTTCGGCAGATGGGTGCGGAGGAGGGCGGTTGGTGGGATCCTTTAGTGTGAATAAATAAAAAGAATCCCCGGCATTGCCGAGGATTCTTTTAGGGTGACTAGTGGGATTCGAACCCACGACATTCAGAACCACAATCTGACGCTCTAACCGACTGAACTATAGTCACCATCTTGAGCGCTCTCTGTCGAAAGCGGTGCAAAGGTACGACAATAATTTGAATCTGCAAGCGTTTGGGCATATCTTTTTTCGTAAAAGGCTAAAAAAAGAGTAAAAGAGGGGGCGGAGCGGTGAATAATTTGCTTTTTTTCTCGGCTTTTACTAATTTCGCACGGTTAGAGTATATGGTATGAGCGAAGAAAAATACATCAGCGTCAAGGGCGCTCGCGTCAACAACTTGAAGAATGTTGAGGTAGACATCCCTCGTAACAAATTGGTGGTGGTGACGGGTCTTTCAGGCTCGGGTAAGTCGTCATTGGCTTTCGATACGCTCTATGCCGAAGGCCAGCGACGCTATGTGGAGAGTCTCTCGTCGTATGCCCGCCAATTCCTCGGGCGTATGAAGAAGCCCGAGTGTGACTTCATTAAGGGGTTGCCGCCTGCCATTGCCATTGAGCAGAAGGTGAGTTCGCGCAACCCGCGCTCTACGGTGGGTACCTCGACGGAGATCTACGAGTACCTGCGTCTGCTCTTCGCCCGTGTGGGCAAGACCTACTCGCCCGTGACGGGACAACTCGTCAAGCGTCACGATACCGAGGATATCGTAGCCTGTATGCGCTCGTATAGTCCGGGTACGCGCTTTACTGTGCTGGCACCGCTCGTCGTGCGCGAGGGGCGTTCTGTGCAGGAGCAGTTGACTATCGCCTTGCAGCAAGGCTTCGCCAGAGTGGAGGTGAATGGTGAGGTCGTACGCATCGAAGAGGTGCTGGAGCGGGTGATATCCAGTGATTCAGAACTCAGAATTCAGAATTCAGAATTAAGAATAGTAGTTGACCGCCTCAGCGTGGATGATAGCAAAGAGACCGTCAGCCGCCTCATCGATAGTGCCGAGACGGCCTTCTACGAAGGGGGAGGTGAGTGTATGTTGCGCTTCTATCCCGCAGGTATCCTGCATACCTTCAGCAAGCGCTTCGAGGCCGATGGTATTGCCTTCGAGGAACCTACGGAGCAACTCTTCTCTTTCAACTCACCCATGGGGGCCTGCCCCACGTGTGGTGGTTTCGGACGCGTCATCGGCATCGACGAGCAACTGGTGGTACCCAATACGGCCCTCTCGGTGTACGACGGATGCGTGGTGTGCTGGCGTGGCGAGAAGATGAGTGCCTGGCGCGATGAGTTTATCCAGATTGCTGCACAGCACAACTTTCCCATCTTTGCCCCCTACTACGAACTTACTCAGGCGCAGAAGGATTTTCTCTGGCACGGGCCGAGGACGAAGCCCTGCATCGACTCCTTCTTCAAGATGCTCGAGGAGAACCAATATAAGATACAATACCGCGTGATGCTGGCCCGCTATCGCGGCAAGACGATATGTCCCACCTGTCACGGTTCACGACTGAAGAAGGAGGCTGAGTATGTGAAGGTCGGCGGGCGTAGCATCTGCGAACTGGTGGAGATGCCCGTAACGGAGTTGCACCGCTTCTTTGCCCAACTCGTCTTGGATGAGCACGAGGCAGCCATCGCCAACCGTCTGCTGGTGGAGATCAACAACCGCCTGCAGTGTCTGCTCGATGTGGGGCTCGGCTACCTCACGCTGAACCGACTGAGCAACACGCTCTCGGGCGGTGAGAGCCAGCGCATCAATCTCGTCACCTCGCTTGGCAGTCCGCTTGTGGGCTCGCTCTATATCCTCGACGAGCCCAGTATCGGCCTTCATAGCCGCGATACCGACAAACTGGTGCGGGTGCTGCGCCAATTGCAGGAGGCGGGCAACACGGTCGTGGTCGTGGAGCACGACGAGGATATCATCCGCCGTGCCGACTACATCATCGATGTGGGTCCTCATGCAGGACGACTGGGTGGAGAGATTGTCTATAAGGGCGATATGCACGATCTGCAATCCGGCACCGAGAGCCATACCGTGCGCTATCTCCTCGGCGAGGAGACCATCCCTGTGCCTCAGAGCCGCCGTCCGTGGAACAACTATATCATGGTACGCGGAGCGCGTCACCATAACCTCAAGGGTGTCGACGTGAAGTTCCCGCTCAACGTGATGACCGTCGTCACCGGTGTCAGCGGTAGCGGTAAGAGTTCGCTCGTGCGCGATGTCCTCTATAATGCCCTATCCCGCGAGTATAGCGAGGGGGAGGAGCGTCCGGGCGAGCATCTCGGCATCGAGGGCGACATCCGTATGCTCAAGGCGGTGGAGTTTGTCGACCAGAACCCTATAGGCAAGTCATCGCGCTCGAACCCCGTCACCTACCTCAAGGCTTACGACGAGATACGCAAGCTCTTTGCCGAGCAGCCTCTCGCCAAACAATTGGGCTATACGGCAGGCTACTTCTCCTTCAATAGCGAGGGAGGCCGATGCGAGGAGTGTAAGGGTGAGGGTACCATCACCGGGGAGATGCAGTTCATGGCCGACCTCGTGCTCGAGTGTGAGGCGTGCCACGGCAAACGCTTCAAGGCCGACACGCTGCTCGTCACCTATCATGACAAGAATATACACGACGTGCTCGATATGACTGTCAACCAGGCTATCGAGTTCTTTGCCGAGCATGGTGCCACCAAGGTGGTGCGCCGCCTCAAGCCCCTGCAGGATGTGGGACTCGGGTATGTCAAATTGGGCCAGAGTTCGTCGACCCTCTCGGGTGGTGAGAACCAGCGCGTAAAACTCGCCTACTACCTCAGCCTGGAGAAGAGCGAGCCCACGATGTTTATCTTCGATGAGCCCACCACGGGACTCCACTTCCACGACATCAAACGTCTGATGCAGTCATTCGACGCGCTCATCTCGCGCGGCCACACCATCGTCATCATCGAGCACAATATGGAGGTCGTCAAGTGTGCCGACCATATTATCGATATAGGCCCTGAAGGCGGTGATCGTGGCGGTCAACTTGTGGTGTGTGGTACTCCTGAAGAAGTGGCTGGATGCGAGGCGTCCTATACGGGGCAGTTCCTGAAGGAGAAGTTGGAGGTTAAGGGCTAAAGGTTATGGGTTAAAGGTTATAGGTTAAGGGTGAAAGGTTGACGAAGACGAAAACGCCGACGCGGTATGAAAGCGTCGGTTGCGACGACTGAAACTTTAGTTTATAAAGGAGTGCCCCTAACTCCGCGTTAGTGTCATCCCGAGCGAAGACGAGCGAAGAGAGGGATCTCGCGCTGAGGCTTTATGTTACCATTTAGTTTAGCTGCACTCGCTGAGAAATTGTGGATAAGTTTACATTTTACTCGTTGATGCGAACTTTGCGGGAAACTTTGCGAGATCTTTCACTCCGTTCAAGATGACACTGACGCGGGTTGAACTACAAAAAAGAGGCTAACCGATTGGTTAGCCTCTTATAGTGTTGTTCTCGGGGAGGAGATTATCTCTTCTTGCCGTTGAACTCGTCAGAGATTGTCAATTTCTTGCGACCCTTAGCACGACGTGCAGCCAATACGCGACGACCGTTAGCGGTAGCCATTCTCTCACGGAAACCATGTTTGTTCTTTCTCTTTCTCAGAGAAGGTTGAAATGTTCTTTTCATTGCTCTGTACTATTTTATTGTTCTTCTTTTTTCTTAATCTTGCGCCCTTTTCGTCGTTAGGCTGCGTAATCGGGTTGCAAAAGTAGAGACTTTTTTTGAAATGACCAAAAAATGTGCTGATTTTGTGCAAAACATCTGGGTATTTTTCTGTTTTCTACTAATTTTGCACCCGAAAACGAAGAGGAAAGTAAGTTAAATAACAAAAATAAAAGATTAGAGAAAGTTATGATTAATGCTCAAGACATCAAGAAAGGTACCTGCATCCGTATGGATGGTAAGTTGTACTTCTGTATCGATTTCCTTCACGTGAAGCCCGGTAAGGGTAACACCTTCATGCGTACTACTCTGAAGGACGTAGTAGACGGCTATGTATTGGAGCGTCGCTTCAATATCGGTGAGAAGTTGGAGGATGTACGCGTAGAGCGTCGTTCACACCAGTTCCTCTATCAGGAGGGTGAGGACTACATCTTCATGAACAACGAGACCTTCGACCAGCACCCCATCGCTAAGGAACTCATCACTGGCGTTGACTACCTCAAGGAGAGCATGGACGTAGAGGTTGTGGTAGATGCTTCTACCGAGACCGTACTTTACGCTGAACTCCCCACTAAGGTTGTGCTCCAGATCAGCTACACTGAGCCCGGCCTCAAGGGTGATACCGCTACCAACACACTCAAGCCCGCTACACTCGAGACAGGTGCCGAGATTCGCGTACCTCTCTTCATCAACGAGGGTGAGTTCGTTGAGGTTGACACTCGCGACGGTTCATACGTTGGTCGTGTAAAGATGTAATACACCGCAGAGCGTGCTCTGCAATATCAAATTAATAAGGACAATGGACGATGGATATACCCCTGAGTCGATTGTCCTTTCTTTTTTAATTTGTTTAGGGTGTAGTGTTTAGTGTTTAGTGTTTAGTGTTCCTTCGGATGGTAAGCTCATAGCTCAAAGCTCATTGCTCACTGCTCATCGCTCACGGCCCATAACCCATAACCTTTAACCCATAACCCATAACCCATAACCCATAACCATTAATCCATGACAGATAAACTGGCAATCAATCGTTGGGCCGAGGAGGACCGCCCACGTGAGAAGTTGATGAGTAAGGGCGCGCAGGCACTGAGTAATGCCGAGCTGCTGGCCATCTTGATAGGATCGGGCAGCGGCGAAGACTCTGCCGTAAGCCTCATGCAGAAGGTGTTGGCTGCCTATGGCGACAGCCTCGACCGCGTAGGCCGTCTCAGCATGGAGGAACTGTGCCAATTCAAGGGTATAGGCCCTGTCAAGGCCATCACTATCCTTGCGGCTTGCGAATTGGGCCGTCGCCGTGCCGTGGCTCGTCCCGAGCATAAGCAGGTGCGTTCGGCTGCGCAAGTCTACGACTATTACTACCAATATTTGCGTGAAGCGCCTGTCGAGGAGTGCCATGTGCTGCTGCTCAACCAGTCGGCCCGAATTATCGACTCGGTGCGCATCGGTATGGGAGGCCTCACCGAGACGGTGGTCGACGTACGCCTTATCCTGCGCGAGGCCCTGCTCAAGCGGGCCACCAGCCTTATCCTCTGCCATAATCATCCCTCGGGCAATCTTCGTCCCAGTGGGCACGATGACCGACTCACCCGACAGGTGCAGGAGGCTGCCCGACTCTTGAACCTCACGTTGGCCGATCACGTTATCTTCACCGACCATGGCTATTATAGCTATGCCGATGAGGGGCGGCTCTAAAGGGTAGTTGGGTGGTAAAATAACAGCTTGTTACAAGTGCGTACTCGGTGATTAGGGTATTGCTGGGTACGGAATGTGGGAAGGGAAGTTGTCGTGAGATGGCCGTTTGTGCTATTCGAGGAGAAAAAGCTCTCTGTTCTCAACGCCGAGAGTCCCTGTGCAGCCTGCCAAACCATAATAGGGTATCATTCTCCCCTTGACGGTCAGCCGTTTGTGGAGGTTCTGCGGGTTGTCGTAGAGGTTAACTTCATTCCTGATGATTCCCTTAGGGAGTTCTACGATGATAATCTTTGTGTTGTCTCTTTCGTTAATGTCATCGGCCAGGACAATATTTCCTCGAGCTGTACTGGTTATCTTTGTTGCGTCGTCAATGTATGCAATGGAGTTATTGCCTTTGGCATATCCTACGATATATCCATTGATGTATACTTGATTGTAATCCGTTTCGCTTTGTAGTCTTATCCCCTCAGCAATGCTCAGCGTGTCCTTCCGTGTGGCATCGGGGTCGATCGGCTCTTCAGGCTTCTCTGGTTTGTCTTCCTCACTCTCTACGTCTTCGTCGTCGTTTTCGTCTTCGTCATCGTCTGCGCTCTCAAAGGTGTAGTCCGTGATGTTCTTTATTCCCGTTACCTTGTAATACAGGGTGATGTCGCCCTCGATGCGCACCTTGCGGTGATAGTTGTCGGGGTTGTCGTAGAGGTTCAGGTCGTCGCGTTCCATGGAATTGCTGGGCAACTCTATGGGCAAGCATTTCAGGTAGTCGTTCTCGCCTCCTAGGGGGAACGTGTCGGCGAGGAGTATGTTTGATAGGGTAGTGGCTTGGACCGTAAAGTTACATCCACTCTTCATGGATCCCGTGACGCTGCCCACGATGTATCCCTCAATCCACACTCCCTTGCCATGTCCTAAGGTCTGCGCCTCGGCAATGGAGTAGGGCGAGTTGTAGGTGCCTTCGTGGATGATGGGCACCGAGTCGCGTACGGAGGGCTCTTCAGTCGTGAGGGTGTCGTTTGGTGTTATGTCGGGTGTCTCATCTTCTTCTTTATCTTCGTTATTAATCTCATCGCAGAAGATGTATTGGGTGACCTCCATCATGCCAACTTCCTTGAAATATAGGGTGAGTTTCCCCTGTATGCGTACTTTACGGTGATAGTTCTCCGGATTGTCATAGAGGTTCAAGTTATTTTGTTCTCGTGAACCTTTGGGTAGTTCTATGGGGAGACAATATAGATAATCATATTCGCTGCCCGTAGGGAAGGTATCGGAAAGCAGTATGTTTGACATTGTTGATGCTTCTTCGCTGAAGTCACATCCGTTCTTCATGGAACCAGTAACGCATCCCACGATATATCCCTCAATCCAAATGTCTTTACCGCGTTTTAGGGTTTGTGCTTCGGCGATGGAGTAGGGGGAACTGTAGGTGCCGTTGTGGATGATGGGGACAGAGTCACGTTTATGCTCTTGTTCGGTGTCGGTTCCATCCTTTCCCTCCTCCTCAATGATGACGGGGCCTGTACATGCCGATACCCAAATGGCGCAGGTCAATAGCTGCAATATGTAAAACGGACATCTCATAACGACTGCGAAGTAACAAAATCTTTGCTGGAATTGCAAATTCGAGCGTTGTTTTGTTCGGCAACATTAGGTAATACAGAAAATTAGTTATAAATTTGCAGCGGAATATAGTATGTATAACATATAATTATTTAACTAACAATGGTAAACTACAAAGAATTGGGTCTTGTGAACACCAAAGAGATGTTTGCAAAGGCAATGGAAGGCGGCTACGCTATCCCCGCATTCAACTTCAACAACATGGAGCAGCTCCAGGCTATCGTGCAGGCTGCGGTTGAGACAAAGTCTCCCGTTATCCTCCAGGTATCAAGCGGTGCTCGTAAGTATGCCAACCAGACTCTTCTCCGCTACATGGCTGAGGGTGCTGTAGAGTATGCTAAGGAACTCGGTTGCGAGAACCCCCAGATTGTTCTTCACCTCGACCACGGTAACTCATTCGAGCTTTGTAAGTCTTGCATCGACATGGGCTTCTCTTCAGTGATGATCGACGGTTCACACCTTCCCTACGACGAGAACGTTGCTCTCACCAAGAAGGTTGTAGAGTACGCTCATCAGTATGGCGTAACTGTAGAGGGTGAGCTCGGTATCCTCGCTGGTGTTGAGGATGACGTAGTTGCTGAACACCACACTTACACACGTCCCGAGGAGGTTGTTGACTTCGTTACAAAGACTGGTTGCGACAGCTTGGCTATCTCTATCGGTACTTCACACGGTGCTAACAAGTTCAAGCCCGAGCAGTGCACACGCAACGAGAAGGGTATCCTCGTTCCTCCCCCCTTGGCATTCGACGTTCTCGAGGG
>JAZOPX010000079.1:0-3383 GCA_045655845.1 Bacteroidaceae bacterium
CATTTCTATCCCGAAATCATCAATCCTGAGACACTGGAGCAGTTGCCTCATGGTATGCAGGGTGAACTTGTGTTCACTACTCTCACTAAGGAGGGAATGCCTCTGCTCCGCTATCGCACCAAAGACCTCTGTACTTTGATGGACGGTGAGTGTGCTTGTGGGCGTACCTCGGTGCGCATGGGTCGCATTATGGGTCGTAGCGACGATATGCTCATTATTCGTGGTATTAACGTATTCCCCTCGCAGGTGGAGAGCGTCATCCTCGAGATGCCCGAGTTCGAACCCCAATATATGCTTGTGGTAGACCGTGCAGGCAACCTCGATACTCTGCAGGTGCAGGTAGAGGTACGTCGCGACTTCTTCAACGACGATATCGGAGGCATGCTCAGCATGAAGAAACGTCTGGCTGACCGTCTCAAAAGTGTACTCTCCATCAGTGCCGATGTGAAACTCATGGAGCCGGGTAGCATCGAACGTAGCCAAGGCAAGGGCAAGCATGTGATAGATAACCGTATATTGAAATAACCCTTTTGAATTATAGACGTCATGACAATCAAACAAGTATCGGTCTTCCTCGAGAACAAGACGGGAAGAATCCATGAAGTGACCAAGATCTTGAGCCGACACGGCATCAATATGCAAGCCTTCAGTATGGCCGAGACACCAGACTTCGGCATCCTGCGTCTCATCGTGTCAGACGTGGATGAGGCCGTGGAGATACTCCGCGCAGCCGACTTTGCGGTAAAACTCACCGATGTCATCTGTCTGCACTGCCCTAACAAGGCTGGTGCATTAGGAGAAATCCTTGAGCAACTCGCGGTGGCAGAGGTAGGTATCGAGTATATGTATGCCTTTGCCGAGGGCGATATGGCCAATATCGTGGTACGTCCTACAGATATCGCACGTTGCGAGAAGGCGTTGGAGAACATGGAGGCGTAAGTCATACGCTGTATAAAAGAGGAGGGGATGCTCAAACAAGAGCGTCCTTTTCTTGTTTTTAGTCCATCAATATTGTTTGCGAAAGAGGAGAATAAATGTTCTATATAGGACGAGAGGAAATAATATGGCGTTTTATTTGGCAATTCATTTAACTTGCGCTAAATTTGCCCACAGACTTTAAAAACATACCAAAATACACCATGAAAAAGGAAATTAAATTCAGCCTTTTGTACCGCGACATGTTCCAGTCGTCGGGAAAATATCAACCTCGTGCCGACCAACTCGCCCGTATCGCTCCCGTCATCGTGGAGATGGGTTGCTTTGCCCGTGTAGAGACCAACGGTGGAGCCTTCGAGCAGGTCAACCTGCTCTATGGCGAGAACCCCAACGCGGCAGTGCGCACCTTCACCAAGACCTTCAACGAGGCAGGCATACAGACCCACATGCTCGACCGTGCACTGAACGGCTTGCGCATGTTTCCCGTGCCGGCCGACGTGCGCCGACTCATGTACAAGGTGAAGAAGGCGCAAGGCACTGACATCACCCGCATCTTCTGCGGACTCAACGACCCGCGCAATATCATTCCCTCCATCAAGTATGCTCTCGAGGCGGGCATGATACCGCAGGCTGCGCTCTGTATTACCCACTCGCCCGTGCACACCGTGGAGTACTATACCGACTTGGCCGACCAACTCATCGCTGCTGGCGCTACCGAGATTGCTCTCAAGGACATGGCCGGTATCGGTCGCCCCAAGATGCTGGGCCAACTGGTCAAGAACATCAAGACCCGCCACCCCGAGGTCATCATCCAGTACCACGGCCACTCTGGTCCGGGCCTCTCCATGGCTTCTATCCTCGAGGTGTGCGAGAATGGTGCCGACATCATCGACACCGCCATCGAACCACTATCGTGGGGTAAGGTACACCCAGACATTATCTCCGTGCAGGCCATGCTCAAGGATGCAGGCTTCCAGGTACCCGACATCAATATGAACGCCTACATGAAGGCACGTAGTATGACACAGGAGTTCATGGACGACTTCCTCGGCTACTTCATGGACCCCACTAACAAGCACATGTCGTCGCTCCTGCTCAAGTGCGGACTTCCCGGTGGCATGATGGGCTCCATGATGGCCGACCTCAAGGGCGTACACTCGGGTATCAACCTCATGCTCAAGAGCCAGGGCAAGGCTCCGCTCAGCCTCGACGACCTCGTCATCATGCTCTTCGACGAGGTAGAGTATGTATGGCCCAAGTTGGGCTATCCCCCACTCGTGACTCCCTATAGTCAGTATGTGAAGAACATTGCCCTGATGAACCTCATGCAGATGGTCAAGGGCGAGGAGCGCTTCACGATGATTGATAACAATGCCTGGGACATGATCCTCGGCAAGTGTGGCCGTTTGCCTGGTGCGCTCGCTCCTGAGATTGTGGAGTTGGCCAAGAGCCAAGGTCGCGAGTTCACCGATGCTGATCCGCAGAGTTACTACCCCGATGCTCTCGACACCTACCGCAAGGAGATGAAAGAACTGGGTTGGGATGCGGGCAAGGACGATGAGGAACTCTTTGAGTTTGCCATGCACGACCGCCAGTACCGCGACTACCGCTCTGGCGTGGCCAAGCAACGCTTTGAGGCCGACCTCCAGAAGGCCAAGGATGCAGCCCTGGGCGGCACGGGTGTTACCCCCGAGCAGTTGCAGGCGCTCAAGCATGCCAAGGCCGATGCTGTTACTGCTCCCGAGAGCGGACAGGTGGTATGGGAGATTTCCGTCGAGGGTCCCTCGTCAGCACCCAATGTGGGACGTGCCTACAAGGCTGGCGAACTCCTCTGCCACATCACCACGCGCTGGGGACAGATGGAGCCCGTCTATGCAGGTTTTGCTGGTCGCCTCGCCGAGGTGGCAGCACCACAAGGCAGCACCGTCTTCAAGGGCGATGCAGTGGCGTATATCGAGAGAGAATAAGATATCTCATGGTTAGATAAATGGAGAGGGCGGGCTGTGTGGCTCGCTCTCTTTTTGTGGAGTTTGCACTAATTTTAGCCTGCTTCGCAGTCTGAAGGTAGGCGGCATCTCAGAAATACTCAAATAAATTTGGTATTTCATTCGATTTGCGCTATCTTTAATCTGCTTCGCAGTTTGAAGATAGGCTGCACCTCGGAAAATTGCAAATAAATTTGCATTTTCGCTCGGTTTGCACTATCTTTGCACCCGCTTTTCGTAGGGCACTGAAAAAGCGTCCTTACATCGTGTGATGGCGAATTGAGCAGAGAACTTAATTTAGAGTAACACATTTAAAAGAAAAACAAACATGAAATCATTTGATTTGAAGGGTACTGCACGTACCGAAGTAGGCAAGAAGAGCACTAACGAGCTCCGTAAGAACAATGGTATTCCTTGCGTATTGTACGGAATCGAGAAGGAGGCTAAGGCTTTCGCTGTAAC
>JAZOPX010000080.1:0-3619 GCA_045655845.1 Bacteroidaceae bacterium
GGCATCTTCTCATCCAACGAGTACCTCACCCGCGTGAACCTCATGGATGCGTCGAACCCCGAGACCGACACCCCCGTCATCTTCGGCAAGCGCGTAGCCGTCATCGGTGGTGGTAACACCGCCATGGACTCTGTGCGCACCGCCCTGCGCCTCGGTGCCGAGCGTGCCATGATCATCTATCGCCGCAGCGAGGAGGAGATGCCCGCCCGTCTCGAAGAGGTGAAGCATGCCAAGGAGGAGGGCGTTGAGTTCCTCACCCTACACAACCCCATCGAGTACATTGCCGACGAGAAGGGTCGCGTGAAGCAGGTCGTACTGCAGAAGATGGAACTCGGCGAGCCCGATGCCAGCGGTCGCCGCAGCCCTGTGGCTATCCCCGGCGCCACTGAGACCATCGACATCGACATGGCCATCGTCGCCGTAGGCGTATCGCCCAACCCCATCGTGCCCACCTCGGTGAAGGGTCTCGAACTCGGTCGTAAGAACACCATCGCCGTGAACGACGACATGCAGTCAAACATCCCCACCATCTATGCCGGTGGCGACATCGTACGTGGTGGTGCCACCGTAATCCTCGCCATGGGCGACGGCCGTCATGCTGCAGCCGCCATGGCCAAGAGACTCAAAGGAGAGTAACAGCCAGGATGCTCTTGCATTAGCAAGACACGGCTGAACACAACAAGGCGAAGCGCCAAAGGGATGACAAAGTCTCAAAAACATCCCTCGAGCGCTTCGCTTCGTTATATATATAAGGTCCCTTATCTTACATACGGAAGGTGCCTATCCTCAACTGCTCCACTATGGCGTGGTAGTCCTTGGCGCTTGCACCGAGGAAAAGCACTTTCTTACCGAGTTTCTTGCACTCTACACGTGCACTGCCTTCGTAGAGAAGCACCTTGTTGTCCTTGTCGATGGTGATGAGGATGCACTCGCTATTTTTAGAGATGAGTGACATCATTGCGCTTGGGCTTTCGACCAGTTCGATGGATTGATATACCAAGTCGTAGTGCTTTCCATCATAAGCAATTTGTAGGTTACACTTATTGTCGAGGCTGATACGACCAGCCTTCTTGCCGACCTTGAAATTGTTGCCTCGCTTCGCCTCTCCATAGTTTTGGAAATCGAAGTTATAGGGATACGCTGCCGAGCGGTCATAGATGGCCTTTGTGGTGTAGCCTCCGCGCCAGCCATCGTAGCCAGGTTTAGTGATGATGAAGTTAAGTCCCTCTTTCTTGGGCACACGCACAATATTTTCTGTGCTCTCCAAAACGAAGTAATCTTTCTCCTCGCCTATCTGCTTGAACTCGGCCCACACGCCACGTTTCTTGCCCGGTGCATACTCGTGCCACACACCGCCATCGCGACGGATATAGTAGCCGTTATGCTCGCGGCCACGGCCATCGTTGTAGCAGTAGAAGAGTCCTTCGGGTTCTACGCATTGGTGATGCACGTCGATGGTGGTGTACACCTGCTTCCAGTCGTTGTTCTTCTCGCGGTCGATGAAGATCATGTCCTTGCCCAGTTTGGGGATGGCCAAGCGGCACTTCTTGTTCTCCACGTAGAAGAAGGTGTCGTTCTCCTTGTACTGTTTGTAGGTGCTCCACTTACCCGTCTTGTCGGCAGGGCGATACTCGGTCCACTTGTCGCCGTCCTTTACGAAGTAGCCGCCCACGTAGGGCACGAGTGCTGTGGTCTGCGCCACGAGCGATACGAAACTCACGATGGCAAGCATCGTTGTCAATGATAGTCTTTTGTTCATAGTATTTTGAGTATTTTGAATTCTTGGGTTTTTGGTTGTCATCCTGTGGGTTCTTTGCTTTTCCCCTTGACTTCAGCCCCTTCGGCTTAACAGCCAAGGCTGACGCCTCGGGCGTCGACCTAAAGGTTCGGGCCAGCGACCTAGAGGTTCACATTCGTTTAGGATGACATACGGTGTGAAGTCTCTCTCTCGCCGTAGGTGCAAATTCACTCGAACTGTTGGCAAACGAGATTTTACATACGGAACGTACCTATGCGTAATTGCTCCATAATAGCGCGATAGTCCTTGTCATTGGTACCGACGAAGAGCATTCTCTTGCCCAGTTTCTTGCACTCAATACATGCTGTCCCGTCGTAAAGCCATATCCTGTTCTGCGTGTCAATAGTTATGAGTATGGCCTCCTTACTGTCGACATCGGCAGTCTCAATACTGGTATATGTAAGGTCATAGTGCTTACCGTCAAAAGCAACCTGTATGTTGCACTTGTTGTCAAGGCTTATGCGTGCAGCATTGTCTGTCAGTTCAGATTTATCCTTACTTTTAAGTCGTCCGCTCTTCAGGTAATAGAAATTGTACGGATAGGCTGCCGAACGGTCATTCACTGCCTGAATCTTATAACCTCCAGTCCAGTTTCTGTTGTTCTTATCCTTGATGACAATATCATCATTTGTACTCTTCGGGATATATACGATATTGTTGCTGCTTTCAAGAGTGAAATACCTGCTGTCCTCTGATGTCTGCTTGAACTCTGCCCAGACGGTACTCTTCATTCTTGGGCGGTACTCGCGCCAAGTGAAGTTATCGCGCACAAAATAACCATCGTATTCGCCGTGTTCGAGTCTGTGATTTCTATATGTGTAGTAGAGAGCATCGCCTTCGGGGCAAAGTAGATATACGCTCAAAGTGTTGTACACAACCTCCCAATTCCCGTTTTTCTTTCGGTCAACTAAAATCTTGTCATGATAGATTTTGGGAACAGCAACATTACATCTCTTGCTCTTGATATAAAAGAACTTGTCATCCTCCTTGTACTGTTTGTACTCATTCCAAGGCTCCACTTTGTCGGCCGGGCGGAATTCGGTCCACTTCCTGCCGTCCTTTATGAAATAACCACCCTCATAAGTTACAAGTGCTGTGGTCTGTGCCACGAGCGTTACAAAACTTGCAATGGCAAGCATCGCTGTCAATGATAGTCTCTTGTTCATAGTCTTGTATGTTTTATTTTGTATATAAATCCCAATAACGAAAATCGATGTGTACGCCGTTCTTGTGCGACTTGCCTGCAAAGAAGTACTCGTCGGTGGTGAAGTGTATGCCGCACGAGTTGCCCGACAGGTCGCTGTTGATGATGATGTTGCATCGTGTGGCAATGTCTCTCTCGCCACCAAAGACATACTCGTTGACTGCTTGCTCGAAGCCGCCACCGCCACCGACGAGGATGCTCATATGGCAATAGTGGTCGGCAGGGGAGTCGAACACGCACATCAGTATGCCACCCTCGCCATAGAGCTGTACGAAGCGCTTGCCATTGCGCTCGCTCTGCTGTGTCACCTTCAAGTTCCTGTAGGTGTCGCCAAGTTCGAGTTTAAAGAGAAAACCCAAGTCGCTCAGCATATCCTTGTAACCCACCTCGCTCTTTGAGAAGCGATAGAGCACGGCGGGTGTGCCGCCTTGATACTCCTTCTGATATATTGCCTTAAGCATGGGCGAGTAGCCCTCCTCGTTCCACTTCTCTTGTGGAAGGTACGTCACGGCATAGAGGCGCGCCACATCTTCGGGGAGGATGATTTCGGACTTTTGGTGGGGATTGTCTTTCACTGCGCCTTTGCCGAAGCCTAACTCATTGACCCAGTCATAGAC
>JAZOPX010000081.1:0-29190 GCA_045655845.1 Bacteroidaceae bacterium
GAAAGGAGAAGAGGACTGTATCCGGACCAAGTTCTTAAAACTAGATGGCACATAGTTCACCTCTCTCCTTTGGTTAACTCTTACAAAGGTAGGGATTATTTCTCTGCCTTTGTTTTTTACTCTGCAAATCTAAAGGATGGCTGCTACAAGCATGGCGCGTAGCTTCTGTGAAATCTGTTCCATCGCGTTGACAGGAATAATCAACTGATGACACAGATGAAACGGATTCTGTGATTTCTGTGGAGTCTGCGTGAGACATAAAAAGATAGAAATATGAAACAGATATTCGATTCAATGGCCCTGGAACTGGCCAAAGCAGCAGCCGAAGCGAGTGAGATGAGTTTCCTCATGCGACCCAACCTTGCGCAGTGGCGCAAGCACCGCGAGGCATCGAAGCGTGTGGTGGTCCTCGTGGATGCACAGAAGAGATGCGCAGAGGCAGTGAACAATGCGAGTAGGTTTAAGGTTAAGAAGGGGAAGAAACAGAAGTAAACGGCGATATGGATAAATTGCTTGAAAGAGAAAAGGAAATACTAAAACAAGCTCTCGACTCGTATGCAGATAATGTGAAAGAATGTCTTGATTTCTATTACCTGTCACCAGTGCCAAAGACAGCTCAAGAAATTCGTGAACAATGTTTGTTTATCGGGAGGGAAGAAGAAATTGCCAATACAAAAGAAGTGTAACCTGATTTAATTGAAGAGTAAACTTATGAAAGAAACTTTTATCATGGTATGTGCAATCGTTATCCTTGTACCAATACTCCTTTACATCTGGATCGATCTGCTTAGATGCCAGTCTATACGATATAGATACGAGCTTTACAAGTTCGAGCAAAGCCTTGAAGTCGGAAGAGAGTATGAATGTCAATATCCAAATGATTCTGATGATCCTTTTGATGAACCAACGACGTTTACGGCAAAGATACTCGATGTGAGAAAGAATAGAAAAGGAAAATCTTGGGTGAAATATAGTCATAGCAATCGTCGATATATTACTGAATATACTGAGACTGCGGAATACTTGTTTCACTTAGTAAAAGAAAGAGAAAAATGGAACAAAACAACGAACAATTAAGCAACGGTCTCGTGCCCTTCTTTGCAGGAGACTGGGACAAGAATACGCGGTACACCGTGACGGATGGGAAGTGTGCTCCTATGGTGAAGCATGGGCTCGATTACTTTTTCCTTTTCGATAAGGAAGCGGACGTACAGGGCGTGGCTCCTGATAGCGAGGAGGGTGCCAAGTATTGGCGCAAGTATGAGTTCCCGCGTCTCGTTTGGTGCGATGCCTTGCTGAAGCCCCACTATTGCGTGGACTTTGAAGACGAAGCCAGCATCCGTCTGTTCATGAGGAGGGAGGAGGCGAAGTGTAGAAAGCAGTTGGCACGAAGCAGACGTGTGAGCATGCAGCGTAAAGAGCTTGAAGATGATCCGAGAGCTCTCGCCTCAATCTTGCGCTGCCTTCGTTATCACGACCGCATACCGCGCAAGTATCGCCGCAAGTATGGTGATGTTATTGAAGTAATTAAGTATATCAAGGACTTTTGGAAGAAACCTTTGTTGATAGGAACTAAATGTTAAGGAACATGTGCAAGAAAAGAAAATTCGGCGAGCTACTACCTCCACATATAAAGCGATTTTCCTTTGATGTGGTGGAAGAAAAAGATGGGCAGATACGGGTCTTTAATCCGCAGTTCGATAGGATGAATATATTCACAGTAGAAATGCTGGTGCGAGGGCTCGCCAATGCGGTGAATGAGTATAATGAAGAGATTAAAAAAAGGAATCACGATGAGTAAAACACTACACCTGCCACTGAAAGCGCAGTGGTACGAGATGGTCGAGAGCGGGGTGAAGACTGAAGAGTATCGCATACTCTCTTACTATTTGGTGCAACGGCTTCTTGTTCGTTGCAACGGTAAGCGACTTAAAAGAGACGAGGCATTGGAATATGCGTTTCGAGAAGATATGCTGAGGTTCCCTACGGTGAATCAAGCACTGAAATTCAAGAAATACGATATGGCTCAGTTCTCCTACGGCTACACCCGTCGCACGATGACATTCTATATAGAGAGTATCACCATCGGTAAGGGTAATCCTGAATGGGGTGCACCGGATAAAGATGTTTTTATTATTAAACTTGGAAAGAGAATATGAAAAAGTTAGATTTAATCATGGGCATTGCCGTGCTGATAGGTGCGGTGTATATGGGTCTTACCGTTGGCAGTCACAGGCATTCCATTAACCGATTGATGCAAGAGACTCGAAGGTTGTACACAGTGGACTCGATGTTGTTTGAGGGCATCAAGTCGACCGATTCCTTGATGTGGAGAAGTGACTCGGTGTTGATGGAGGGGCTGATGTCATTGAACGTAAAGATAGAAAAAAGATAGAAAAGATAGAAATTATGAAACTAAAGACTTTATCGAGAATCAATCGGGCGGTGGTGGTTGTGCTGGCTATTGTGTTGCTGCCCTTCGCTATTGTTGGCGATGTGTTGGACTGGCTCATCAAGCCGTTTGCGTGGGTGTGTGGCGATATGCAGTCGGCCATACAGAAGCGTGTGGGCAATCGCCTGCTGCTGATGGCGGACGAGGTGCGCGACGGGCGCATACGCAGCCGCCACTACCTCAAGCATGGCACAGCGGTGTGGGTGTATCGCCAGTGGAGAGATCATCATAAGTTTAACGATATACCTGAGTGAATATGAAAGCAGGAAAAGTATATGTAATGAGGGGCGACGAGGTGATGGCCGTGGCTAACACCACGACGCAGGCGATCTCGGCAGAGAACCTTGCGGAGCCGATGGAGTATAGCGAGGATATGGCTGGTCCGATGACGTTTGAGATGGGTGCATTGTCCATAGAGAACCTGAATCGCGACTTCCGCAAGTTTATCACCCGTGAGCAGGTGCGTCACAACCGATTCATCCGTCAGATAACGGTGTTGCAGAGGAACGATCGTCACTACCTCGTCATCCGTCGCTGCCTGTGGTATGGCGACCGCGTGCCGCGCAAGTATCGCCGTGCGTATGGCGAGGTCATCCGCTCGATGGCTGGGATGGAGAACTTGCGTGAGGTGTGGGGTGGACCGAAGGTGTAAAGAATAAACATTGATATTATGGCAAAAGATTATTCAGTAAGAATGGAAACAAACAAGAACAGAGTGGCTGTTGATAGCGACAGCAGGATGGTGATATCCACCGACAATGCCTTCTGCTGCAAAGGTGAAGTGTCTACGGACATCGTGGGTCGTACATTCGAGATTAGTGGCAAGGATGTGCTACGCATTCAAGCCTTGCTTGCCGAGAAGAAGATTACTACCGTGCACGGTGAAGTTTTTTTTGGTGGCATCACCTATGTTATCGTAGGTGAGAATGCCGAGTATAAGGAGGCGGTAGAGCAGAATATCGAGTTGAACAAACGGATCGAGGAGTTCAACAAGTCGCGCCACTGGTGGGAAAGGAAACTGAAGGTGTAATCATGGAACAACCAAAGATTGACATCTACCAGCAGGTGATGGAGTCGTTGTCGGAGCAGCAACGGGCGTATTATGCCGAACTCGAGGAGAGGATCATCGAGTGGGCGGGCGAACTTACGGATAACCAGGAGTTGTACGTCATTGAGGAACGGAAGAAGCCCGAGGTCAAGGACAATGGCCGCGACTTGGTGGATATGATGATAATGATGGAGGTGGAATATTCTCCACTGATTGTCAAGAGGGGCACGGATATTGCTCACTTTGACTTTCTTCGCGACGGTCGCGACCGCACGCTGTACGGCCCGGTGACGAAGGAGACTTTGAATAGGTGGATTGATGAACATATATTAAAATAAGTTATGGAAACAAAGAAAGCAAAGATTGAGATGGAGTTTGAGCGTGACGAGTTGGCGGGTACTATGATGTTGATGGGCGAAAGGCTCACCGACGAGATGTGGGACGAACTGACTGAGGCTCCCATAAAGATAGAATGCTCCATCGCAGGCAGTGACGAGGTAGGATTGAAGGTTGCACTCATCGCAATAGCGATGGCTTCATTAAAGAAGAAATGACAATATGGACAGCGGAGTATTATTTGGTGTAGGTGTCGTGGCAACCATTGTTGCCTACAGCTTTGCTGCAGCGGCCATTGCGGCATTTTTTGACGGTATGCCCATTCGTATGTGGATAGGCGCATATAAGTTCTCCAAGGGGTTGAAGCCAGGAGAGAGGTATTACTACGAGGAGGTCAATACTAACGATAACCCATTCGATGAGCCTATCGGTCATAATATAACAATTCTTGATGTCAAGAAAAGCGAGAGCGGAGTCGTGTGGGTTAAATATCTTTTGGATGACTCTATCAATCCAATCACGGAAAAGGCCTTTGACCTTTATAGATATAATAATTTCTTTTTATGAATGTATCAATGACCACCCCACCCTCGTTCACTCCCGATGAGATGGATGCCATCAAGGCGCAGCTCTATGTGGTGAACGCATCGAACCAGTGTATCAACCCCGGAGACCTGTCGTGGATACGCGGGTACAACAACACGCAGGAGCGCTTGATGGGGAAGCGGAAAAGTAGAAAACGGAAGCAATAGCTTATGACAAAAATAGGGATAGGATATGTCAGCCCTTTAACAAGGCTGTTGAACGAGATTCCTGACAAGCGCAAGATGGTTTCACACGAAGAGGCCATGGAGATGCGTCGGGCATTGGCGATAGGTTTGTTGGAGGCCAGCAGATTTCTGAGAAAATGTTCCTCTGTCTCCGAGGCGATTGACTTGTACCATAAGATCAAGCGGAGGTTGGGCGAGATGGAGGAGGAAGAAATGAAGAAACTATTAACGGAAATTCACGGGTGATTCATGATAATTCATGTTTAACACGAATTGCCCGTGAATTGCCATAAATAAATAAGGATTATGGACTTTAACACACAAATTTGTACAACGCGCGAGCAGTCGGAGCGATTGCTTGCTATGGGAGTCAAGCCTGAGACTGCGGATATGTACGTCACAAACATGTCTATAAAGGGGATGCCTTATACCGATGATTGGCAAATAGGTTCAATCTCTTATACGGATGTCTGTAGGTTTTGGAAAGAAAAAGGGTTGAAAATAGAAGATACCGCATGGGAGATTGTACCTACTTGGTCGCTTCATCGACTTCTCTATATGATGCCTTTCAACATTTATAAATACGGAGGCAATATGATTTTCAAGTTGCTTCCTCCATTTGGGGATGGAGTAGGCTACGAGAAGTCTATGGCTCGCGTAAAAGAAGATGTAGTTCTTTTTGATGAGAGCCAAAATCTATTTGACAATATCATTTCCTGTTATCAATTTTTGATAAAAAACGGGCGTATCAATGAGTCTTACTTAACGAAGTAGTATTTCATAAAACCATTTGACCAAATGAGTTACAAAGTAAGTAAAGATTACCCTCGATTGAAGCAACTTCTTGATGAGGGGCATAGGATTGTATGTTGGGTGACATACGATTTCTCATGTGGAAGATGGGAGAAGCCCTATTGGGTGACGGATATCGCCGAGGCCGTATATAGGGATGCTGGTGAGAACAGTGAGTATATGATTGCGTCGCGCGGTCGCGGCTTCTGCTCGGTGTATCCTTTCTGGGAATCCACTAAATACTCTGACGAGCTGATGTTCCAATTATGGAAAGAGGATAACCTGCAATTCATTGATCCAGATGCGAGCAGGAATACGTTAGAGTTGGTAAGGAAAACGAACGAAGATAAATAAGTAGCATAAAAGCAAATATGAGAAGCGTTATTCCCCTTATTCCTGACGAAGAGTTGCGCGAAATCAGAGAACGATATTTTTTGCTCTTGCGATGCGGAGTTCGTGTGACTATGGCATCGTTAGAGTTTGCGGAAAATATCATTGCGCTTCGTCCAAAGACACGTGATGGGTTTACTGTATCGTACTTGCCTAACATAGAAGAGCACGCCACTTCATTGGCTGTTCGTCGACGCATCCAGAGAGACCCATTTAACTTTGGAGACGATGACCGCGAGTATATGATGATGAATTTGTATCGCACGTGTTGTGACTGGAACAATTTTCCGTATAAATTAGGTAAACAAAAATGATTATTCACGGCCATTCACGGGCTATTTACGGTAATTCATGTTTAACACGAACGGCCACGAATGCCCCACGAATGACCATATATAAATAAATTAGAATTATGAACGAAGATTTTGTTAGTTTCGAGCTTGCAAAGATGCTCAAAGAAAAGGGATTTAGAGAGAAGTGTTTAGCTTACTATGACGCAGAAGATAATGTAGGTTTGTTATACAATACACAGTACTCTAATGAGTTGCTTCCTTGTCAATATACAGATTTGTTGGCAAGTTATAACTCAGGTGATATAGCGGCTAATTTGGATACTAGTGAAAATTGTATTGATGCTCCAACCATCCCCCAAGTCTTGAAGTGGCTGAGAGAGAAGAAGAAGATATTCGTTGAAATAGTAATAACTCCAATGGAGCTATACAAACCTATGATATATGACATTGGAGGATTCAAAAAGCCTTATAGAGACATTTCGCCAAGAATTGATTTTAATGAAGCAGCCCTCGCTGGCATTAAGTATGTAGTAGAGAAGATTAGGCTCAAAGGCTAAATACCCCACAATAGAATATGACGAAAACCGATCTCAAACGAGGTCGGTTATTTTTTTGCCTAATACAAACCTTTCTTTCTGTCAAGTGTTCTATTCGTGAATAAATCTAACCCGATGAAACCGAAAGAGCTGTATGATGCTACCCTGAAGATGGTATGCGAGCTGACGGGCCTCACGCCCGAAGCAGTACTTCACAACAAGAGTGAGGAGTGTACCGATGCGCGGTGCACGTTCGTGGGGTGCCTCGCTCACTACCTTACCGACACGCAGATGGCCTCGCTCATGGGGCTCACGCGCCAGGGCGTGTGTTACCTTCGCCACTCCTTTGAATATAGTAGGAAATACCGCTGGTCGGTCGGGGCCAACGCGAAAGAGATTAGCAAGGAGTTAGCAAGTATATCGCAAGCGGATGCTTGATGAGCAAGCCTTCTGTGATGAACTTTGCCATCGCAATACATAGTGTATTGCCTCGAAACAAATTAAATCCTAATTGTTATGGCAGAAATGACATTACAGGACTTGGCCGCCATGCAGGAGTTGACCAAGGAGAAGCATTCAGGCAAGTGGAGCGAGAACACCGCTCTGTGGAGTATCGTCATCGTGCTCATCGTGCTTGCGCTGATGTGGTATGTGAACCGTGTAGGCTCCGACAAGGCCGACCTTGCTGCAGCCGTGCAGAGTGTTACAAGTCGCGTGAGCGCTGTCGAGGTAGCTACTGCCGCGCAGGGCAACGACATCAAAGACCTGAACAGGGTAGCCAGTGCTACCACTCAGGCTGTGGGTGACTTCAAGACCTCTGCGTCGGACATGCTGGCTGCGCTCAACGGTGCCGTGTTCACCCCTCGCTGCTCACGCGGCGGCAACTGCGGTGGCGGTAACGGCTCGGCTCGCTTCGTGAAGACTGCGACCTACTGTCTCAACGACAGCCAGTTGCAGGAAATCGACACCTGCGGCTAACCTTGCGGGAGGGTGGCACGAGCGTTTCTTCACTGGGTGCGTCACCCTCCCCTACCTTTAACCCACGCAACGAACAAGTATGAGTTTTACCTTCAACAAACCCAAGACGATACCCGCTTTCGCATCGCGCTCCGAGGCATTCGACTATATGCTGTCCGACCTCGTAGCCCACGGCACCGACATGATGGAGGCGGCTGAGAGGGCGGCAAAGTTTGCCGACATCGTGGCAACGAACAAGCAACTGCCTGCCACGCCGCCACGCGAACTGAACGGGCTGGACAAGGGGCTGGCCTACATGAAGCAGCTCGCGGCCATCAAGACCGAGAACCCCGAGATATGGGATATGGTGACGAGCGCCCTGGGTGGTGTCATCGGCAGTTTCTCGGGCGGCGGCAAGGCAGTGATAGAGGAGCCCCCTGTGGCCGACATCGACTTTGATACGTTGGAGTGATGGAAACGAAAACGATAACTTTCAATTACAATATGTCACACCGTAAAATTATCCTCGCCGTAGACTGCGAGAACGACCAGCAGCAGCAGGCCGTGCAGGAGATAGCCAAGGAGTTGAGCGCCACGTTCCAACTCTCGGCAGCCAGCCTCATACGCTTCTACCCCTTCGTAAAGAAGCACAAGGCACTGCTCTACACCGCCGTGAAGACCATCGCCACGGAGGGCAAGAAGGGAATAGTGAAGATCGTACCTATGTTACTCAAAAATATATAACCACCTATGGGAAAATGTATCGGAAATTGTGCATTATGCACACTAGAAGTAGACAAGATGGCGTGCTGCATGGTGCAGAACCTACGCCTCAATATCGAAATCAAGGCGTTGCTCAAGCAACTCGTGGCGCAGAAGCCCGACACCTTTGCGGCCCTTGCCAGTGTAGAACCAAGTGAAGAAGTCAGCGAAACCGGGCCTATGGCTCCCGGCACGGATGGAGCCGACTTGTTTAACCGTAAATAGGGAGCCGAACCAAAAACGAAACAGATATGAGTTGCAACAAAACCCATTCAGCCAAGATCACGCCCGTGCTCGCAGCCGGTAGCGTAGCGTCGCCCTACTTCCTTCAGGTGAACATCAGCCAGCGCTTGTGTACACCCGTATGCGTTGACGACATCCCCGTGTTCGCCCCCTCGTATTCGCTCAAAGGATTCTCCGAGGTAGGCACAGGGCAGTACATCGCCACCATCCACGTCGAGGGCATCATCAGTTACGACCCGTGCGGCTCGTCGGGCTGTTGCTCCAAGCAGCAGAACGTGTCACAGGACTTCACCATCCCGTTCGCCTCTATCGCAGCGCCCACAAGCGTCACCATCGCCGCAGGCGTGAGCGTCAACAGCATCAGCGCAACGGCATGTCAGAAGTGCAGCCGCGACTTCGTGAGCGAGACCCCCATCACCCTCACCATCGCGTAACACCATGGCACGGACAAAGCCCAAGCAAGAAAGAAGGGACGAGGAGCGCAAGCCCTCGCCCCCTCCCGCGAAGAAAACCAAGTACAAACCCCTGTTCCGTGACTGAACATGCCACTCAACCCCGAGATATACGAGTACTTCAAGCAGAAATACCTGCGCGAGCAGATGCCCTCCGAGGAGACCAAGCTCTTGCGGAAGATAGCCGAGCAGACCTCCGACAAGAAAGGCATCCTGCAGAACGTAGCCGGTAACTTCATCAGCGACGGCGTGATATACCTGCTCCGCAAGTTCTTCTTCCGGGGATGAGCACGGAACTCTAAAACCCTAACCTCAATAACGAAGTTATTAACCCTAAACAAAACCCCATGTACAGAAAAATGATTGAAGAGGCCAAAGCCAAAGGCCTCACCTCAGAGAAGATTATGTTCGCCTCTATTGACGACGTGCAAGAACTCCTGATGACCATCAAGGAGCCCCACCCCGACCTCTACTGGCGCTTCATCAAGAAGCAGCATGAACACCTCTTTGGTTGCCACTACAACGAGGCTTTCGGCATGTGGCGCATCGAGCAGATGTACTACAAAGACAAGAAGGGCGATGTGCACCATGCACCTCACTGGACCAAAGACCAGTATAAGACTGCGTATGAGGCCGTGAAGGCAAAGATTCCCGCTTCGTACAACTGCTGGGATTTTGCTGTTACCCTTGAGATGCTTTACAGCGACAACATCTGCATGTATCGCACCTGGTGGTCGGAGGCAACCGAGGAACAACTCGAAGGCAAAGTCGTGGATGCAGCCGTCAACTACCTCAATGATGACGACGACCCCGATTGCAAGATCTGGCACCGCTTCGAGAAGTAAGCGCCATTTGTTTTTCTATGAAAGCCCAGGACTCCCCTACGATGTCCTGGGCTTTCATATTATAAATCAACACATCCAATGTGCAAAAATAAACACAATCTGTTGGTGGATTAACGGAATATATTTACATTTGCAACGAAAAACGAACCAAACACAAACGGAAACCAAACTATAATGAAGCGAGCCGACAAGATAGAGCGTATGCAGCGTGCCGGGTGGAACGTGCGGTATACCAGCAACACGGAGAAGCGCATCTGCGCCACCCGAAAGGGTGTGGAGCATCGCGGCTCAGTGAACAAAGTGCATCAGTTGGTGTTTGGATATTGGGCCTTCGGCTACGATGACGATAACGAAAACGATAACTAATATAGATTATGATAGTAAAGATTAAGAAGTTTCATCCCGACGCTCGCATCCCTGAGAAGGCTTACGACAAGGACTTCTGCTACGATGTGTATGCCGTGAGCGAGGAGGAGATCGCTCCGAACGTGTGGCGATATGGCTTCGGAATTGGGTTTCAGATAGAGAGAAAGGTGGAATTTTACGATGAAATAACGAAAACACGTTATGATGAGAGTCTTGACGATGTGATTCCGTATGGCACACAGGGAAGATTTATCAACTTCCCTAATTCTCCCCTCAACCTCTCCATCGACCTCCGTCCACGCAGCAGCGTATGGGAGACTGGTATGGTGCTATCCAACTGCGAGGGCACCATCGACGAGGGTTACACCAACGAAGCCTCTGCGGTGTTCTTTCATGTGCTGCCCTCGATGCCACGTTACAAGGTGGGCGACAAGATTGGTCAGATAAAGATTGGCACTACTTTCCCGATAGACTTTGTGGAGGTAGATGAATTTGAATCCACCGAGCGCGGTATGCGTGGATATGGTAGTACGGGAAATAAATAGGAGACCCCCTCTAACTCCCCCTCTATGGGGAGGATTTAAATAAGAATGAAAAAGTAGTAGATTATGGAAGATAAAGTAACCCAGTTTGGGAATGTGGCGCATAACCTTGCGGAGAGCGTGGAGCGTATATTGATAGGCGTCGAGTCAGATAGCGATGACCATCTGAAGTTTTATGCCAGCTATGCTGGCGCAAACCTTTATTGTTTGGAGAATATCGCAAAGGAAAAGGAGTGGCCCCTTGGCTTGTCTGATTCGGCATTGCCCGATACTCTCAAGAATCTTGCCGAGGTAGGTATGGCCGGACACCAGTACGCCCTCGATGGGCAGACACATGTGAGTGGTTTGGCCAATAAGATGACCGACCTTTACGCCCGCAAGAACCGCGACTATGGCAACTCGTTCGATAAGTCGATGGACAAGTTCGGCCTCGTAGTGGCCGCCATCCGCATTGGCGATAAAGTGAATCGTCTGCAGTCGCTTGTCGCGAAGCGTGGCGAGGCCGAAGTGAAGGACGAGAGCCTGGCCGATACATTCATGGATCTTGCATGCTATAGCATCATGACGATGCTGTGGCTGCACGATAAAAAAGAAAAGTAATATGCAAGTATTCGTACCCTACAAGAATCCGTTGGAGTGTGCCGCTGTGCTCGACGCTCGACGGTTGAACAAGCAGATTCTCGAGTGCCGACAAATCCTCGCTGCCATACGTGGCGAGAGCAATGCGTGGCGGAACCACCCGTGTGTGAAGATGTATCGCAACCATCTGGTGTGGCTGGAGTACTACCAGCATTGCCTGGAGTGTTACAAGTCGTATCAGGACCTCTACAATGTGGACTTCGACGAGGCGATGCAGGACTACCGCCTTGCCGAGGGTTGGAATGAGGATGCTGCGGCTATCACTCCCGAGTTTCTGACCGACGAGTTTGTCGATCATCACAAGACACGCCTCTTCACCAAGTCGCACAAGGACTATCCCCAGTGGGCCGACTTCGGCACCAGCGACATCAACTGGTACTTCGTCGATGGCGAGTGGCTGTATTATCGCAACGGGAAGCAGATTAAGGATTGAGCGGTATGGAAAAGAAAGTATTTGTCGTGTGGCGTTCTGGTTATGAAGAGGATGGTATCTTGGGCGTGTTCTCTACACAAGAGAAAGCCGAGAAATACATTTCGCATTCTACAATCGTTCACGAAGGTCCCGTTATAGAAGAGTTCGACCTTGACGAAGAGCCTAACAAATCGGCAAAGGTTTATCACGTGGAAGAGAGTTTTCGCGATGGAAAAAATTTCGGAATGAGCGTCAGCTATGTTCATTGCATATACGACAAGACATATCCATTCTGTACAGTAGAACATGGTCTTGGATATAAGAGATATGTGGTGTTTGCCGTCAACAAAGAAGAGGCTATCGAGATTGCACAAAGCAAAAAAGAATATATCAAGGAGCATCCTGATAAATTCCCCTATCTCGGGAAACAGTGCCTTTTTCGATTCGAGAAAATTAACGGATTCCCTGAGATTCAGTATAGAGAACCTACATACGATATAGAATCGGGTAGCATCATTCTCCCATGTGGTGCTATTGAGTTTTTAGGCCCAAGAAAGGACTGATAATAATATATAACATGGTATACGTTGTAAAGAAACACGAGAACGGCTTCACGCTGACAGACCTGCACGAAGAGAAGCGTGAGTTTGCCAATGAAGCCGAGGTGATGGAATTTCTCTCAGGCTGGGCGTTGAAAGGCATGAAGCCAGGCGATGAGAAGTATGTCACCGACAGTGAGGTAGTGCACTCGTGTATCGGTTGAAAAGTTTTTGAACAATATATCTTAGGGAATGTTGTTTAATTAAGTGAATATAAGATTATCGTGTATGGCTAAAAATAAGAAGAAAGAAGAGAAAACCTTTCTCGGTCTATTCAGACATATTATATACAAAGGTCAGGAGTTCGTTGTGGTGGATTTCCGTTGCGACAAAGAGGGCAAAACGATATATTTACTGAATCTTGTCGGAGGTTATTCCTTTGATATATATGCCTTGCACGAGGATCAGTTGGGTGAGGTCGAAGTGTTGCCATCGGCTGTAGAGGAGTTCGATTTCTTAAAGGAACCACCGAAGCCATTTCGCGAAAGGACACCCGAAGAGATACGAGCCTTGAAAAGGAAGTTTGGTATTACTGAATAAATGCAATGAGCACCCCAGCGGTGCTCATTTTCTTTTGAACAATATGTCGGTTGGAGTGTTATATCATCGTATAACCCTAAAACTTATTGTAATGAGTAAAAAAGAAAATGAAGAGAAAGTAGTGTTCACACAGAAGATGGCCGAGAAGGCGTTAGGCGAACAGATGGAGCAGGGCATCAGCCAGCTCACCGAAGATAGCGACTTCACCGAAGAGCAGATAGGCAAGGTGAAGGTGTGGATGAAGCAGATCTACCAACTGGGCCGTAATCATGGTGAAATGCTCTCTATTGCCAATTCCCTGGGTGAGGATCGAATGAATGGCATTGCCAGCATGTTCGACCGTATCACCGAAAAGGTAGCACCCACCGGCGACCTGAAGAAGTATAAGGACGAGGCCATGACCTACTCGCTGCTGTTCAGCCACGAGCGCAGTATCAGCGAGGCCCGACTGAGCCAGATACGCCTGCTCACCAACGAACGCGACATGGGTCTGTTCTGTGACATAACGGCAGAAAGACCATTGGGCGGCTACGGCATAAAAGATGTGTCCTCTATGTAGCGTGTCGATTTACTACCTTTGGCACAATCATTCAGAAATCATAAATCATAATTCAGAATTAAACATCGTGCCAAAGCAATCCCCCACCCTCAGTTACACCCTGCTGCGCAACTACACCGAACAGTTCCAGTGGATAGACCCACGCACGGGTCAGCAGCGCAAGGGCTTCAACCCTCCCGATGGAGCGCAGCAGGTAGAGCGCGTGCCCTTCTACATCAAGTTTGTCACCAGGACAGGCAAGATCGAGGAGGGCACCGTCGTCTGCATCAGCGTAGACCCACAGCGCCAGCAGCGCAAGATCAAGTTCATACCCAGCGGCGAGATACGCATCGTCTACGACTACCTCGTCCTCGAAGTGGACGGCACTCGGTTTGTGAGTCATTGACCTTTATTAAGGGAGTAGAAAATATAGCCGTACATTCGATCTGATGTACGGCTATATTCCGTTGGATGTACGGCTATATCTCTATACAATGTACGGCTATATTAGATGGAATATAGCCGTACATTTCTCATGTGTTCAGTCCTTGGGTGTAATTGTCCATCGTCCATTTCACCTTGTCCCCACCCCGCCAACACCATGTATTATCTTTGACTTGTGAACAAAAACCTATAATTCATAATTCATAATTCAGAATTATCAAACATGGCTGTCAGTTCGATTAAAGATTTCTGGATACATCCGAATGCGTTGACCATCACGCTCAACTATTTCGGAGACCCCCAACTTATACAAACTTCGATGTTGGCCGGAGCCGTCATCATGGCCTATCGCAAGGATGTGATATCCTACGATGCTGCACATAACTTCCGCGAGTGGAAGCTGCAAGCCTTCCCTACCCAACTCAACGACACTTGCGCATACTATGTACATGCCGAGCTGTCTCGTAGTGGTGACACCGCGATGATTGTCTACTCACCCGTGAAGCGCGACATTGAGGGTCGCAGTTTTATTGATGGTGCATGGGACAGCACAACCAGTAGTTCGTCTTGGTTTATATATCTCGGTACCATCTCCGCATCGGTAGACAATGATGGAGCCACCGTAGAACGCGCATGGACCGACGGCTTCTATACCGGCACCCTCGATACCGACCAGCAACGTATGGAGGAGGCATCGGGCGAGTGGAAGACGATGTTCAATTACAATGCCGTAACAGACCAGATTGAACCTCTGAAACCGTTCTCTAAAATCAAAGTCATGGGCGAGGCGATATTCCAATCTATCGCCCAATTCGTCAATGGTTTTGTTATAGGACAGAGAACGATTACCGATGTTGCAGTATCAAGTGATAGCGGCAATGGATCGAAAGTCTCCGATGCTACCCTCCCCACCACAGGCTATGTAGCTAAGGAGATAGAAGTACTTGACGACCACTTCCTCATCAAGGATGGCGCCGAGCCGCAGTCTGTCGGAGGCGATGTGTCGTTTAGTAATGATGTATTGGTAGGAGGAGATCATTCGGTACAGGGGAATCAAACTATAGATAAAAACTCTACGGTAAAGGGCAACCAAACCATCGAAGGCACCCAACAAGTGAAGGGTGTACAAACCCTCCACGAAGGTTTCAAGACACCCAACTTCGCGGATGTCGCAGGTCAGATAAATGGAGCGCAGCTCACTAAAGATGGTTTGCTTACCGTAGCTGGCATGAAGGCCATGTCTTTTGAGATTTTCGAGCTTATCTACAACCGCATCAAATCACAGGGAGCACGCGCCACATTCTCCGACACAGCCACCATCGAAGGTTGCGTGTATGTAATGAAGGATGGCACATCGCTCACCCCTCAGCAATACTACGAACATAACGATGACCCCACCGTACAGGAGAAAGACAAGTACAAGGTCAGTGACATTGACAGCGTGCTGCTCACCATCAAGAAGACAGAGGAGAACCGCAATATCGTTCCCTTCGTCAATGGTGACATCATCTACGGCTACGTCAATCAGATTGGTGCAAGCGGCCAGCATGCCGTAGGAGGCCAATGCGTGATGACAGTCACTACCGCTGACGAGGACATCAACAAGAATGGCTCAATGGTCATCGAGGCTGAGCTTGCCATCGTTGGCGACACTACTAATCCGAACTATGTCTCTAGCAATATCCCTCCCACCGAGGGAATGACCGTAGCCCAGCGCGGTAATGTACGCGGCAGAGTGGGTCGCACCACGGTGTTCTATATAGATAGCGAGGCTGGTAATCTCGTCATGCTCTCTTATGTGCAGACCCCCACTATCGGCATTGGCAACTATGCCGTCATTCTCGGACAGCTTCCTTCAGACCTCTACGAGGATGTGCGTAAGTACTTCCAGGACCTCAAGAAGGACGACCCCGTATCATACCAGAAGTATGCTATCATCGAGAACCTCATCGAGTACGACCACCAAGGCCAGCCCCTTCAGAAGGAACGCAATCGCGGTTCTTACCAAAGTGGTGTTGAGTACACTAATACTAGTAACATCTACGATGTAGTCACCCACGAAGGCCAGCTGTGGAAGTGTCTTGCTGCCTCTACCACCTCAGAGCCGTCTGCCGACAATAGAGACTGGCTTCTCTTGGTAGCCAAGGGTGATAATGGCACAAGCATCAAGATTAAAGGCACTCTCGACTCAGAGAAGGAGCTTCCTACTACCCCCTCAGACCCTAGCGACTGCTATATCATCGGTCAGAACCTCTACGTTTGGATTCCTGAATCTAAAACATGGCGTAATGTAGGTCGTTTCAAAGGCGATGACGGTAAAACTCAATACCTACACACGGCATACGCTAATAAGGATGCTGACGGCAATATCATCAATTTCAGCACTACCGATAGCAGCAATCGTGCCTACATCGGTACTTGCACCAACTTTGATGTTGATGGCCCCACCGACAAAAATCTTTACACTTGGTCTTACTTCAAGGGCGAAAAGGGCGACCAAGGCCCTCAAGGTGTACAAGGTGTAAAGGGAGATAAGGGAGATAAAGGTGATAAGGGCGTAAAAGGCGACCAAGGCATCCAAGGTGCTACAGGTGAAAAGGGCGACCAAGGAGATAGAGGAGAAAAGGGCGATAAGGGCGACCAAGGAGAACAAGGCATCCAAGGTGAAAAAGGCGACAAAGGCGATAAGGGTGACAAAGGCGACAAAGGCGAAGGCGTAACTATCACCGACACCGATGTCAAGTACGCCACAAGTCCAAGCGGCACCATCACTCCTACCGATGGCTGGCAAGACACTATGCCTAACGTAGCCGATGGTCAATATCAATGGACTCGAACCATCGTCACCTACTCCGACGGACAGTCTACCACCTCATACTCCGTTTCTCGCATGGGACAAGACGGTAAGGGCGTTAAATCTTCTATCGTCAAATACGTGCAGAAGGAGAAGACAGATACTGACCCCAGCATATTCCCCGAGAGCGATTGGGGTAGCTTCCCCGTCAACCTCATTGATGGTTGGTGGCTCTATACACGCACCATCGTTACCTATTCCGATGGCGACACGGCCATCTCCTACGATGTCGTACAGATTGGCCAAGGCTCATACTACGCAGGTCTTCAGGAGTACTACGCACAGAGTGGTTCCGAGCAGAATACCCCTGGAGGATTCCCTGATGCAGTAGAGTTTAAGGATGGCGTAGCCTTGTATCCCGCAGGTGTAGAACTTATGATTGGCACCGCATGGACTACCTCACGTCCTACCCCAAGCTATGATACCCCCTACCTCTTTAACTTCTCCATCTCGCGCGACTCTAAGGGCAACCGCTACGTTACCGAACCCATTTGTATCGGCAACTTCGCGAAGGGCATCGAATCCATTAAAGAGCTGTATGCTATCTCAGCTTACAGCAAGCCCAACTCAGCAGACCAAGACTGGCCTACCGACATCGCCGAATGGATAGACGAGCAGAACGACTCAGCTCCTACTTCTGAGAAGCCTTACCAATGGAACAAGACCGTCACCACCTATACCGACGGCTCAGACGACACATTCTATCACGTCAGCGCCGTAAAGGGCGACCAAGGAGAGCAAGGGCCACAAGGAGAGAAGGGTGCACAGACAGAGCGTTATCGTGGCGCGTGGTCAAGACAGATTGCTCTAGGATATACCGACGAGGAGCGCTACACCGTTACCGCAGAGACAAACGACACCGTTACCCACAAGGGCTCGTTCTACCGCTGTATGATGAACCATACCACCGTAGAGCCCAAAGCAGGCATCGCAGAGTGGGCAGTTATGGCTTCCAAGGGCGACGACAGCGCTACAGCCTCCATCTTCGAGCTTCGCCCCTCGGTCAATACTGTCTATTACCGCACAGCCGAAAATCGATTGTCGGTAAACCAAATCGATATTGCCGTAGGTGAGACAACCGCTTTTGGTTACTTCCTTATTCAAGACCAAGAGGTGCTCAACGAGCGTAACCTCGGTGTCTACTTCTCAGTAGATGGCAATTGGGATATGCGCACAGAGCTCAACATCTCCCCCGTAGCCCTTCTAGGCATCGAGACCGAAGAGGGTGAGGTCGCTATTCTTGGTACTGACGATGGTAGCGGACTCGCGCTTGATGGCGATGATATCAATATCGCATCCATCAAAGACAACATCACCCTCTGGCTTATCGATGAGACAACAGACATCATTCGCGCTACCTACGTCATCCCCGTAGTAAAGGATGGAGAAAGCGCCATACATGCAGAGCTCGACAACGAGATGGATGAGGTAGCTCTCGACCCTGATGGTGTAGCTACACAAGACTACACGCTGGAGACATCCGTAAGCCTATGGAATGGCACCGCTCCGATGAACATCACCGACATTACGTTGAATGTATCGGATGGCGACATCGAGTCCGTGCGTCTTGAAGGTACTAATACTATTCGATGCACTATCAAGCAGGGCGACATCGTGCAGGAGCGCAACGTGGTAGACATCACCGTATATGCTGGCGAAGTATCGCGCACGCTCAAGTTCGTCATTGCAGGCATCAAGGCTGGTAAGAAGGGTGAGACTCCCGCACTCTACGACATAGACCTCTCGGCCAGTCAGATTGTGCGTAAAGCCGATGGCACACTCTTCCCGTCAAGCATCCTCTTCGATGCTATCCGTACCAAGGATGGTGTATCTACCGAGAATCCCTCAGAGGCATCAAAGTACTACATCATCAACGGTGGAGAGAAGATTGCATATACAGGGGTTCTCAATCTGACAGAACTCGATAATCCAGCTATCCAAACCATCCGCTTCGAGCTATGGGTAGATGGCAACTTCCGCGATGGAGAGACTATCACCGTAGTCAAGGATGGCGATAAGGGCGACAGCGTGATAGTTACTGACAACATAACGAGATATGCTGTAAGCGATAGCGGCACGGTACATCCCTCTACCGACACCATCGAAGGTGTATGGTATGAAAATCTCATCGAGGAGCCAGCACAAGGAAAGTGGGTATGGGCATGGACTCACATCGAGTACACCAATGCTGCCCCCACAGACCTATTCAGCGTGTCTCGTCAAGGCGTTGATGGCGGTGGTGTTACCAATGCTGAAGTATCCTATTTCGTATCGTCCACACCGCTTACCCAAGAACAGCTCGAAAGTGCTGCATTCTCACCAACCTTCCCTTCTGATGCTCAAGAGGATTCATGGCTCTACATCCGCACCGTAACAAACTATTCGGGAGACCAACCCTCTACTACCTCATACACCTATAACCAAGTCGGCAAGGGCTCATTCTACGCAGGTCTGCAAGAGTATTACGCTGTAAGCGACGAAGAGGAAACGGCACCCAAAGGCTATCCATCAAAGCTCGATGGCGGAGCCAACGTAGTAGAGTATACCGCCGAGGAGATGAAGAGCTTGGTTATTAACGGATGGTACCAAGAACGTCCCAGCTACGATAAGGGAAATGGCAAATACGCCAAGTATCTATGGAACTTCTCCATCTCTTACGACAGCAAGGGCAATGCCTTCGTTACTCGTCCTATCGTGATAGCTAATCTAGCCAAGGGTATTCAGTCTATCGTAGAGTACTACGCTATATCTGAGTACAGCACTGCCGATACTGAGAAGTTGCCATATCCTTCAGATATTGTTGTGTGGTCAGACGAGCAGCAAGACAATGCTCCTACTGAAGCAAAGCCCTACCAGTGGAACTGGACCCGCACAAACTACAATGATGGCACCTATGACGACCATTACCACGTCAGCGGTGTCAAGGGGCGCGATGGCATTAATGGCGCAGACTCACTCTCTATCTCCCTCTCCGATGTTATCGGCTATGTAGGTCTCACCGCTGATGGTCTTGCGGATGCCGACTACGAGTTGAGCACCACATTCAAACTCTTCAAGGGGACCACACAAGATATTATCTACTCTACCTCTATTGAGGCCAAGGAGATAGGAGCTGGAGCCAATATCGAGGTGTCTGTCGTTAGCGGAGAAACAGCGGGTGATTACATCTTCAAGGTGAAGAAAGGCACAGTCATTGCTCGCAGCACCGCATACATCATCACCGTCACCAATGCCGAAGGATTGTCACGCAGTGCCGACTACACCCTAGTAGCTATACCTTCGGGTAAAGAATCCAAGTCGTTCTATGCCGACGTGTCGTCCATCAATGTGCTTGTAGATGCACAATCAGGCAAGGTGGCCACACGCAAAGATGTGCGCATCGGCGTGTATGTAGAGACTCTTGATGGCAAGCTCGACACCAACTCCTACACGGTAAATGTAGTTGCTGGTGGCGGCAAGTTCTCTGGGGGTGATAGCATGGGCGATGCGTTTCGCTTCGATGTAGTCTTCGAGCAAGGTCTGTCGCGCACTAGCATTCCCGAACAGGTGGAGATTCAGTTCGTGTCAGGTGGCGCTGTTATTGGCACCATCTACATCCCCGTCACTATCTCAGAGCGAGGCTTTGCTGGTCATGCAGGAGACACAGGAGCAATGATTGTTCCCTACGGTACATGGAGTGAAGACGGTGAAGATGGCAAAGGTAACTATACCCTTATCAGGGAGAATGGTAAGGTGACTGCTCGCCCAATGGTCTACTACTCTGAGAACAATGACAACAACGGAGAATACTATGTGCTGCAAGAGAACGTAGATAGTGATACCAACACATTGGAAAACCTCAGAGATAGCAAGTATTGGACTAAGTTTCAAAAGATAAAGTACCTCTTCACCGAGGCTCTCATGGCTAACTGGGCAAAGCTTGCCAGTGCTATCTTCTATGGCAGATACATGTTCTCTGATGGCGGTGTTACTAAGGATGGTTCTCCTTCTATCCATAGTGCACATATCAAAGGTAACTTCCCAATGTTTACCGATGGAGTATTCAATGGCAACTTCACTCCAAATCTCTTCTTGGACTTTATTGGAGGTGGTGCCAAGTTTGGTAAGCTGAGTGAGAGTTATGTCAATATCGCAAAGATTGGCTATGGTACTAGCGAGTCGAATACAAATTACTTCGTACCGCCCAAACATGTAATAGACATAGATAACTGCCACAACGTGTCATATGAGCCAATCATGCCTGTTGATGGGCTAGGATATGCTACGACAAGTGCTGTAGTACTTCCAAAGTCCACACAAGACCGATACATCGTCGATGGCACCCATTGCACTATTGTACATGAGTACAGTACAGATTATGCTCTACAGCCATCCAAAAAAGATGCAGCTGACGACTATCGCAATAGTGTGCTAGCAGTTGTTGCTGATGGAGATATCCTGTCAGAAAGTGTAAATCCAAACACCTTTATTGGAAATGACAGCGATTCCATAAACGGATGGTTCATCTGGAAAGGTTATCGTACAAAGATGATATTCATGGTGCCAGGTACTATGCTCAAGTTAAGGTCTTGTGTACTTCAAGACGGCGGCCTTGTATGGTTTGTTGAGAATAGCTCGGAGTTTGAGATATTAAATGCCGACCTGCATTTCTATATGGACTTTGACGCTACTATGACTGATAAATCAGATTTCTGTATTTATTCAAGAGATAATATTTCTATCGAAAGCACGGTTGACGAAACCAAACCCCTGCCTGTAGTGCTAGGCTCTCCCATCTTGAACGAAATTAAAAGGGAGTATAACATGAATGACACGAATGAGGAACTCGAAGGAAGTTGTTATTCTAAATGGGTGTTTGACGCCAAAGGCAATTTACTCTCATACTCCGAATTTGGAGGTTGTTACTTCTCCGAACTCGGCTTGGCTTCAGAGGAATATGACAATTATAACCCCTAACAAATATGGCAGAAATAGTAAAAATAACCGACCTCACTAGTAAAGAGGTATTTGATGGTAACGAGGCAGTCCCCATGACATCGAATGGGGCACCTCGTAAGGCCACGCTATCAGCTCTCAAGGAGTATTTCCACGATAGCTCACTAGTCATCTTCGATGAAGTAGACAATGCAGAGAATCCTACGATAGGAGATGCTGCCCTCTCCCCTGAGTCAGGTGCAGTATTCGCTGTCGTTTACCTCACTCAGAAGAAGCAGTTTGTACACCGTAAGCAGTTGGGAGGCACTACACTCTACTCATCGGTATTCTCAGCCAACACAGACTATATGGCTGATGGTGCTGTTCGTGGAGACAAGGTATTCTTCTGTGTGGCAGACCAAAGCATCTATGTATGGGATAAAGACATGCTCATCGACCCCTACAAACCCATCGTGCTCACCCAAGAGGAGTATGATGCACTTGAGACCAAAGACGAAAGTAGAACTTACTATATCTACGAAGAAGAATGATTAGAATAGGCGATAAAGAAGTGTCAATGGCCTACTATGGCGATAAGGCTCTATCGGCTATATACCGTGGGGCTAAACTCGTATGGACTGCTATCCGTAGTTGCTTTGGCAGTGGTATGTGGTCTAGCGAGAAGCCTTGGATAGGTACTGACGCATGGAAAAGATATAACTAATATATAAACATATATGGCAAAAGCAATAGACGAAAAGATTCCCAATATGGATACATCGTGGGAAGGCTACGCTGGAGAGCGCGTAGAGGAGTTTATTAAAGAGCAGTTTGGAGAAAAGTACGGATACATCCATCTCCGTTTCAATGACGAGGAGAAGGTGTACTACATCGAGTGCTATTCATCGAAGGCGGATTTTGACTTGTATGAGAGTGACCCCGAAACATACGGCAGTCTCCGCTTACAGAACGAGAAAATCCCCATCACTACCGTCAAGGGAGATGCTTATGCAGCTACGCTAGCTACAACACTCAACACGAAGGCTAGCATCGTGGTAGCGAGTAGAAACCTCGTTGTGCCTATCAACTATCGCTCTATCAAGCTCAGTGAGATTGAAGGTCAAGTGAACGCTGGCTATTCTGGCACACTCATCATTCAGCGTAGTACAGGCTCAGAGTGGACTGAGGTAGGACGATACCCCACTCAGCTCGTATCACAAGACAATGCGAACGAGTATGTAGACATCAACCTCGGTGCATACATCATAGACGGAAAGCAGAACATACGTCTGCAAGCCATGTTTGAGTACATAGAGAATGGTGAGACAAAATCAGTTCGCTCTACCTTCCTCAACATTGGAGAAAGTATCACCTATACCCAGCTCCGACTCGAACTGAATACCGACTACAGCCTACCCATGTATGCCTACAACGCAGAGACAGGTGCACAGAAGCCCTTCACGGTAGAGTACCGCATCTTCGGCACATGTGACAAGATGTTCAAGTACAAGGTGTATGGCTCGGTAGGTACATATACCTCTTCGCAAGGTTCTCTCGCTAACGAGCATGGCTCATCTATCAGTATTGTTGTCAATGAGAACGCATCATCCTTCGGTTTCCTCACACACGGAGTACGCAAGGTAGAGGCATGGCTAGAGGCAAATGACGGATTGGGAGGTGTCATCAAGTCAGAAGTCTATACCAATCACTTCATGATGGTTAACGAGAAGACTGAGGGTTACGATGCTACGAAGAAGTATCTCCTCGTACAGAACCTCAAGACGGAAGTAACCAACTTCATACAGTCTACCATCTGTGACTACGCAGTATATTCACCCGATGGCACTGATACGGACATCAACTTCAAGCTCACCGATGCTAAGGAGAATGCCTACACTGACCTCAACCGCACAGCCAAGCCTTTATCCAAGAATACCCTTGTGGCTACCATCGAGATTGAGGCTGAGGACGAGACTAGCATCCCCGATTCCTATATCACACGACTCTATGCTTTCCGCGATGGAGCTAACTTCGTTTCTGAGAGCGGATACATAGATACCGACCGTGCTACTATAAGCTACTTCGACATTCTCGTAGACAATAAGAATGCCATTACCCCTATCACGGGTGTTACCTTCAAGCTAGACCCCAAGAACCGTAGCAATGAGGATTCAGACTATCTCAATATCTATGGTCCTAACGGAGAGAACATAGCTGAGTGGACTAACCCCGACCGTATCAATGCCATGTGGACTACCGATGCTAACGGCATCAAGGTGCTACGTGTGATGGCTGGAACACGACTAGTCATCAAGCGTAACGTATGGAAGGAGTTTCTTACCAATCCTAAGGCCAACATGACCCTTAACCTCGATTACCGAGTAAGCAACGTAACCAATACTACCGACCCTATCGTATCTATCTCGGGTGGTACAGGAGGTCGTGGACTTGTGCTCAATGCCCTACAAGGATGGGTAAAGACGGCTACCTATAACGATTCTGACAACTGTATGTTTGCTTGGCGCGAAGATGAACGTCAATATCTATCGCTCAACGTAGAGAGTGCTGTCAAACCCAAGATTTCAGGTGTCCCCGATGTCAAGTACGAACCTTCACGCGAAGTAGATAGTAATGGTATATTGTCACTGGCTCGCATCCTCCTCAATGGAGACCCAGTGCGTGAGATACCCTTCGATAGTGGAGATGGCAAGACCTCTGAATGGTGTGACGACCCCAACGCAGCTATCATCATAGGTAACGATGGAGCAGATATAGACATCTACTCTCTTACCACCTACGAGGGCAAGAGTATCAACCTCATTGACCTTCTCAACCGCAACTACCTATCCTCTATCGCCAGCACTGAAGAGAAGATGCGTATCAAGCAGCGCAATGCTATCTTTAACGGTCAGCGTATCACAGTAGACGGTGCAGAAACAGCTGGCTTAAACTACATCATCTATCACGGCAAGAGACCCTACTATGCCAATAACTCATCGCAGAAGACAGGTTGGATAGAGTATCGCAGATACGACCAAGACGGTAAGTATATGCCCGAATATTCAGGCACAAACTGTAAGAAGTCCAATGCACTCGGATGGAAGCCTCAAGGAACTACAGCACAGACCTATTGGGAGTTCAATCAGCAAGACGACAATTCCAAGGTAGAGGCAATGATTGATGTCAAGGTAGAGGACTTCCATGAGAGTATCCATGTACGCATTGATGGTGACAAGGCATACATCTATGGTGGTAACTTGGGCAAGAACTTCCCCTTTGAGCAAACTGAGAAAGCCTACGCTTATGCCGATGGTTATGTTACCGTACCCGATGGATGGATTGACGGTAATGGTAAGTATCGTGGCATGGGCTATCAAGTATCGCCCGACACACCTTTGGCGCAAAAGAAGGTAGCGAAGATTAACTATGCCTCTTCCATGCAAGCACACCTCATAGGAGCTTGTACTACCTACGACCTCTTGCATTACGCTGTGTGTGGTGCTACTCCATTGCAGAAGCAATACGAGGATGCAGGCTTGCAACGTCCCGTAATGGCGAAGCACACCGAACCATTCCTCATGTTCTGGGATGAGAGCGAAGATGGCAATGGCACACCCTATTACACTGGACTCTGTGTGTATGGAGCAGGTAAGATGGATAAAGCCTCTTGGGGATACGTCAAGGGACTTCATAAGCACTTTGCCATGTTTGAGGGAGCTGACAACAATATGCCCCTAACCGACTTCCGTATCCCATTCGACAAGAACATTCCCTATAGCAGCAATGGTGAGGGATATAAGTATGGAGTGAAGAATGAGGATGGCTCTGTTGACTACTTCCAAGCCTTCGACTTTGATGCAGGCAAGACCGAGAGCTTCGACTCTCCTCAGTATGATGACGGATGGCCTATCATGGACCCCATCGAGGAAGAGCAAGAAGATGGTAGTAAAAAAAATGTCTACGAAGCACCCTCCAAGGATGTACGAAACCGCTTTGCCGACATACACAACTTCATCTATCTCAACTCTACCAACATCAAGCATTTCGAGGGGACAGAGGCTCAGTTCTTTGCTTCCAGTGCCACTCTCGACCGTACATGCAAGTATTGGTGTACCACTCCATTCCATGCTGATGAGAGTACTCCTCTCAGACTCCTTCGCTTCGACTACCTTACGGGCGAATGGATAGATGCTGGACTCCTCGGAGCAAATGGTAAGTATGCAATGGTAGACCTCAAGAAAGACCCACGCACAGCAGCTACATGGATATCCAATCGCACCAAGTCAAACTATGCAGAGATAAGCGAAGCCTTTGCTAACGACATGGCCATGTTCATGAAGGAACATATCGAATACTTCATCTCAGCGCAGTCACTCCGCTTGTGCTATCAGTATGTATTGGCATTCCTAGCAGGTACGGACAACTCATCCAAGAATACCTACTATCAGATAGACCCCATACCTCAGACGATGACGCGCAATGAGGCTTTTGCTTCATGGTTCTCTACATCATTCGGACACGACTTCAAGTTCGATGAGGTGTACCGCATGTATATGAGTGGTGACGATATGGACTCTATCCTCCCCGTGAACAACAAGGGTAATCTCACCAAGCCCTACTACATCGAACGTCTCTTCCCCTATGCTGACGACAAGCCTACAGAGTGTCTGTATGAGGGTATGAATAACCAGCTCTTCAACTTCGTGGAGAAGGCCTATACCGATGAAGATAGAGCAACCTTCATGAAGACCATCCTTACCAAGGCTTCTAGCCTCGTGAGAGAGAGCGACAATCTCTTGGCATTGAAGGATAAGAAGATTTCTACTTGGGGATTCCTTCATAAGTACTTCTTCAACATTCAGTACTACTTCCCACAAGTAGCCTACATCGAGCAAGCACGTATCCGCTATGAGTTTGCCGAGCTTATGGGTCATACTGGAGCACGTGGTGTACGTCCCATCTCACAGAGTATCGGTTCGCAAGTAGAGAATGAGCAGCAGTTCATGAACCAGCGCGTAGTATACTTCGCTTCGTTTGCTTCGTTCGGAGAATTTGGCTTGAAGGGTGAGAATACCTCTACAGGTCTTCTTGATGCTGAGGAGCGACTTTCGTTCCAAGCAGCACCACTACCTAATGGAGACCCTGCAACGATAACCTTTACCATCACCCCACATCAGTATATGTACCCTTGCGGCTTCTATACAGAGGCTAATGTGCGCACACCTCGTCAGCGTACCTCTCCCAAGCAGACATGTACGGTGAATATCGTATCGGGCTTTACAGGTGGTGATGATACGATGGGCTTGTTGGGTGTCAACTACTACACCGACTTGGGGGATTTTTGTGATAAGTCCATCACTTCGGTTATTGAGATTAGTGGTAAGAGACTTACTCGCTTTCAAGGTACTTCAGGTGGCGGTACCTATGTGTTTAGGCCCTCATCTTTAACAATTAATGCGAAGAATATATCTCAATTCCACTATGTAGGATACCCGACAAGTAAGACATTTAATATAGATTTGTCATTACTGATTAGATGCCAAGAGGTTACAGTGTACTATGGTGTAAGAGAAATCATATACCCTAAAACTAACTCTTTAATGCGTATTTACTTGAATGACTACATTAATCGAGTTAATATAGAACACGCTCCAAATCTATCTGTATTGTGGATGTCTAACTACGTGTATAACGGCATGAAAGTATTTAGAATCGGTGAAAATGTTGGTCAGATAGATACAAAGACTCTCGTTAATGGTATATATGATAGGCAGCATGCTCTTGCTACCCCCAACCTCACCTCCATCCACATCGAGAACATCGACTGGAAGGACTTTGACATCGAGACGTTGATGTGGTACACTAATATTCCCACTTGTGAGTTCAAGGGTAAGATAGCCATTAAGGAGGATGACCCTGACTTCCCTGCCGTGACTTGGGATTATAAGAATAAGTTGATGGAGGTGTTCGGTAACGTAGACAGGCTTACCTCTGTCAATAGTAAAGGTTTGTTGGTTGAATACGCGACAAGAACTTTCAACCCAGATGGAGCTATTATTAAGGGTAATTTCTATGTAGAAGCAGGAAATACGTTCAAGTTTGAGATAAGACCTCAAAGCATTTATGAAAACACTCAAGCATCTATTAGCTACAGTGTGGGTGGTGACATTAACGCTGTAATGAATAGCACGTCAGGTGTTCTTACGATTAATAGTCTTTCTAACACTGAAAAGAAGGTAACTATTAGAGTGAATACGTATTATTACCAAAGCAACGGAGTCGCCACTAATATTATAATCACCAAAGAAATCGAAATCTGGAACCGCCCAGCCCAAGTGGGGGACTTCGTATATGCAGACGGTACTTTCTCTAGCCCAGCTCAGTATGAAGAAGAGAAAACTGTGGTAGGTGTATGCTGCTATGTAGCTCCTAGAGATAAGGACGGTAACATCATTGCCGAGCTGCATGACCCTAACGATGTGATGACACGTCTCATGGTGAGCCTCGATGATGTGAAGGCTAGCAGCGATACCGAGGACTTCAACACTTGGCAGTGGGGTGCGCAACAACGCGAAAATAGCAGTGGGGATGATTGGAATGAGCAGTATGCGCTTTTCGACCCAACAAATAATGCTGGCCTTACCTCTAGCGGAACATCTATCTACGACATTGCCGATATAGTGAACCTGACTAGCCGTGGAGACCTCTCATTCACAGAGAATGGCGAGACCAAGACGACAAGTTACTTGATAGACGAGGCTTTCCGTGATACAAGTACAGAGTCAGGTGAGCATACAGGTGGCTTCAAGGTATTCGATGCTGGTACAGCACTAGGCGATGGTGTGTATGCTACTAATGAGCCTAATAATTATAAAACAGCACGTAAGCTCGTCACTAAGGTAGGCTCATCTGAGGACGATTCACTGAGAGACTTGGCTGGTAGTGCTTATAAAGGCTTAACCTCTGACCAACTCGTCAATAGCGGATATGCCAAGACGCTTAAAGTTATCAAACATAGAAACTATGTACTGAATAATGGTATCGACCAATTCACGGTAGATAACACAGCACTTCAGCTACCCACCTCTTCTGCTACCCTAGGCAGTGAGCTTACCGACCTTGCTAGAAGGATGAGCTATATCCGAGAGTACTTCCGCACACAGAAGGGATATACAACCTATTTCGCCAAGTGGAGTCAGCTCTACTGGCCAGTCATCAGCGCATGTTATGCCTATGAGCCTACGATGAAGCTCAAGGAGGGTGAGGTGTTGGCCGACAAGTTCAAGCGTCACCATTGGTTCACCCCTACCGAAGGATTGGCTGCCCGACTGTTCTGGTACATGTATCGCTCTATCCGCACTGTAGGTGCTGATGGTAAGGAGTCCTTCACCGTAGAGCCACGTGAAAACTCACCCTTTGCATTGGCTATCAGCAAGGGTAAGCTCAAGAGGGTTTCTGCCTCTTCG
>JAZOPX010000082.1:0-8812 GCA_045655845.1 Bacteroidaceae bacterium
TTTATATATTGCTTCACATCAGCCGAATCTGTCAAAACAGCAACGACATCAGCGACCGAAAAATACCACTCCTGAGATACATCGTCCCATACGGTCCTGACCTTGCGACCTTCGAAAGATTGCAAATGTTGCTGATCCATATTTATTAACGATTAACGGTTAAAGATTAAAGGTAAACGATTACGGTTAATGGCTATGAGCGATGAGCTGTGAGCGATGAGCTGTGAGCGGGGGCTTTAGTCAACAGACAAAAGACTACAGACTACAGACTACAGACAACAGACGATAACGTTGACGATGACGAAAACGAGCGACGGAATCGCTACTCTTGACCGTAGGTGACGATGGGCTCGTTGAGGAGATGAGAATCTGCGGAAGAGACACCATAACGACTTAACTGTTGCACTTCACATAGAAAGGTATCCAAATCAACAACATCAACCTTCGGGAATGAACATCGTTTTAACACATCATAATGATGGTCTTCTGTCACAATATACTTTGCACTGGCCACAATGGCACAATCAACAAACTTATTGTCATCAGGATCGGCAGTAATAAGATTGAATTTATAGTATGGAGAGAGCATCAATGTGTGAGGGTTATTGACAATCAACTCAATCACCAACTGAGCCGTGTCAATATCGGTCAGTCTTTGCAAAATCTCTTCATACTCTGCCAATATCTCGGTGGAGACACACAAGGTGTTGGTACCATCAAGAAAACTTTGCCAAATAGCGTGATATACGCTCTTTGGAGGTATGCTCTGTATGAGACTATTGGTGTCTAATACAATTCTGCTCATAACTCGGTACGAAGGTGCTTACCTCTAAGTTCGTCTAATCTCTTTTGGTCAAGGGTTCCATCGTCCCACAACTGATTCATACGCTGATCTACCTTCTCAGCATAGTACCTGGTGAGTAGTTCTTTAATCTCTGTAAGACGCTCTACATTATTGTCATACGCAAACATCTTGAGCAGATGTTGCTGGATGGGATTGAATACGGTGGAGGACATAAGACTTGTATTTATCGTTATACTGCTGTTGGCTATTAGTTGTTGGCTGTTAGAGAGAACGCGCGCGTGGACGAAAACGTTTGAGAATTCTGAATTTTGAATTCATTAATTCTGAATTGCCTCCGGGGTGTTGGCGCTCACGGATAACCTTGCTTCTCCCACAGATTTGCACGGATTTACACGGATCTTTGCACGCGCTGCGCTGGTGCTGGCCGTCCGGATGGGGAAACACGAACGAAGTGAGATATGAATATTCGTGAGATCCGTGAGATTAGTGGTCTGATAATTAAACGCGAATGATATGTCTTTTTTGTAGAACACGAATTGCACGAATTACACGAATCGGCAAGTCGCTACGCCCTTGCTGGCCTCCGGATAGGACATACGAACGAAGTGAGATATGAATATTCGTGAGATCCGTGAGATTAGTGGTCTGATAATTAAACGCGAATGATATGTCTTTTTTGTAGAACACGAATTGCACGAATCACACGAATCGGCAAGTCGCTGCGCCCTTGCTGGTATCGCACACAGAATGCACGCGCTACGCTGGTTCAGCCTCTACATCGGATATCATGCGTGAAATTGTAGCATGCAACTTGGGAAATTCGTTTTTCACAACATCAAACACGACTTCTGCATCCAATTCGAAATAATGATGAGCAATAATATCACGGATACCCATTGCGCCCTTCCAATCCACCTCAGGATATAGAGGAAGGAACTCCTTATTGGTAAGTTTATCAATGCCTTTGAGACTCTCACCGATGGCTATCAACAACATACAAGTACTCTCTAAGCGCTCCATGCCTGCAGGAGAAAGATAATAATAATTATATGATGTTATCTGCTCTGAATTGGCAATAACACGAGCCACAGTCTGCTCTATCTTCTTTAGTGCAGAAAGCACATACTCAGCCTTATGCATAGATACTCTCCTTCATAATGTCACGCTTTAACAATGCATCCATCTCGGGACGGATACGGATGATATCGACTGAACAACCGAAAAGTTGCTGGAGTTCTTCCTTGATATGCACCATATAATACAATGAGGGATGCAGCAAATCCACACACACATCAATATCACTCCCCTCGGTGTGCTCACCACGAGCAACAGAACCAAAGATACCAATACGAGAGATTCCATATACGGAGGCCTTGGCCGCCTTATAGGCTCGCAACTTCTGCAAATAATCATTAGTGGTATTCATGACAATGATATTATGGTCAGACTTTTACAACAACAAAGATACAACTTTTCTCGAATTGAGAGACACAAAAGGAGCAACATTTTTTTTGACGATAAATAATCGACGTGTAGATAATTAATCAACGTGATGGCATGGCGACAAGGTCGCGCTGTTAGCTATTCCCTACGAATGTGAAGTTCGAACGCTTCTGGGTGTTGGGCGATGAACTGCTTGGCATCGGTAACAACGAGGGCGAGGTAGCCGCCGCCGCCGGCACCGGGCATCTTCCAGGCGAGGACGTCGTGAAGATTGCTGTAGCGAGTAATCGCTTCAGCAATATAGCTATTAGCATTTGGCTCTTGGCTATTAGCAGGGAAGTAGGTGGGTTTGATCATGCCGGGGAACATAGCGGTCTGGGCCTCGAAGGAGGCACGGTAGGCTGCGGCAAAGGCGGTGAGGTCCTTCTTCAGGATGGCGCTCCAGCAGGCGTCGGCGGCATCGGCAAGGGCCTTGACCTTGGCGGGGGTGATATCCTTGCCCTCGACAACGGAGCAGCCGGGCTTGCGGGGATCGATGGGGATCATCACGAGGTGCTCTTCGAGGAAGCGGAGGGTCATCTCGTCATTGGTGCTCTCGACCTTCTTGGGCCAGAAGTTGTTGTCGTAGTAGTGGCGGCAGAGGCCAGGGACACAGATACCGATGGAGTCCTGAGCACCTGAGATGTGTCCGTCCTCACGCTCGGGGTTGTTCTCGAAGCAGAAGACGAGACGAGCCAACATCTCGGGATCCATCTTGGGGAGCTTGACGGGCCATATCTTCTGTATCATCTTACGAGTAGAGGTGCTCAGGCCGCAGCGGTCGCGCACCTCGAAGGTGGGCTCCAACGAGATGGTGATGGCCCAGCCGGGATGGTACTGGCTGACATAGGGCTGGTCGATCCAGGTGCCAGCGAGGTCGAGGCGGGTGGGAATGCCCGCATTGGCTGTTGGCTGTTGGCTGTTGGCCTCCTGGGTGCTGAGGGCGGCCTTCAGGGAACTGGAACTGCGGGCCTCGAGGCCTGCATGGGGGGTGCGCTCAAGCTCGATATACTGGATGCCGCGCTCCTCGCAGAGCTGACGCTTCGTGGCACTGCCGCCCTCGGCATTGACAACAAAGATGTCGGGCTTGACGAGGTCGAGCGTGGGGATGAAGTCGATGACGCCGCTACCTTCGTTGATATAGGCTTCTTTGACGGCCTTGATATTCTTGACCATAAACAGGCGTTCCTCCTGGGGGAACATGGGCTTACGGTGCTTGTATTCCAAATAGGTGGCATCGGAGCCGATACCTACATAGAGGTCACCAAACTGAGAGGCTTGCTTGAAAAACTCCACATGACCGCTGTGGAGGAGGTCATAACAGCCGGAGACGAAAACTTTTTTAGACATATTGGTTAGTGTTTTATTATTTAGAGTTTAGTGTGTAGAAGAGTGACATTGTCGCTACAAAACCTTTCACAGACAACCACCTCTATTTCTTAAATTTTAATCTGAAACGTCGGAGGCAGTAGGTGTAGATACCATAAGAAGTGACTACAACAAAGCATAGAAGCGGAAGAGCGAAGGAGATATTGACTGCAGGATAGCCGAAGAGGATACCCTGATCGATTATCATTCCCTGAAGGGGAGGCATGATAGAACCGCCCACAATGGCCATCACCAAGAAGGCAGCACCAAGGGTGGTATCGTTGGCATCGACATTCTCCATAGCAATGCCATAGATGCTGGGGAACATCAAAGACATGAAGAAACTGATGGCGATAAGGCAATACAAGCCTGGAAGGCCAACGATGAAGATGGCACCAAGGGTAGCCACTGTGGCTCCTATTCCAAAGAGGGCCAACATGAGACGGGAGTTGATGAAGTGCATCAACATCGTGGAGACGAAACGACCACCCAGGAACATGAGCATAGCGATGATATTGTAGCGCTGCGCGGTGGCCTTGTCGAAGCCGAGAAACTCAGCATACTGGATGATGAAGGTCCACACCATAATCTGCGCAGCCACATAGAACACCTGAGCCAAAACGCCATAGCAATAGGGGCGGTTGCTCCAAAGATGACGCAGTGTCTCACGCGTGCTGCATGCCTTGCCCTGAGGACGGGTGTCGGGCAGCTTGGCAATGGCAAAGATGATGCCTACGGCCAACACGACAAGACCGATAATGACATAGGGATTGCGGATAATGGTAAGGTCGTGAAGACGAATGGAGGCCTTCTCGGCCTCACTAAGCCCGTAGAAGATGATGTCACCCGCTGCATCACGACGGTCGGAGATGAGTTTGGGTAACACTAGATTTGAAGCAACAAGCATACCGCAGACGGAGCCTATGGGATTAAAAGCCTGAGCTAGGTTAAGACGACGCGTAGAAGTATTCTTACTTCCTAGGGAAAGAATGAGGGGGTTAGCCGTAGTCTCCAGAAAGGCAAGACCAAAAGTGAGCACATAGAGTGACAGGCAGAAAAAACCAAACTGCTGGTAAGCAGCGGCAGGAATGAAAAGGAAGGCACCGATGGCATACAACAGTAAGCCAAGCAGGATGCCTGCCTTGTAACTGTACTTGCGCACAAAGAGTGCGGCGGGAATAGCCATCGTGGCATAACCTCCATAGAAGGCAAACTGGATGAGCGAGGCCTTACCTACGGACAACTCCATGAGGGTCTGAAAGGCAGCGACCATGGGATTGGTGATATCATTGGCAAATCCCCATAATGCAAACAGGGAGGTGACCAAGATAAATGGCAGGAGATAACGTTTTTCGATGAATTTCATATTATTTTCTACTAAAGACTAATCAAGAATTTCGTACTTAGAGCAGCGGCTCTTGTACTCGGGGACGATCTGCTTCATGAGTTTGACAATGGCCATGTCATCAAAGGTGCGGGAGGCTTCGAGGAGAGCCTCTTCGTTACGACGGGCTTCCTCATAGTCGTACTCGCGCACGGAGGCAATCATAATCTTGGGATGGTGCGTGGGCTTGGTCTGCTCGGCATCGTTGAGCACCTCCTCGTAGAGTTTCTCACCATCGCGCAGACCGGTAAACTTGATCTCTATGCCCTGAGCACCGGAGAGACGGATCATGCGCTGGGCGAGGTCGACGATGCGGACGGGGGAGCCCATATCGAACACGAAGATCTCACCGCCCTTACCCATGGTGCCGGCCTCGAGGACGAGCTTACAGGCCTCGGGGATGAGCATGAAGAAACGGATGATGTCGGGGTGGGTGACGGTGATGGGACCGCCCTTGCGGATCTGCTCCTTGAAGATGGGGATCACGGAACCGTTGCTGCCCAAGACGTTGCCGAAGCGGGTGGTGACGAACTGGGTGACACCCTGGACGCGGCCCTCGACGATGGCCTTGTTGAGCGACTGGCAATAGATCTCGCAGATGCGCTTGCTGCAACCCATGACATTGGTGGGGTTGACGGCCTTGTCGGTGGAGATCATCACGAACTTGAGGGTGCCGTAGCGGACGGCGAGATCGGCCATGACGCGGGTGCCATAGATGTTGTTCTGCACGGCGATGCCGGGGTTGTCTTCCATCATGGGCACATGCTTGTAGGCTGCGGCATGGAACACATAGTGGGGACGGTGAGCAGCAAAGAGGCTCTCCATGTGCGGGGCATTGGAGATGCTGCTGACGATGGTCTCGCATGGTACATCGGGGTACTGACGAGACATCATGAGGCGGATATCGTGCATGGGGGTCTCGGCCTGGTCGATGAGGATCATCAGGGCGGGCTTGTAGATGGCTATCTGGCGCACCATCTCGGAACCGATGGAGCCGGCAGCGCCGGTGATGAGGATGCGCTTGCCTGTGAGCAGGGCACCGATGGCATCCATGTCGACCTCGATCTTCTCGCGTGGAAGGAGGTCTTCGATATCGACCTCGTGGAGGCTCTGGTGGGTGAGCTCGGTATTGCCATCCCACTCCTCGGCAGCGGGCATCATCATGATCTTGATGCCTGCACTGAGAAACTCGTCGACCATGGCGGTGTTCTGACGGAACAGGGTGCTCTTGAGGGGCGACACGAGGAGGGCCTTGACACCCAGACGCTGCATACGCTCGGCAATGCCGGGAACGTTGCGGAAGACCTTGCGACCCAGGAGGGTGGAGTTCTCCATCTCGGTGGTGTCGGAGATGAAGGCCATGAGGCGATACTCCTTATTGTTGACGGAGGAGAGGCTATTGGCAAGGCTGACACCACCGGCCTTGGTGCCATAGATGGCGACGGGGGTGGCGAGGTCGATGCGGAAATTCTCGAACAGGATCTTCACCAAGATACGCATGAACCACATGAGCAGGGTGGACACCAGGAAGAGGGTGCCGATACCCCAGAAGCCCAACACGTCGAGCTGAGCAAAATGGGACAACGCCCACGACGCCACACCCATGAACAACGAACCCAACGCTGTGGCGGCCACCACATGCTGAAGGTCGATGAACGAGGAGTAGCGGATGATGCCCGAGTAGGTGCGGAAGATGCGGAACGAGATGACGAACAGCAACACGCACAGCAGCGACATAACGGCTACGGTGCCTGACGTATGTAATACCTCGCCTCGCAACTCGACGCATGCGCCCAACAGGAAGGCGAAAAGTACGATAAGGCTGTCTAACATCAGAACTCCCCAATAGGGAAGGGCTTTCTTAGTAAAATACCATCCGGTAATACTTGATAAAAATCCCAGCATTGTTATAAAGTTTTTTAGTTTCTTATTCAGTGAGCTGTGAGCCTTTGAGAGTTGAAAGATGAAAGATGAAAGATGAAAGTTGCGAGTGAGCTGTGAGCGGTTGGCTTTTGGCTGTTAATCCTGCAATGCAGTCTTTTCCTCCTCCTTGCTCGGCATAGATTAAGCGAGCTTATCTCTGCTCTCGCTGCGTTCGTCGGTTGGCTGTTGGCTGTTGGCGGTTGAGTTTGGGTTATGGGGTTATGGGATTCACCTTTAATCTTTAACCTTTCATCCTTTAACCTATAACCTTTAACCTATAACCCGTTGCTCGCAGCCAAAGGCTAGAGCAACTTTAGGCAGCCGTGGGTGATGTCGGCAATGACGACAGCGGCGATGCCGGGGACGAGGAGGACCACACGGCGGTTGCGGATGCCCTCGACCTTGACAAAGGTGCCCTCGACCCCATCGAACGCGCCACCGACAATCTGAACGGGGGTGCCCTTGGCGAGGTCTATCTCGTCGGGGGTGAGGTAGACGAGCTTCTCATTGTAACTGTCGCAGACGGTGATGAACTGCTCCATCTGACGGTCGGGAACGACAATGGGTACACGACGACCGGCCTCGGGACGGGTGAGGTACTGCAGATAGGGAACCTCGGACTTCAACGACTGCAACTGCTCGCGCTCGGCATAGACGAACAACAGGTTGTTGATCGCGGGGACGAGACGACGCTCCTTGCCCTGCCTGCTGCTGACCACCTCATACCGCATGGGGATGAAGCAACGAAGCGAATGGGACTCAAGGTACTCCTTGGCCTTCAACGCACGACCAAACGTGGCACTCATGGCATACCAGGAAGGTGACATGGGGTGGTATGGGGTTATGGGTTATGGGGGTATGGGTTATGGGGTTCACCTTTCACCTTTAACCTCTCACCTTTAACCTATAAAAAGGCCGTTCTCTTGGCTCCCTGAAACGCAGCTATAAGCGTGGGTTTCAGGCAATTATACATCAATCCTTGTTCAATTCTCGCTGTACTCATCGTACAAAACGGGGCAACAAACGTATATAAAGCACGCCTGTCAACCAACAAATTTAGACTTTATTTCAATATATTGCAAATATTCTAACAATTTCTTTATAAAAGAAAATAAATGTTACCAAGGCTGAAGATATCTCGTTTTTTTACACTATCTTTGTCTCTCCAAACAAAACAAACAATAAACTCTATAGACATGAGCAACCAACGTTACATGATGCGCGGCGTATCGGCCTCAAAGGAGGATGTACACAACGCCATCAAAAACATCGACAAAGGTATTTTCCCCAAAGCATTCTGCAAAATCATCCCCGACCTGTTGGGAGGAGATGAGGAGTACTGCAATATCATGCATGCTGACGGCGCTGGCACCAAGTCGTCACTGGCATACCTCTACTGGAAGGAGACAGGTGACCTGGGAGTATGGAAAGGCATAGCACAGGATGCGCTCATCATGAACATTGACGACCTGCTGTGCGTGGGCGCTACGGATAACATCCTCGTGTCATCGACCATAGGACGTAACAAGCTGTTGATCCCCGGCGAGGTAATCTCGGCGATCATCAATGGTACCGACGAGCTGTTGGCCGAGCTACGCGAGATGGGCGTAGGCGTATATGCTACGGGCGGTGAGACAGCCGATGTGGGCGACCTGGTGCGCACCATCATCGTGGACAGCACGGTGACCTGCCGCATGAAGCGCAGCGACGTGATCGACAATGGCGTCGCTTTCGAGGGCGGCAAGGGTGAAGCTTTTGATCTGAAGCTGGGTTCCGGTCAGTTCGTTCCCGGTTTTGAAGAGCAGGTCGTTGGCATGACCGCCGGCGAGGAGAAGGACATCAACATCACC
>JAZOPX010000083.1:0-3597 GCA_045655845.1 Bacteroidaceae bacterium
CCGCTTGGCCTCCGACTTCTCGTGTGCGACGTGGTGTGCTCACGTTGCCGCTCATCGTGGGTTTTGTGATGGCGAGTGTTCTTGTGGGATTGTATTTCTTGGGTGTCGTGTTACAGTTGAATAATATCTTTAGTGCGCAATATTTTATCCCTATCATGGGTATTCTGTTGGGTAATATGCTTACGGTCAATGTGATTGCTGTAGGTACCTTTTATTCAACGTTGCAACGTGAGGAAAATCTCTATTATTTCCTGTTGGGAAATGGCGCTTCGCAGAACGAGGCGTTGGCTCCTTTCATTCGCCAGGCTATATCAAAGTCGTTCAGTCCAACAATTGCCAATATGGCGGTGATGGGACTCGTGTCACTACCTGGTACGATGATTGGTCAGATATTGGGAGGAAGTACCCCCGAGGTGGCTATCAAGTATCAGATTATGATTGTGGTAGTCACTATGTCGGCTTCTATGCTCTCGCTGATAATCGCCATTCGGCTGTCTGTCAAGAAGGCCTTCGATGGCTATGGCAGAATGAAAAAAGTAATGCGGGACAATGGTTGATTGCCCCGCATCTGATATCGAACGCTCGAGTTTGTCGTATTAGTTGAACTTACTCGTAATTACTCGAATCTTAATCTTGTCTTTCCCTCCTACAAGGCGTATGGAGTTGAGACTGAAATCGTGACGGAAGTTGACGATGTAGTTGCTTGAGTCAAGAATCGTTGTGACGGGAATCAATACAACCTTGTTCCAATCCTCAGACAGTCCTTTCTTGCTATAACAATAGGTGATAAGGCGTGCGATATTGTTATATTCATAGCGGTTGTATTTGCTGTTGTATGTGGAGTGGAAAGAGCTGATATTGTCTGTCAACTTGTTTTTCTCAAAGAACGAGTGCATGTCGTCCTTGTGTACCATCAGAAGTGTTTGTGGCGTGCCAAACTTATACTCCGTATCGTTATTGTCATAATAACAGTCGAAGATAATCTTGGCTGCATTGATGCTGTCGTTGTTAGCCATGATTGTGTCGACGGGGAGAGTGACTTCTGTGAAGATGCCTGCGGGGGTCTTCAGGTAGGTATGTGCTGTTTCCTCTACGAGAGAGTCTACGCTGTGCTTGTCGGTGTAGAAGCGGTTGGCCTGTAAAACCTCTTCGGTTCCAGCAAATTGGGTGACGAAAACGGAATCAGTCTTTGAGTCCAGGAAGTAGACATTCAGATTGGCCTGGTCGATGTAGAGTATGGTACCATCTCCTTGTGCTGCCTTTACATAGAACCCACTGCAGACGTTCTCGATGAAGTTGGAGGCGTTGGCGAAGTATTCGGGGTGGTCTTGATACTTACGGACGATTTCTGCTCCAATCTCTTTCGGGAGCGAAATGACAACGTTGGGATAGTGCTCCGAGTCGTTCAGCTTGCTGTCCTCCAGCGTGTAGTCCGTTGCGGTATACACCTCAGTGGCTAACAGGCTGTCGGGATTGTAGAACAGCTCTGGGTCAAGGTCGGTGTAGTATCTTTTCCCCTCCTGCAAGGTGTTGTTCAGTGCATATACCTCAGCTGTCATCGTGTTGTTGGGGTCGCCGAAGTAATTGTTGAAGAATAATCGCAACTCTACCTTTACGATATCTTCCTCAGTCGTGTTCTGGGGGAATACATGTCCTCCCTCTTCGCAATTGAACTGGGTGATGAAGTCAGCCTCGAACATAGAGTTCGTTTGCGGGTCGGTAAAGCGCCCAAGGTATACCTTGCTGGTCTTATTGATGACAGAGTCTACACTTATGGACCTTGAGGTGGCCTCATAAGAAGCTGTATCAATGGATATGACATCGTGATCGGGGACGATGCTACCACCCAATGTCCCTGTATTCTCATCGCAAGAGACGAGGCAGAGGAGCAGGGCTGTTATGTAAGCAAAATATTTCTTCATTCTTTTGTATAAGAGGAAATGAGCTCGTGTTAATCGTGCAGTTGCTCGTAGAACTCGTGGCATGCGTTTGCATACTCAGCGCCAGTTTGATATTCGAGCATAGGCTTGTCGAGTGAACGTGCGTACTCTACCAAAGCAGGGTCTATGTTTTCGCTGTTCAGGACAACGCCGTCGGCCCACTTGATAGCAAGCTTGGTGAGTTCCTGATAGTTGACAGCGGTTGTGATGTCGCTGAAATCCACCTCTTCCATATTTCTTATGATAACCTTCTTGAGGTAGTTCTCGGGGAACGACGCACTGAAGGCATCATCGTAGAGCGAATATACGAACTTTGTGTTACGGAAGGCGGGTTCGTCCTTGTAGAAGGTCTTGATGTAGAGACCTACAAGTGCGCCAATCCAGCCATGACAGTGTATGATTTCGGGATACCATGACTGCTTCTTTACCGTCTCAAGTACACTGCGTGCAAAGAAGATGGTGCGCTCGTCATTGTCGGGATACTCCTTGCCGTTCTCGTCTCGTGTGTTCAAGTGGTTGCGGAAGTAGTCCTCGTTGAGGATAAAGAATACCTGAGTACGCAATGCGGGCATGGAAGCCACCTTGATGATGAGCGGATGATCGGTATCGTCTACGACAATGTTCATGCCAGTAAGGCGTATCACCTCGTGCAGTTGGTTGCGGCGTTCATTGATGCTGCCCCACTTGGGCATAAAGGTCCTAATCTCGTGTCCTTTTTCTTGAATTCCTTTCAGCAAACCTCTGCAGTTGTCGGCAATGGCGCTACTTTCCGTGAACGGAGTAATCTCTTGGGTGATAAATAGAATTTTGTTGGCTTTCATCAGTTTTCTTATACTTTTTTCTCGTTGTATAATAACACAATTGCTGTTACGGCGAAATTTCGTGCAAAGGTACGAAAAAAATCTGAAATAGTCACTATTTACTCCTCACGATTTATTGGTAAAGTTCGTTAACAAACGCTTAGAAGATACTATATTACACCATTATCCCGAGCAGGAGGGATGGGATTCGCTCTGCTCGGGATAATGGATGTTTTGGGGGGATGTAGGCAGGGTTACGCGTTCTTCCTTTCCAGTTCCTGCAGATTCTCCATTTTCTTTGTCTCCAGGAATTCGTATACACCGCAGAGGTGCTCGCGCACCTTTTGGTGGCCAAACTCGTAGACTTTGGTTACGAGTCCGTCGAGGAAGTCTCGGTCGTGGCTCACGAGGATGAGTGTGCCGTCATAGTCCTGTAGGGCCTGCTTGAGCACATCCTTGGTCTTGAGGTCGAGGTGGTTGGTGGGCTCGTCGAGGATGAGCAGGTTGACAGGTTCGAGCAACAGTTTGAGCAGAGCCAGTCGGGTACGCTCACCGCCGGAGAGTACCTTCACCTTCTTCATCGACTCTTCGGGGCCGCCAAACATGAAGGCACCCAGCAGGTCGCGTATCTTGTTGCGTATCTCGCCCTTGGCCACATCGTCGATGGTCTGGAACACGGTGAGTTCCTCATCTAAGAGCGATGCCTGGTTCTGGGCAAAGTAGCCTATCTGTACGTTGTGACCGAGGGTGATCGTGCCGTCGTAGGGTATCTCGCCCATGATGCTCTTGACCATCGTACTCTTACCCTCACCGTTACGGCCCACGAAGGCAATCTTGTCGCCTCGCTCCACCATGAA
>JAZOPX010000084.1:0-26395 GCA_045655845.1 Bacteroidaceae bacterium
GTACTTCTCTGTGGTGTAGCGCAGGGTGACACCGCCTGTCAGGCCTGGCTGAAGCTCTTGCTTGATGGTGGGGCTGAAGTCCACACGGCTGAGGTTATATCCTCCATTGAAGCCTACAGCGAGATTGCTGCGCAACTCGCCCACTTGAGCAAACGATGCAGCGCTCAGCAATAAGCATATGAGGGGTAGGAGAAAGCGTTTCATCAGTCAAAGTCTATGGTTTGTAGTTCGTAGTCTCTCGAGAAATGTACAAGGAAGACTTTGCGATTGATGAATCCGCCCCAATTGTTTACTCGCTCAAATTTGAATCCTGTCTGCAGGGGGGTGTACTCCATCTCACTCATCCGATTATCGATGTCAGTGCCGTACCGGTGCATCGCACTCAAGAAATAGTAGGCTACGTCGAATCCCAAAATGGCATACTTGGGGTAGCGGTTTACAATCTCCTTGCTATAGGTGCGGCGATACTTCTGGTGAAACTCCTTGGCTGCGGGCAACAGGTTATTGGTGTAGAACGATGAATAGAAATAGGTGTCTATCTCATAGAATGAAGCCAAATGGTTGTTGGTGTATACCTGATATTGGGGATAGCCGAAGAGGTGGACGTCGAACTTTGTTGCCGCTGTGTCGCGTACGACCAACTGGAATACGGGTGTCATATTGTTCAAGCTGCCACTCTTCTCTGAGGTCATCATAAGGATGTTCTCCCGCTCGATATCCAGGCAGGTCAAGATGGTGTCCTTGTTTGTCGCAGTGTCGGCAAGCAGTACGGTGTAGGGCGCTCCCCGGTAAGTAAGCTCGCGCTTAAAACCTTCGATCATGCCATCGTCCTCTTCATCAGGAGATTCGAAGAAAATAACGTTGGGCTGGGGAAACTGCATGAAGAAGCGGTCGTACACCTCGGAATAAAAATAGCTCTGTGGGGTGTTTACCTGATAAATGTAGGGATTGGTGAATACCTCATCGACCTGTCGGGCAAAGGGGACAACCATTCTTATACCCATGGTGTCGGCAAACGCTGCAGCCTCGGCTATGTGCGTGTCGTGCACGGGGCCGATAATGAGGTTCATGTCCCGCATCTCAGGTTTAGACAAGATGGGCTTTATGGATTCCCATTTATTACCCGAGTCATAGACATGCAGGTCTACCGATATGTTTTGCTTCTTCAGGCTATCCAGCGCAAGCAGGATGCCTTCGTAGAACTCCACCATCTTCATCTGTTCGATAGATACGCTGTCAGCTAGCATGAGCGGGAGTATTACCGCAGCCTTTATCTGCTCTATCTGTTGTGGCTCGCTTTTCAATTCAGCAAAGAGGTCTTCGTCTGTGGGGATGACAATAATCTCTGGTGTCTCCTTCTCTTGCTTTTGGGGAGTGGGCTGCTGCTGGGCTTGCTCTGCCTTGGGGTAGGGGATGCACAACATCTCGCCTGTCCGCATCTTGCGCTCGCGCAACTCGGGATTGGCATTGACAAGCTCAAGTTCGGTGATACCATACATACGGCTGATGCGGTAGATGTTCTCCTTGCGCTTTACCTTGTGCTCAATGCGGCATTTCTGCTGTTGAGTCTCTTGAGGCTGGGTGTTGGCTGTGGTGGCTTGTGGCTTGGGCTCAGTTTCCTTAGGGACTATGGACTCTTGCTGGGAGTCTTTCTTCTCGGGAATGATGACGACCTGACCAACTTTGAAGTTCTCGGCGCTCAGGCCAGGATTAGCATTGCATATCTCTCGTGCTGTGAGACCATAGATGACGGTTAGTCTATACAACGTTTCACCGGTTTTGATGGTGTGGAATAGTTCGTTCGTCGTGCTTTTTTGCAGAGATTCAGCATTTGCTTGCGCTGGCTTGCTTTGGGGGATACGCAACTGCTCACCCGCTTTTATGACCACCTCACTCCCAGGGTTGAGCCTGATGATGTCAGCCTCCGTTACGCCATACATACGAGAGATGGAGTATAATCCTTGTCCTTTGGTGACGGTGTGTAGAAAGTATTGTTCTGTTTGTGCTGCGGTCCACTGGGTGGAAAGGGCTAAAGCAGTTATCAGTAATATGCGATTGAATAGTCTGTTCATATTGTACCCAATATATGTATATTAAGTACAAAATTAGTATATGCTGAACGGAAATGCAAATTTATCGGAGATTTTCCTTGAATATGGCCTATTTTATAAAGCCAATTGTGCTTCAACGAAATCTTTCCACATAGGGAGGTTGCGGACGATTGTCCATACGATCATCAAGGATGCAAGTACGGCTAAAAGGACGTAATGCCATACTCCCTTGGCTTGAATGCCCTTGTTCTTCTTGAATAGGGAAACACTGGCCCAAACGATGAGGACGGGAGCGAGGATAATTAAATAGGGATTGTACCAAAAAGCGCTGTGAAAATCTCCTGCGAATAGGGATGTTACTGCACGTTGAGCACCACATGCGGGACAGTCATATCCCGTTAGCTCTTTGATGAGGCACTTCAGGTAGAGAGTGTCAAATATGAGGTAGTTGATAAGCAAAATAAAGGTGGCAATCATCAGCAACCACACAAAATGGTTCACCGATTTGCCACCTTTATTGATTTTCACGCTGATTAAATTACTCGCAGATAACCTTACCCTCAGCGTCGGTGTACTTCTTCATGATGATGGTAATGAGGTCGATCAATGTCCAAACACCGCAACCACCGCAAGTCAGAAGCTGGATGATACCGTTAACGGTCTTTCCTGCATAGAAACTATGAACACCGAAAGCGCCCAAGAACCAGCACAACAAAAGTGCGGTCAACCAACTTTTTTCACTCTTTTCCATAATTGTAATAAAATATTAAGTTGAACAAATAAATATAATTCTCTTATGCGTCTGCAAATATATGTTAAAAAAGTATGCAATGCAATAAAAGAGGGCTTTTTTTAAAGAATATCCGGAGAATCTCTCAGTTTGCAAGGTGAACTAATCGTTGCAGATAATCTTTCCCTCTCCGTCGGTATATTTTTTTAGTAGAATCATGATAAGGTCAATCAACCACCAAATGCCACAACCACAACCGGTCAAAAGCTGGACGACACCCTTTGCGGTATTTCCTGCATAAAAACTATGAATTCCATAGACTCCCAAGAACCAACACAGTAGCAATGTGGCTAACCAACTTTTTTCACTCTTTTCCATAGTTGTTTTGTCTTTTTTTATATAGATTTACATGTAATCATAGATAGGTTTGCAAATATATGTTAAAAAAGTAAATGTGCCAACAAATAGTGGAGATAATTATGAAAAAAAAGCACTACTCTGTGAAATAGTGCTTTTTATGAGGTTTTTCCTAATGGTTGGAATAGCTCTCTTATTCCTTATTGCGGATGGGATCGTCGTACTGTTCTTGTAGTGCGGCAAGCTTTTTCATCATACGCTTGGTGATGCGCTCGGTGCCAGGTTGACCATAGAGGTTGTTGAGCTCGTTGGGGTCTTCTTTCAAGTCATATAGTTCCCATGTGTCAATGTCATTGTAGAAGTGAATGAGCTTGTAGCGACCATCACGTACGCCATAGTGGCGCTTTACCGAGTGCTCGGCTGGATACTCGTAGAAGTGGTAGTAGAGGGCATCGCGCCACTCGGCCTTCTCACCCTTGAGCAAGGGGAGGAATGACTCTCCGTGCATCTCTTCAGGAACCTCTACACCTGCAAGGTCGAGGAAGGTGGGACCATAGTCGATATTCTGTACGAGTTGGGTGATATCGCCTTTCTTGCCTCCAGGCAAACGGACGAGTAGGGGAGTGCGGAATGACTCTTCGTACATGAAGCGCTTGTCGAACCAACCGTGTTCGCCCATATAGAATCCTTGGTCAGAGGTGTAGACAATCATGGTGTTGTCGAGCAATCCCTCCTTCTCGAGATAGTCGAGTACAATACCGATGTTGCGGTCTACAGAGGTGATGACGCGCAGGTAGTCACGCATGTATTGTTGGAACTTCCACTCGGCGAGCTCGTTGCCCGAGAGGTTGCGTGCCTTGAAGTCGGCAATCACGGGGTCGTAGTGACGATCCCAGGCAGCCTGTATCTCGGGACGCATACGTTGGCGGTACATCTCGCGTCCCCAACCCTCGTAGGCACTGTGAAGCTCGTTCTCGCGGTCGGCCATCTTGAGGTCATATACGATGCTCATGTCTTTGGCTATGCTCATGCCTTGCTGTTGTGCGGCAAGACGGCCTTCGTAGTTGTCGTAGAAGGTTTCGGGAACAGGGAAGTTGGAATCGCTGAAGAGCTCGAGGTCGCAGGTGTCGGGCATCCAGGTACGATGCGGTGCCTTGTGGTGGAGGAGTAAACAGAAAGGTTTCTCGGGATTGCGCAAACTGTCGAGCCAATTGATGGCTACATCGGTGGTGATATTGGTAGCGTAGCCCTCACGTTGTATCTTCTCTCCATTGCGGATGAAGTAGGGGTCGTAGTACTCTCCCTGGCCGATGAGGATATCCCAGTAGTTGAAACCTGTAGGGTTAGAGGCTAAGTGCCACTTGCCTACAACGGCGGTCTCGTAGCCGACCTCTTGCAGTAGCTTAGGGAAGGTGAGCTGCGAACCGTCAAACCAGGTGCTATTGTTGGTGAATCCATTGGCATGGCTATGTTTTCCCGTGAGCATACAAGCGCGGCTGGGACCACTTATGGAATTGGCTACAAAGCTGTTGGTGAAGCGTACGCCTTCGTTGGCGATACGGTCAATGTTGGGGGTTTTGATGTAGCGTTGATCGTAAGCGCTGATGGTTTGGTACGAGTGGTCATCGCACATGATGAAGAGGATGTTCATCGGCTGTTCGGGAACTGCTGTCTCTTGCTTCTTGTCGCCTCCTGCACAGGCAGTAAGGCTCGCTAAAGCGAGGGTACCTAATACGGGTGCTTGGCTTTTTGTGAATTGTTTCATGATGCTGTGTAATAGAAGTGTTAGCAAAATGCAAAATTAACAAGAAAAACGAATTGCTGCAAATGATTTGGGTGAATAGTGTAACTTGCGACTCATTTGCGGTGAGGATTAGGCCCAAAGCAAAAAAAGAACAAGAAGCACGAGCCTCTTGTTCTTTTGAGGTACCTGGCGGATTCGAACCGCCGTACACGGTTTTGCAGACCGTTGCCTAGCCACTCGGCCAAGGTACCCTTTGGTTTTGCGAGTGCAAAGGTACGTGATGTTTTTTGAATAAACAAATTTATTGCAAGTTTTTTTTATGATGTGCTGAAATGGGAAAGTTTTTCGTACCTTTGCATCGTTTTTATAAATGAAGCGCTGTTAACTAATAAATAATATCTTGCTATGTCATTTTTAGGAAACTTGATCTGGTTTATCTTTGGTGGTCTCTTCATGTCGTTGGGATATGCCTTGTTGGCTTTGTGCTATTGCGCGACAATTGTGGGTATCCCCGTGGGAGTGCAACTGTTCAAATTGGCAGGTCTGTCCTTGTGGCCTTTCGGACACGATGTGGTCGATAGGGGTGGACGGATGGGCTGTTGGTCTTTGTCCCTCAATATACTGTGGATTGTGTTTGGTGGATTTGAAATGGCTCTCTGCCACGCGATGTTTGGACTTCTGTTTTGTGTTACCATTGTTGGCGTACCGTTTGGAGTTCAGCATTTCAAGTTGGCGTTGTTGGCGCTGACGCCATTCGGAAAAGAAATACGTTGAATATTGATTCATGATAATTATTATTCTATATTACTATGATTGCAGATGTTCTTATTATTGTAGCTGGCCTTGTGTTGATTCTGTTGGGTTCGGATTGGTTGGTTGATGGAGCTTCAGGAATAGCTCGTCGATATGGTATTAGTGAGTTTATAATCGGTATGACGATTGTGGGTATCGGTACGTCGATGCCGGAATTGGTGTCAAGTGCAATTGCGGCCGTTGGTGGTCATGGTGATATGGCCTTGGGTAATGTTACGGGATCCAACATCTGTAATATATTGCTCATATTAGGTGTTACGGCATTGATATCTCCCATTGGATTTACGCGCAGTAATATCAGTAAGGACATTCCGTTTGCTTTGGGCGTTTCGGTGTTCTTGCTTCTTCTTCTGTATAACGGATTTGGATTGGTGGGCGAAATGGGCGTTCCGGGTATTTCGCGTATGGATTCCTTGCTCCTATTGCTCTTGTTTGTTGTGTTTATGGCCGACTCGTTCAAGTCTTCAAAAGATGGATCTGAAGAGGAGTCGGAAGAGGTAAAACAGATGCCTGTTGTAAAGGCTGTAATCCTTATCCTGCTGGGACTGGCCGGTCTTATTTTTGGTGGTCGTCTTTTCGTGGATCATACGGTGAATATAGCTGAACGTTTTCATGTGTCGGAGGCGTTCATCTCCATCACATTGATGGCTGTGGGTACCTCGCTCCCCGAGTTGGCGACGTGTGTGGTGGCTGCCGTGAAGGGTAAGAATCAATTGGCGCTGGGTAACATTATCGGTTCCAACATCTTTAATATAGCTCTCATCGTGGGAGCTAGTGCTGCTATATCTCCATTTGAGATTGATTCAATCTCTACTGTTGACATGGCGATGCTGATTGTGCCAGTACTATTGTTGTGGGGATCAGCCTTCACCTTCAAACGCTATAAACTCGATCGTATTGAAGGTGCTTTCTTCTTGATGGTCTATATAGGGTATATCACCTATTTGACCATGAATGTTTGATCTCCTTCTCTCATGTAGGTGTGAGGGGAGATGTAATTGTTGGTTGAAATGTTTGTGTTTTCGGCAATAATGTGTAAATTTGCATTTGTGAAGATGTAACCCAAACCATTAATTAAAAAGAAAAAACTATGGCAAAAGACATTATTCAAAGAATTGAAGACAGTATCAAGGGAAATTGGAATCGCGATGCGCTGACCGACTACAAGGGTAGTACATTGCAGTATAAGGATGTGGCTCGCCTTATAGAAAAACTGCACATTCTTTTCAATGAGGTCGGCGTTGTGCCAGGCGATAAGATTTCGCTCTGTGGTCGCAATAGCTCCAACTGGGGTGTCGCTTTCCTTGCTACCTTGACTTATGGTGCTGTGCCTGTCCCCATCTTGCACGAGTTTAAGGCGGATAATGTACATAATATTATCAATCATAGTGATTCGAAGTTAGCTTTTGTAAGCGATAGCAATTGGGAGAACCTGAATGAGGAGGAGATACCGAATGTGTTAGGTGTTATCCGTATTGAGGATTATGAACTCTTTATCAGCCGCAGCAAGAAGCTGACAGATGCTCGCGAGCACCTGAATGAGCTCTTTGGTAAGAAGTTCCCAAAACGATTCGATAGGGATATGGTGAATTATTATCATGACAACCAACCTGATGATTTAGCCATCATTAATTATACTAGCGGCTCCACTGGTTTTTCGAAGGGTGTGATGATTCCTTATCGTGCGGTAACCAATAATATGGAGTTTGCAGATCGTGCGCTTCACCTCAAGGCTGGAAGTACCATTGTGTCTATGTTGCCTATGGCTCATATGTATGGTATGGCTTTCGAGTTCCTTTACGAACTAACCATAGGTATGCACATCTATTTCTTGACAAAGATTCCTTCACCAAAGATTATTTTCCAGGCGCTAAACGAAATTAAGCCTTCTGTGGTGGTGGCCGTACCTCTCATCATAGAAAAGATTATAAAGAAGAATGTGTTGCCCAAGCTTGAAACTCCAAGCATGAGACTTCTTTTGAAAGTACCTATCGTAAATGAGGCCATTCTGACCAAGGTGCGTGAAACGATGATTAGTTCATTCGGTGGTAATTTTCATGAGGTTATCGTGGGTGGTGCTGCCTTTAATCATGAAGTGGAAACTTTGCTTCATCAGCTCAAATTCCCATATACCGTAGGTTACGGAGCTACCGAATGTGCTCCTATCATCTGTTATGAGGATTGGAAGAAATTTGTGCCTGGCTCATGCGGTAAGGCCGCATATGGTATGGAGGTACGTATCAACTCCGAGGATCCTGCCAATATCGCAGGTGAGATTCTGGTGAAGGGACCAAATGTGATGCTTGGCTATTACAAAAATGAGGAAGCTACAGCTGAGACTATTGACGCCGATGGTTGGTACCATACTGGTGACCTTGGTGTGATGGATAGCGAAGGTAATGTCTTTATTAAGGGACGTTCAAAGAATATGCTCCTTGGCCCATCAGGACAAAATATATATCCGGAGGAGATTGAGGATCAACTTAATAGTATGACCTATGTGGCAGAATCGCTCATTATCCATCGTGAAGGCAAGCTTGTGGCACTCATCCATCCTGATTATGATACTGCTTTCAAAGAGGGTAAGACCGAACAGGACGTAGTAGCTCAGATGGACGCCAATCGTGTAGAGCTCAATAAGAATCTTCCTGCCTATAGTCAGATATCCAGCGTGCAGATACAGAGCGAGGAGTTTGAGAAAACTCCTAAGAAAAGTATCAAGCGTTTTATGTATCAGTAAATGATAATAATAGAAAATAAATCAGGAGGCCCGAGTGGTCTCCTGATTTATTTTGTCAATATGGTTTCTTTTCGACTCGGTCAGAATGCCAGGCCGAGACGGAAGCCGAAATTGCTGGGATTCTTGAGCTCTCCTCCCATCACAGTAGACTTGTTGGTCGAGAAGCTATAGTAGGCGGCAGCATGCAGACCCACATTGTTGGCCCAAGGATACCAGCGTGCTCCGATTTCGGGTGACATATAGAAACCCCACGAATCTTCTCCAGACTTATAGATGTTGTAGTACGATGAAGTGTAGGCATATTCGGTACCGAGTTTCATGGCGATATAAGGCTGACAGTCGGCCTCGATGAAGCGGTAGAGAGCTGTAATACCGAAGGGAAGCTGGTAGAGCGAGCGTTGCTGATCGGTGAAGATGGAGGTCTCGTCAGAGACGTTGACTACGGCACGGTCGACATATTCATTGTTGGTGTGGTAATTCATAAAAGCACCAATGGCAATGTCAGGAGTGATATACCAGCCAGCGTCGAAGTTCATTCCCCAGCCGCTAGCCTTATCTACGTATTTGTTGGAGGGGATGTTGAACTGCCAGTCTATATTATAATAGGCATCGACAGATACTTGTGAGTAGGTGGGTAGGCTAAGGCCAATAAAAAGTGCTGTGGCCACCGCCATGCGGCTAGTGTATTTTTTAAGGGTTTTCATTTTTATTTCGTTTTAAGGGTTCATATTATCGGGTATTTACTGTGCATTGCTCAAGTAGGGGGATTGAGCGAAAGCTTGATCAATGGATTTTTGCACGTAGGTGGTGTTGAGTGAACCATTGCTGTTGAGTAGACCTGTGATATAGCTAGTCCATACTACGCGTAAGGTTTTTGAGGTACTAGGGGTGTCGCTAAGATCAATGAGCTCTCCAAGCACAGAACCAGTGGTGTAGGTGTAACTGATGTTATAGGGCCAGTACCAACCTCCCCAATTACCCCAATAGGCAAAGCTCCAGTACCAAGGGTAACCATACCACCAAGGATAATTGTTGAAGTAGCGGAAACGGTAGGTGTCCTCTACGTAACTGATTTGCAAGCCAAGATCGGCATTCTCCTTATCGGTCGTTCGTACATAGCCAGCCTTCTCCATGCCGCTTACATAGTTGGCTATGATAATGTCTGAGGCTGGTGTTCCGTATAGGTACTTAGGCTTGTCAGAATTGTTGCTATCGATGATAAGCACACTGTCAGGAACGTAAAACGTTGTGAATGCCTTGAAATCCGTATTAGAATCGTGGTTGGTATACACAAGGTAGTTGTCGTCCAGCTCATCGGTGTCTGGATACTTTTCGCATGCTGTGGTCAGCAAAGCTCCTGCAAAGAGGAAGGGAATAATCTTTTTCATACGATGTTGGAATTAAAGGTTTATTTTCTGTGTAGCCTATGCTTGACATCATGGCTAACTCGTTTGAAATTTTCATCAAGTTTATGCAATACACTATCACCTTTGGCTAAGAGTCTCAAGTGAGGACGGTTGCTGTAGGAGATGAGCTCGTATACAATGGCGGTGGAGTCATCGGGCATGCCCCATATGACAATCTTCTCGCCTTCGTCATAATGGGTGCGGGTCATACCATTGGCCTCTGTGTAACTCTCGATGAGGCTGTAGGTACCATCGGAATTGAGCCCGTAGCTGTCGATTGTAAGTATGTAGTTGGCGGGAATTCCTGCATCGGTGGGGAGTATACCTTCATAGGTGTAAGTTTGTATTTCTCCGATTGTCGAGTCATTGTCCATATAGATGCTGTCGCTATAACTCGCATAATCTATCGGTGCGGTTTTCTCTCTCTTGTTGCCACATGAGATGGCGCATGCGGCCAAGCACGCAATGGCCGCCATGGATAGCATTTTTTTCATTGTCTTTATCCGTTTATAGGGTTAATAACACCGAAGTAACACCTCTTTTTACAATTTGTTTGGTAATGTTTGCTTTATTCGTGCGCTTTTGTGTACCTTTACCTCTCAAATGAACTTGTAGCTTATAACTCAAATATTGAATGTATGGATTTTAAAGATCTTATTCAGATACGCCGTTCCTGTCGTACTTTTACTACTGAGCAGCTCACAGAAGAACAGACAGTGGCACTAATGCGTGCTGCGCTGATGTCTCCCTCATCTCATCGCACTAATGGATGGCAATTTGTGCTTGTTGATGATAAGGAGAAGCTGCATGCTCTATCGGCTTGCAAAGAACACGGGTCGGGACTCATAGATGGTGCACCTTTGGCCATCGTGGTGTGTGCTGACTCTTCTGTCAGTGATGTGTGGATAGAGGACGCCTCTATTGCTACGCTGATGATACAACTACAGGCTGAAGAATTGGGACTTGGGTCATGCTGGGTACAAGTGAGATGTCGAAAGACAATCGACGGTCGCAACTCTGATGATGTGGTACGTGGCATATTGGGTATACCAGATACGATGGAGGTACTCTCTATCGTAGCTGTAGGACATAAAGCCATAGAACGAAAACCTTTCAATGAGGAGCATTTGCAATGGGAGAAACTACATCTGAACGAGTGGTAGGGCAAAAAAACGTAGTTCTTCTTGGAGCAGGACGCGTAGCTACACATTTAGCCCCTGCTTTAGTGAAGGCTGGCTATCGGCTTGTGCAAGTATGGTCACGTACCGAGTCCTCGGCATACGAGATTGCTGCTCCGTTGGGTGTATCTCATTCTCATGATCTTGACGCTGTGCCTACCAATGCGGATATCTATATCGTTTGTGTCTCTGATAGCGCACTGCCGGAGATAGCGAAAAGAATCGTGATGCGAGTAGGTAGCGCTCCGCTGTTCCTTCATACAGCTGGTAGCATTGGCATAGAACTATGGCAACGCTGTGGAGCATCGAATTACGGCATACTTTATCCTTTACAGACTTTTAGTAAAGAACGTTCGGTAAATGTGAACGAAGTGGCATTCTTTGTTGAAGCCTCAAACGAGAAGGTGATGTCGGAGATTGAAAGATTGGCTCATAACCTCTCGAGGAAAGTCTTTCGCGCCGACTCGGAACGTAGGGCTCGGCTGCATATATCGGCAGTTTTTGCTTGCAACTTTGCTAATGCAATGTATGATGTCGCTCATCGCCTACTCTCCGAGGAAAATATACCTTTTGAGGTTTTACTCCCGCTTATTGACGAGACTGCTGCCAAGTTGCATACACTTACTCCTCATGATGCTCAGACTGGACCTGCCGTACGCGGTGATGTTGCAGTCATGCAAAGTCATATGGCGACCTTAGCTTGTAATGAGGACTTGTATGCGATGTATGCTTTGATAAGTAATTATATAAATAGAAATAAATGAAACTAATATTAGCGTCCAACTCGCCTCGTCGTCGTGAACTGTTGGCTGGTTTGGGATATCCATATGAGGTACGTGTGCTCGATGGTATAGATGAAACATATCCCGAAACATTGCATGGGGGTGAGGTGGCAGCCTATGTCTCTCGTGCAAAAGCAGAAGCTTATCGTAGTCAGATGGCCGATGATGAAATCATTGTTACTGCTGATACTATTGTGTGTCTAGGTGATAAGGTGTTAGGGAAACCTGCCGATGAGGCTGAAGCTATGGATATGTTGCGTAGCTTGAGTGGAAAGGTACATCAAGTGTATACGGGAGTCACGATTGTGGCTTCAATGGAAGTTTCGACATTCGTGAGTCGCACCGATGTTACCTTTTCGACGCTTACAGAAGAGGAGATACATCACTATGTAACCCATTATCATCCTATGGATAAGGCTGGATCCTATGGGATTCAAGAGTGGATTGGTTATGTGGGAGTAGAACGTATAGAGGGTTCATATTTCAATGTGATGGGATTGCCAGTACAGCGCTTATATACCGAACTGAAAAATATATTGGAAAAGGTTGGGTAAATTGGTGTTTTTTTTGCAATTTTGCGTTGTATTATTCCTCGATGGCGACAGATATGACACCTTATAATCTTGTTACAGTCCTTGGTCCCACAGCTTGTGGAAAGACTACGTTAGCAGTTGCTTTAGCTGATCGTCTGCATACGGCGGTCATTAGTGCTGATAGCCGTCAAGTATATCGTTTGATGGATCTAGGTACAGGAAAGGACCTGAAGGAATATATGGTGGAAGGACGTAAGGTTCCTTATCATTTGATTGATATTGTTGAACCAGGGTATAAGTATAATGTCTTCGAGTACCAACGTGATTTCTTGAATGTTTACGATGAACTACGCTCCGAGGGACAAATCCCCGTTCTATGCGGTGGTACGGGTATGTATTTGGAATCGATTTTGCGTAGTTATCGTTTAGTTGAAGTTCCTGAGAATAAAGAACTGCGTGTTTCGTTGCTTGATAAGTCACTTGAAGAACTAACGGAAATATTAAGGGGGTACAAGCAATTGCATAATGTCACAGATGTGGATACCTGTAAACGTGCCATTCGTGCCATCGAAATAGAGGAATACTATCGGAAGAATGATATTAAGATTCGTGAGTTTCCCGAGATTAATAGTCTGACCATTGGACTTGATATCTCTCGGGAATTGCGTCGTGAACGTATCACTCGTCGTCTTCATGAACGTTTGGAGCAGGGAATGATTGATGAGGTGAGAGGAATTTTGGAGACTGGGGTCTCACCTGAGGATCTAATGTACTACGGATTAGAGTATAAATATCTGACAATGTTTGTTATCGGACAAATATCATATGACGAGATGGTGAACCAATTAGAAATTGCCATCCATCAATTTGCCAAACGCCAGATGACCTATTTTCGTGGAATGGAACGTCGTGGGGTACCTATCCATTGGATTGCTTCTGAACTTTCTACCGAGGAGAAGGTTGAACAAATATGCCAAATGTTATCAAAAGAAAGAGAGTAAAAGGAATGAATAATAATAAAGAAACATTGAGTGCTGGACGTTGGGGTATTGTGTATGTCCCCATGGCAGGAGTAAGAAAAAAACATCGTCGTTGGCATCAGATTAAGGAGTATCTGGAGCTGAAGAAGGTGGAATATGACTACATACAGTCTGAAGACTATGGGGCTGTAGAGCGCCTAACTCGTATGTATGTAGAGAATGGCTATAAGACTATAGTTGTCGTGGGTGGAGATATGGCAATCAATGATGCTTTAAATGGTATTATGACCTCATCGGTGGAGAGTCTTGACGATGTGTCTTTTGGTATCATTGCCAATGGTATTGGTAATGACTTTGCGCATTTTTGGGGATTAGGTGTGGATGACTATAAGAAAGCCATTGACTGTATTATCAAGGGGAAACGTCGCAAGATTGATGTCGGCTACTGTACATACTTGCAAGAAAATATTGTCAAGAAACGCTATTTCCTTATGGCTGTGAATGTGGGGTTAGGTGCCGAAGCTATAAAAATCTCTGATGAATGCAAACACTATTGGGGTAAACACAACCCGACCTATATTATCAGTCTTTTCCGTCTCTTCTTGCATCGTAAACTCTATAAGATGCATCTGAAAGTCAATGATGAGATAATCAATGAACGCTTGATGACTGTTTGTGTAGGTAATTCTCGTGGATATGGCTTAACACCAAGTGCTGTACCTTATAATGGTTGGCTCGATGTATCAGTCGTTTATCGTCCCGAATTGTTGCAGTTGGTACAGGGGCTATGGATGTTGCTTCGTGGACATATACTTAACCATAAACAGGTGAAACCTTATCGTACGAAGAAGGTTTCCTTGTATTCTTTAGAAGGAGCTAGCATCTGTGTCGATGGTCGTACATTAGAATACTGCTGTCCGTTGGAAATCTCCCTTATGCCTGAGTTCCTTAATTTCATCATACCAGATTAAATCTTTTTTGGAATATATTTATAAGTAAAGTCCCACGAACGTGGGACTTTTTTGGTGTAAGTATTGGTAGTTTATCCTATTCGGCTAATTTTCTTTAATTCCTCTTCATCTATAATTTTTATCTTACGTCCGTCAATGGCAATCAGTTTCTCTGAAGCGAAATTGGATAGGGTACGTATGGCATTCGAGGTGGTCATATTTGATAGGTTAGCAAGATCTTCTCTTGATAGGAAGATACTGATGGTAGCTCCATCTTCCTCCAAACCATAGGTCTCTTTTAAGAATATCAATGATTCGGCCAGTCGACCACGTATGTGCTTCTGTGTGAGGTTTACGGTGCGTTCGTCTGAGATGCCGAGGTCTATAGCCAATAATTTGATAAAGAACATAGCGAGCCTATTGTTCTCTGCAACAAGCTGGGTTATGATTTTCATTGGTATTGCACAAACAGTTGAAGCTTCGAAAGCTGCCGCTGCCGTTACAAAACTCTCTTCTGCGAAGTATGCACGATATGCAAAATACTCGACAGGTTTAATGACACGCATAATTTGGCTACGTCCGCCTACCCCGTCTCGATAAATCTTAACCTTTCCTTCAAGTAGGCAGAGCAAATGGCTCGGTTGCTCCCCCTCGGCATATATCACTTGGTTCTTTTTGTATCGTCTTTCCTCCAAGTGCTCGGCAATCAATGTTCGTTGCTCATCTGTAAGCAGCTCCCACATGTCGGCTATTGCCGCAATCATCTCTGCTTGTGTTGTTACTTTTTTTGCCATATCTTTTTACCTAATACCTATTTGTGTATGAAAGTCTGAGTTCTTAGATTCTCCTGAATGTAAATTCGTGTGAACCTAAAAACTCAGATGCGTATACACTTAATCAATCAAATCAAACCCACAATAGGGTACCAAAACCTTGGGGATACGTATGCCCTCAGGCGTTTGGTTGTTCTCGAGGATAGCAGCGAGTATGCGGGGTAATGCCAAGGCCGAACCGTTGAGCGTGTGGCAGAGCTCAGTCTTCTTGTCCTCTGCACGACGATAACGACACTTCAAACGATTAGCCTGATAAGCATCGAAGTTTGAAACTGAAGAAACTTCCAACCAACGCTCTTGCGCTGCAGAATAAACCTCAAAATCGAAGCAGAGGGCTGCGGTGAAACTCATGTCCCCACCACATAAACGAAGAATGCGATAGGGGAGCTCGAGCTTCTTTACAAGGCCCTCTACGTGGTCGAGCATCTCCTTGTGCGACTCCTTAGAGTGCTCGGGAGTATCAATACGTACGATTTCAATTTTAGAGAATTCGTGGAGACGATTCAAACCACGAACATCTTTTCCGTATGAGCCTGCCTCGCGGCGGAAACACTGAGTGTAGGCTGTATTCTTGATAGGAAGATCTTTCTCCTCGATAATTACATCACGGTAAATATTTGTTACGGGAACCTCAGCTGTGGGGATGAGATAGAGGTCGTCGGCTGTGCAATGATACATCTGTCCCTCTTTGTCGGGAAGCTGGCCTGTGCCATAACCTGAGGCTTGATTTACTACAGTAGGTGGCATTATCTCCTCGTAACCTGCATTTCGGGCTTCATCAAGGAAGAAATTAATGAGTGCACGCTGCAGACGTGCTCCCTTTCCGCGATATACGGGGAATCCGGCACCGCTAATCTTTACCCCCAAATCAAAGTCGATAAGGTTGTACTTTTTTGCCAATTCCCAATGGGGGAGAGGGTTGGGACCAAGATTGGGTATTTCATTGCCTGTTCTTTCCACAACGTTGTCCTCTGCATGGGCTCCTTCGGGTACTTCATCGTAAGGAATATTGGGGATAGTATAGAGCAGGCTTTGAGTCTCCTCAGCTGCGGTTTTCATCTCTTCCTCAAGCGCGGCATTGGTTGCTTTTAATGTCGCAACCTCAGCTTTCACGGCTTCGGCTTCCTCGCGCTTGCCTTCTTTCATGAGAGCTCCAATGCGTGCAGCCAATTGTTTGGCTTCAGCAAGGTTTTTGTCAAGAGAAGTTTGTGCGGCACGACGCTTCTTGTCTAGAGCCAAAACTTGGTTTATAGTTTCTACAGCATTGCCGAAATGTTTTTTCTCAAGGCCTTTGATTACTCGTTCGGTCTGTTCTGTGATGAGTTTGATTGTAAGCATTTTTATACTTGTTTTTAATGTATGTTCTTATCAATTCGCAAAGGTAACAAAAACCCTCTAATAAAGCAAACTGAATCTTAATGATTGTTAGAATTGCGCGTGTACTCTAATGCGTACTCCGTGCTTACTGATACCTGGAAGGTCACAATAGGTGAGGCGGCGTACATAATCGACCTCTAAAACCTTGAAAATATTCTCTACTCCAAATGATATCTCCATATAGGGAGTGTTGGTAAGTTGGTGATTCTCTCTTGGGAAAAGATATAGCCCATGACTGTCAGTTAACTCTGGCATATTGCTTGGGCTTAGTTTGCCATAGAACCCTTTGAAATCAACCACTTCGCGCCAGCCTAATTTTTTAATTAGAGGGAGTCGATTGAATAGGAGTCCGTTCATATAGTAAATGCTTTCCCATGAGACGTAGTTGTCTGCAATGAATTCCATTGGGTTCATCAGAGCAAATGATTCCTTTTGCAAAGTGTATGAGAGATTTGCATTAGGGATGATGAGGAGAGGGTAAGGAACATCGTTCCATACACGTCCTGCCTTGGCTACTCCCTCGATATACCCGAATGATGAAAGCCAGAAACGCTTGCGGGCGCTAGCTTCGGTGTGGTGGCATGTAAATTGGCTATTGAGTACATCTTTTATAGCTATGCTATGCGAAAGAGTGAATACGGGACGTTCAGGGAGCAAAGGGTTACGATCCCATTTCTTTTGTATGAATTTTTCTCCTGGTGCGTAGCGTAGGCTAAGTTCTATTTCTGTCTGGGGTAGCTCGCTGATGAAACGCACTTCTCCTCTCTCTCGGATTTCAAACGGCATTAGTCTGCTACTCTCATAGACCTTGTTGCGTAGGATTAACGCGTAAGAGAAATGGTTGTAGAACTCGCGATTATACGATAGCTCAGCTTTACGAAGATAACCTATCTGATTGTCTTCTATACGTTTGATGTTAAGGAATATGTTGTCTTTATTAGTGTAAAGGTAAGTCTGCCCATATTGATAAATATCGTTCTCGTAATGTAGTCGTAAAGAGTGTATGGGAAATTCGTTAATGTGCTCCTTCTTGTTCTTAAAAGAGTATTCAATTTCTCCCATGTATTTCAGACGTTGGTCGGCAAATCCATATGCAACAAAGAAGCGTCCCATAAGGTGAGGATTAAGGTAGGCCGATGTCATACCTCCGACTCTTAGGCGCAATCCCTCCAACTCATTGTTGCTAATGCTAGTATTGAGCGGGCCATAGAAGAATTCTGGCTCGTTTTTTTTGTTCGGAATATATCCTGTGAAGATGTAGGTGATGATTTTTTCGCTCCAATAGTAGAAAGGATATTGTCGCAATAGGTCTATCATGTTACTTATGGATTGCTCTTTTTCGCTGACGTATCCGATGCGATTGGCTGCCCAAAAAGCTTCGCTTCGCTCACGTGCACCCTCCTCTTCGATGATATACTCGGGTTGCTCGAAGAGTTCAGGGTGTGTGGCAATATCAAGTTGGTAGTTGTTGTAATTCACCTCTCGTTTGACATACACTCCATTGATTTGTGGAGTGATTTCAAACTCAGCTGTTAAGATTTCCTTGTCGAGTAGGGGCGTTCCATCTTCTGCCTGACTAAACGTTTGAGTGATATTTAGTGTTCTCACAAAATTCAGATTAATGTTGTGTGGGGTAGCCATCTGTACCCATTTTATAAAGTGGGTACTATCGGTTGTTAAGTAAAGATGCCCCGTGAAACCATGCGATTCGGAGTTGAAAGGGACGAAAGCCAAATCTATGCATGGACTCCCCTCGACAACGATGGTATCCATAATGTAATATTTGTATATACTTGTTCCGAAAGAAGACAGTGGACTGACAAAGTGGTTGCGGAAGAGGTTTATGTCATTTTGGAAGATATCTACATCTTTGAAAACCTCTTCGAAGATCCCATCAATTTCTTGTTCGGAGATGAAATCGTCTACTCCAGCACGGCGGCGAGCTGTTATGTGTTTTCTGTGGCTGTCGATTGATTTGCAATAGTGGTCGCTGCCGATGAGCTCGCGAGATGAAATATTGAGGATGGGCTTTCCCGATACTAAAGAAGTATCCAGATAGTTTTTTAACAGACCAATATTGTCCAAGAGTTCAGCTTGATACTCGCTTTGGTCAAAGTTGTTGAGTGCTATTGTTAGTAACTCATGGCGATTTCGGCTGTAGTGCTCATGATTGTCGAGACGTAATGATTTTCGCTTTTTAATGAGCTCCAATGCTATATCTACGGCAGGATTGCTCTTTCTACGATAGCGTTCGCGTTCGGGTTTTATCTCCACTTCGCTAAGTTCGTAAATGGCAGGGGTCAGCTGTATACAGATTGGGTACTGGGTAGAATTTGTAATGGGAATGCGTTGCTCGTTGTAACCAATAGATGATACGATGAGTATAGCCCGTGTTTCAGAAGACAAAAAAGAGAACTTCCCTTCCTTGTCAGTCTGACAACCGTCAGTCGTATTCTGTAAGTATACGGATACATAGGGAATTGCTTCTTGGGTTATAGAGTCGATTACCGATCCATGGATGCGTGTAATAGCACACAGTTGCTCGCTTCCTCCTATTATGTACAATATAATGAGAGCGAGTTGCAAACACACGCGATAGTACTTCTTTTCCCCTTTGTTTATACCCATTGAATCTGATTCTATCAAAAACTTTGCAAAAATACGAATATTTACCATAAAACTGTCATTATGGCTTAATAAACCTCTAAGAAACGTTATGCTAGCCGAAAAAAATGAAGTGAAACTTTATATTTTGCTTGCTTGTCTGTATCTTTGTGATTTAATAGCTGAATAAGTAAAAGATGTGCAACTAAATAAATTAAGAAAAAATGACAAAACAACTGCAACAAACTTTGCGCGACTCAAAGGTCGCGCGCTGGATGGCTCTCATTATTGTGTCGTTGACAATGATGATGGCATACTTCTTTACTGATGTTATGGGGCCTCTTGAAGCGCCATTGACAACTAAAGGTAAATTGGTTTATTTTGAAGATGGTACCTATCTTTCTGCAGATTCACTGGCTAAGGTCAGCCTTGTACCCATTTCGAATGAGGAGGAAATTGTGGTGGGCAATACTTACAAAATAGAATGTACTGATAGCGAAGGAAACGTAACAAGTAAAGAAACCGTTGTAACATCTACGATTAATGGTCTTGGATGGGGCTCTGATGATTATGGTATTTTTTCTGGAGCGTATGGATACATAAATGTGTTCTTGTTTATGCTCTTCTTCGGTGGACTCATTCTAGACAAGATGGGAGTGCGTTTCACTGGTGTTATGAGTACCGCATTAATGTTTGTTGGTGCCGCCATAAAGTGGTATGCAGTGGATAATGTTTTTGAGGGCGAAATCTTCGGTTTGCCTCTGCAAGTTGCTGTAGCATGTCTTGGCTTTGCTATTTATGGTATGGGAGCCGAGATTGCTGGTATTACCGTGACGAAGGTGATTGCCAAATGGTTCGTAGGACATGAAATGGCTCTTGCTATGGGATTGCAGGTAGCATTGGCTCGAGTAGGTACTGCATTTGCTCTGTTCTTTGCATTGCCTATCGCTCAAAAGTTCGGATTAGTTTCATCACCTGTGATGCTTGGAGCTTCAGCGCTGTGTATAGGTCTGATTGCCTATATTGTATATTGTGTGATGGATAAAAAACTGGATGCTTCAATTGAAGGACAAGAGGTCGATGGTGAGAGTGAGGAGCAGTTTAAATTTAGCGACTTGAAGGCGATTTTTTGCAATAAGGGATTTTGGCTCATCACATTCTTGTGTCTTATATTCTACTCTGCTGTATTCCCGTTTTTAAAATTTGCAACGAACTTAATGATTATTAAATACAATGTGAGTCCTAGTTTGGCAGGCGTGATTCCAGGCTTATTGCCTTTTGGCACAATTTTGTTGACTCCACTATTTGGTTCGTTGTATGACAGATTGGGAAAAGGTGCTACATTGATGATTGTCGGTTCGGTATTGCTTACTGTAGTGCATGTGTTGTTTGCTATGCCCTTGCTTAACGTTTGGTGGTTTGCGGTGATAGTGATGGTGCTTCTAGGTATTGCGTTCTCGCTTGTTCCTTCCGCAATGTGGCCCTCTGTTCCCAAGATTATTCCGATGAAGCAATTAGGCTCAGCATATGCAATTATATTCTATATTCAGAATATCGGACTTTCAATGGTTCCTGTACTTATTGGTAAGGTAATCTCTAATAATACGACTAATGGTACGACTGATTACACCCAACCGATGTCTATATTTGCACTATTTGGTGTTATCGCGATAGTTATTTCGGTACTTCTTAAGGTTGCGGACAAGAAGTATAGTTACGGTCTTGAAGATAGCAATATAAAAGGATAAACGATGACTATTACTCCCATTGCCCACTTTCGTAGTGCCTTCCCAAGCAAGTTTGGGATACCACGTCAGAGTGGTATTGTAGAGGAATTGCGAGGTAGCATAGTATTCGAACCTACTTATCGCAAAGCCGATGCCTTGAGAGGACTTGATGGGTTTGACTATTTGTGGATTGTGTGGGGATTTTCGGCAAACAGGTATATGGGGGGACGCACAGATCTAGCGTGGCAGCCAACTGTGCGTCCTCCTCTGTTGGGCGGAAATACACAGATGGGAGTATTTGCTACGCGTTCGCCCTATCGCCCTAACCCGCTAGGGCTGTCATCCGTAAAGATTGATGTTGTTGAATTTACTGATAAGGATGGTCCCGTGATTCATGTGCTTGGTGCTGACCTCATGGATGGCACCCCAATCTATGATATTAAACCCTATGTGACCTATGCAGATTGTCATCCCGATGCACGTAGCGGCTTTGTTGATGATCATCGTTGGGAGGAACTAGTAGTGGATTTTCCTGAGCATTTACAGAAGCATTTCATTTCGGAAAGTCTTGCTGCTCTCATCCGAGTGCTCGCGCTTGATCCTCGTCCGCAGTATCAAGACAATCCTGACAAAGTTTACGGAATGCCATATGAGGGCCATGATGTTCGCTTTAGAGTAGCAGATGGTATACTCTCTGTGATTGATATAATAAAATTAAATTAATATTCACACTCCCAAAATCGTATAGTATGATTACCTTTCCTCATGCAAAAATCAATATCGGCCTGCAAGTTACAGAACGTCGTTTCGACGGATATCACAACCTCGATACGGTTTTCTATCCTATCCCCATTCAAGATGCCTTAGAGGTAGTTGTTGCTGATGGTGCCGACTATGATTGTCGCTTGCATATTAGTGGAATCACTATAGAAGGCGAGACGGACAACAACCTTGTAGTGCGTGCTTATCGCCTTCTGGCTTCCGATTATACGTTGCCTCCAGTGGATATTTACCTTCATAAGCATATTCCTACAGGAGCTGGGTTGGGTGGAGGCTCTGCGGATGCTTCTTTTATGTTGCGTTTGCTTAACGAAATGTTCGAGTTAGGCATCTCTACGGCGCAATTGGAAAGTTATGCTACAAAGCTTGGTGCAGACTGTCCTTTCTTTATTACTAGTAAACCTGTGTATGCTACAGGTATTGGAAATGAATTTCACCCTATCGAGCTTGATTTAAGCGGATGGTATATTGTAGTGGTAAAGCCTGATGTCTTTGTGTCTACCAAGGAAGCCTATTCGATGGTAAAGCCAGAGAGGCCAGAAAAGACATTGGATGAGAAGATACTGCATCCTATCACAGAGTGGAAAGATATAATAAGTAATGATTTTGAAAAGGGTATTTTCTCTTTGCATCCAGAATTGGCAGAAATAAAAGAAAAACTCTACTCATTGGGAGCTAAGTATGCCGCAATGAGTGGTTCTGGGTCAGCATTATTCGGGTTGTTCGAGGTCCCCATAGAGGGGGTCGAGAAGTATTTCGATGGCTATTTCTGTGAGCAGTATGAATTGTCTTTATAAAAACAGATACTCCCCGATTCACATCGAGGAGCATCCTAATAACACAAACACAAAATAAAACACGACAAAACTACTATGCAATCTTAATTGGCTGTTGCTTTCGGAATTGCATAGATATAACATCTTGCGTGTTTAAATGTTCTCGTAAAACAAAAAAAATAGTCGAATTGGAGATGGCCGAAGTGATTAGGGAAAACACTTCGGCTATCTCTTTCGGGTAGACTTAATTACGAGTGCAAGGTATAGAAAATCAACTCCTATTTTTGATGTAGAATGTGGTGTGGATATGTGAAGGAATGTCTGTGATGTAGTAAACGATGAGGGTATGTCCTGCAAGGACATACCCTCATCGTTATTATTTCAAGAGGTGAAAGTTACTTTTTTTGTTGGCGTTGTTGTTGCTGTTGCAACTTCTGTTGTTCTTCAAGCTGCTGCTGCATAGCTTCGAGACGAGCCATCATGCCGCTCTTTTTCATCGGTTTCTGCTGATTCTTGGCATAGTTTGATTCAAGCTGAACGAGCAGTTTTTTCTCATCAATACTATGGCGGAGTACGAACATGATGATGATGGTGGTGAGCGTTGATATGAAGTAGTAGTAGTTAAGACCTGCCGAGTAGTTGTTCAATGCAAAGATGAAAATTATGGGCATCATGAGCATCATCCACTTCATCATCTTCTGCTGTGCAGGGTCACCACCTGCAGGCTGTTGCTTCATGGTGTAGAGGGTGTTGATAATGTTTACTACGCTGAACAGCAAACAGAAAAGTGAGATGTGATCCCCCAACAAGGGTATATTAAAGTCCCAATGTAAGAGGTCATCGTAAGCCGAGAGGTCGTCAGCCCAAAGGAACTTCTGTCCGCGCAGCTCAATAGCGTTGGGGATGAAGAAGAAGAGTGCCATCCACACTGGCATCTGGATGAGGGTGGGAAGGCAGCCGCTCATAGGACTCACGCCATATTTGCTATAGAGTTGCATCGTCTCCTGTTGCTTTTGCAAGGCATCCTCGGGGTTGGGGTACTTGGCGTTGATTTTATCAATATAGGGCTTCAATGCACGCATCTTGGCTGTTGAGAGATACTGCTTGTAGGTGAAGGGTAGTACGATAGCTTTTACGATAAGGGTAAGTAGCAAGAGTACGATGCCCATGTTTATACCCCATGAGGTGAGCCAGTCAAAGAGATAGACAACAAAGAAACGGTTGACCCAACGTACGATAGGCCATCCAAAATAGATGAGCTTGTCTAGATTGAGATCCTTGCCGCTAGTTGAAAGTTTGCTACTTTCCTTAAGCGTTTGGTATTGATTGGGGCCAAAGTAGAATTGGAATTGTGAAGCTTTCTCTCCGGATGGATCGAAGAAAACAGTCGATTCAGCTTGCATGCTTTTGAGATAACCGCTGCCTTCATTAATGGGTGAAGAACTTATCGCTGCCGTCTTGAATTGTTGGTCGGCAATGAAGATACTGCTAAAGAACTGATCCTTGAAAGCAATCCATTCGACTCCAGCCAATTCTTTACTTGCAGATTTTGACTCGCTCAAGTGCTCGGTTTCCTTCTCGGTATGGTAGGTAAGCGTGGTGTAGCGTTGTTCGAAGGTGTAGCCCTTCTCCTGCTGGCGCACGCGCTGTGCCCAGTCTACATTCATGGTCTTCATGGATGAGGGGAAGAAGTTCTGCAATCCGTGTGCTTGTACTGTGAAGTTCAGCATGTAGCTTTCGGGCAGCAGTTGATAGCTGAAATCGAGGTGACCATTGCCCACGGGCATGCGGAAGACGAGGGAGCTGTCAGTAATAACGACAGGTTGGAAGTAGAGTTTCTCAGTGATGATATTCTCGTTTTTTCCATCAAGCATGAAACTAATGCTCTCGTCATTCTGGCTGAAGAGCTCTAGGGGGAGTCCTTCTTGATTTGTATATTCCTTGAGGATGGCAGATGTAACACGGGCGCCACGGTTTGAGAAGGTAAGGCTCACCAACTCGTTCTCAAGGGTGAAGGTTTGCTCTTCACCTTGTGCGGCAAGGAAAAGAGCGGATGTGCTGTCTTGCAATAAGGTTTGGTTGTAGCGTGCCTCGATCATAGATTGATCGAGCTCTTGTTGAGCTTGTGCCAAGGCGATAGAGTCTTGGACGGCTCTGAGTCGTGCCTGCTCGGCGAGCTGCTCTTCGCTGGGTTGGTTCAGCCAGATAAATCCTACCATCACGGCGAAAATCAGAATCCACCCGATGACTGTACTTTTGTTGTTGTTCATTCTTTTTTTGGTTACTTTCTATTATATCTATTATAACTAATAGTAAGCGCAGACAGCGTCTGCGCCTACTACTTATCAATTGTTAATGACGATTCTTAGTTGTTCTCAATCGCTGCCTTGATGAATGAGAGGAACAAGGGGTGGGGCTTGAGTACAGTGCTGTTGTACTGGGGATAGTACTGCACACCGATGTACCAAGGATGCTCGGTAACCTCTACGGCCTCTACCAACTTGGTCTCGGGGTTGATACCTACGCACTTCATACCTGCCTCTTCGAATTGCTCCTTGTATTTGTTGTTGAATTCGTAGCGGTGGTGATGGCGTTCCTGGATGCAGTTGGCACCGTAGATCTCCTTGAGTTTGCTGCCATCGATAAGGCCGCAGTCAAAGTTGCCCATACGCATGTTGTCGTTGAGTCCCGCTTTCTGCTCTTCCATGATGTCGATGACATTGTTAGGAGTGGTCTCGTTCATCTCACGTGAGTTGGCGTCGGCAAGGCCGAGGACGTTGCGGGCAAACTCTACCACCATACACTGCATGCCGAGACAGATACCAAAGGTGGGGATATTGTTCAAACGAGTATAGTTGGCTGCGATGTTTTTGCCTTCGATACCGCGCTGTCCAGAACCTGTTCCGATGATGATACCGCTCATGCCAGCGAGTTGCTCAGCAACATTTTCCTTGGTGATATTCTCGCTGTTGATGAAGTGCATCTTGAGTTTGCGGTTGTTGTAGGTGGCTGCTTGTGAAGAGGCTTCGAGGATAGACTTGTATGCATCCTGAAGGTCATACTTGCCAACGAGGCCGATGTGTACCTCTTCGGTAGCCTTGGCGCGGAGGTCGAGGTACTCTTTCCAGGGACCGAGTGCAGGTTTGGGACCGGGCTTGATGCCAAATTTGCGCAGGATGACATCATCCATGCCTTGGTTCTGCAACAATACGGGCACTTCGTAGATGGTAGATGCATCGATTGATTGGAACACTGCATTTTCGCTTACGTTACAGAAGAGGGCAGTTTTCTTTTTCAAGTCTTCGGGCAACTCATGCTCGGTACGAAGCACGAGCACGTCGGGCTGGATTCCGAGTGACTGCAACTTCTGTACAGAGTGCTGTGTGGGCTTGGTTTTGAGCTCGCCTGCAGCTGCAAGGTAAGGAACGTAGGTAAGGTGCACGCAAAGAGCGTTGATTCCTAAATCGAACTTCAACTGACGTACGCTCTCCATGTAGGGGAGTGACTCGATATCGCCTACGGTGCCTCCAATTTCAGTAATGATGAAGTCAAACTGTGAGGTGGTACCTAAAGCCTTCACGTTGCGTTTGATTTCGTCGGTGATATGAGGTACTACCTGGATGGTTTTGCCATGATATTCGCCACGACGCTCGCGGTCGATCACGCGTTTGTAGATACGTCCAGTGGTGATATTGTTGGCCTTGGTCATGTTCACGCCGAGGAAACGCTCGTAGTGTCCGAGGTCGAGGTCTGCCTCGTGGCCATCAACAGTCACGTAGCACTCTCCATGCTCGTTGAGGTTCAAGGTTCCTGGGTTGATGTTGATATACGGGTCAAACTTCTGAATGGTCACATTGTAGCCGCGTGCTTGTAGCAACTTACCAATAGAAGAGGAGATAACTCCCTTGCCGAGTGAAGAGGCTACGCCTCCAGTCACGAAGATGTACTTTGTTTCAGCCATGATACAAAATGTTTATATGTCTTTGTTGTTTTTTCCAATCTGCAAAGTTAGTGTTTTTTGTGGAATTGAACGA
>JAZOPX010000085.1:0-5408 GCA_045655845.1 Bacteroidaceae bacterium
ACCGTCCACGTGTGCGAGGAGTGTGCCGAGCTCGGCCATCTTGTTCACCTCATCGACGTGCTTTCCGGCGAGGAAGTTGAGGCCGTCGAGGTTCTTCTCATCGGCGGGTACCACGAGGCTGTGGTTGGTGTTCTCTACAGAGATGACGGTCTCGAAGATGGTGCGCTCGCCCTGCTGGATCCACTGACCCATAGAGTGGAGGTCGGTAGAGAAGTCTACTGATGCGGGGAAGATACCCTTGTTCTCCTTACCCTCAGACTCACCGTAGAGCTGCTTCCACCACTCTGATACGTAGTGGAGTTTGGGCTGGTAGTTGACGAGGATCTCGATCTTCTTGCCATCTGCATAGAGGGCGTTACGTGTGGCTGCATATACGGCAGCGATGTTCTCCTCGAAGGGTACCTCGGGAGCGGTGGCAGCCTCCATGTCGGCAGCACCCTTCACGAGAGCCTTGATGTCGAAGCCTGCGATAGCGATGGGGAGCAAGCCCACGGGAGTGAGCACAGAGAAACGACCACCCACGTTGTCGGGGATGATGAAGCTCTTGTAACCTTCGTTGTCGGCAGTCGTACGTGCAGCGCCGCGCTTAGCGTCGGTAACGGCAACGATAACCTTGCGTGCTACCTCGATGCCGCGCTGGTCCTCACACTGCTTCTTGAGCAGACGGAAGGCGAGAGCAGTCTCGGTAGTGGTACCTGACTTAGAGATGTTGATGACACCGAACTTCTTGTCCTTGAGGAACTCGGTGAGTTCGAAGAGGTAGTCCTCGCTGATGTTGTGACCTGCGTAGATGATAGCGGGGTTGTTACCCTTGAGGTAGCAGTGGAAGTTGTTGCTGAGTGCCTCGATCACGGCGCGTGCGCCGAGGTAGCTGCCACCGATACCGGCTACTACCACAACGTCGCAGAGCTCGCGGAGTGTGTCGGCCGTTGCCTGGATGTCGTTGAGGTGCTCCTCGGTAATGCTTGAGGGGAGGTGGAGCCAACCCAAGAAGTCGTTGCCGAGTCCGTTACCATTCTCAAGCATTTCCAATGCCTGCTGTACTTTAGGAGCGTAAGCCTTTACTGCTCCCTCGGCGATAAAACCTGCGGTCTTATCGATGTTCAATGCGATATTTTTCATCTTATTTTTATTATTTACAAATTACTTTTCATTTACAATTGCACAATTTGCAAGTCCGCGATGTCTGCAAGCCCCCTCTTCGGGAGGGGGTTGGGGGGAGGCCGCTTATCTTATTGAATCTGTCAACAATTTAATCTCGATCACGGGTGAGATGCGCTCGTAGAGGATGTTGTATACGGCATCCACGATGGGCATATTGACGTGGTACTTGCGGTTGATCTCCTTGATACACTTGGTGCCGTAGTATCCCTCGGCCACCATCTCCATCTCGAGCTGTGCGCTCTTCACGGAGTATCCCTTGCCTATCATCGTACCAAACACGCGGTTGCGGCTAAAGTTCGAATAGCCCGTCACGAGGAGGTCGCCCATATATACAGACTCGCTCGGGATGCGCTTGATGGGGTGTACGAAGTCGATGAAGCGCGACATCTCGACCAGTGCGTTACTCATGAGCACGGCCTGGAAGTTGTCGCCATACTTCAATCCGCTGCAGATACCGGCTGCGATGGCATATACGTTCTTCAGCACCGAGCTATATTCGATGCCGGTGACGTCGTCGCTCACGGTGGTCTTCACGTAGCTGCAGTTGAGCTTGCTGGCGAAGCTGAGGGCATTGCAGCGATCCTGACAGCCTACGGTGAGGTACGACAGACGCTCCAACGCAATCTCCTCGGCATGGCAGGGACCAGCGATAACGGCGATATTGTCGTAGGGCACGTGGTACTCCTTGTGGAAGTAGTCCGACACAAGCATGTTCTCCTCGGGTACGATACCCTTGATGGCTGTCACTACGAACTTATCGTGCATCTTGGTCTTCACCTTCTTGAGGTGCGACTTCAGGTAGGGCGAGGGGGTGACGAACACCAGTACGTCGCTGTCCTTGATGACCTGGTTGATGTCTGACGAGAAGTTGATACGGTTGACGTCGAAGTGCACCGATGACAGATAGCCGGGGTTGTGGCCCGTACGCTTGAAGTCGGCGATGCGGTCGTCGCGACGCATATACCAGTTGATGGAATCCTCGTTGTTGAGGATCATTTTGGCAATGGCGGTAGCCCAGCTACCGCCACCCATTATTGCTACTTTACCTTGAGGGAAACTCATTTATCCAATCTTTTCAATCCACGCTGCCACCTCATCCACTGTGGGGTTCTTGAGGTCGAGCTTATATTTCTTGTTGATGCCGCAGATGTCCATGTGTACCTTCTGAGGGTTCACGCCCTGCATGTTGGCCACGAGGTTGTATCCAGCCTTCTGGATTACGGGCACCCACTCCTCGGCGATGCCGATCTCCACGAACTTGGATACGGGGTCCTTGGGAGCCTTCTTCTCAGGACGCATCTGGGGGAAGAAGAGCACCTCCTGGATGGTCTGCTGACCGGTCATGAGCATCACGAGGCGGTCCATACCGATACCCATACCTGAGGTGGGAGGCATACCATACTCGAGGGCACGCACAAAGTCGTTGTCGATGAACATGGCCTCATCGTCGCCCTTCTCGCTCAGGCGCAACTGCTCCTGGAAGCGGCCAAGCTGGTCGATGGGGTCATTCAATTCGCTATAAGCATTACAGAGCTCCTTACCGTTGACCATGAGCTCGAAGCGCTCGGTCAGTTCGGGGTTCTCGCGGTGACGCTTGCAGAGGGGCGACATCTCGATGGGATAGTCGGTGATGAAGGTGGGCTGGATGTAGTTGCCCTCGCACTTCTCGCCGAAGATCTCGTCGATGAGCTTGCCCTTACCCATGGTCTCGTCGGTCTCTACACCGAGTTGCTTACATACATCGCGTAACTGTGCCTCGTCCATGCCGGTGATGTCGATACCGGTGAACTCCTTGATGGCCTCGGTCATGGTGCGGCGTGCGAAGGGAGCCTTGAAACTGATCACATTGTCACCCACCTGCACCTCGGTCGTACCGTTCACGTCGAGACAGATCTTCTCGAGCATCTGCTCGGTGAAGTTCATCATCCAGTTGTAGTCCTTGTAGGAAACATAGATTTCCATGCAGGTGAACTCGGGGTTGTGGGTGCGGTCCATACCCTCGTTGCGGAAGTTCTTTGAGAACTCGTATACGCCCTCAAAGCCACCCACGATGAGGCGCTTCAAGTACAATTCGTTGGCGATACGCAAGTACAAGGGGATGTCGAGCGCGTTATGGTGTGTGATGAAGGGGCGAGCCGCTGCACCACCGGGGATTGACTGCAGCACGGGAGTCTCTACCTCCATATAGCCGCGTGCGTTGAAGAACTCACGCATTGAGGTGTACACCTTGTTGCGCTTGATGAAGATCTCCTTCACGCCATCGTTCACTACGAGGTCCACGTAGCGCTGGCGGTAGCGGAGCTCGGGATCATCGAACTTGTCATAGGCCACACCGTCCTTGTACTTCACGATGGGGAGCGGACGGATGCTCTTTGACAGTACGGTGAGTTTGTGGGCATGTACACTGATCTCGCCCATCTGGGTGCGGAATACCACGCCCTCGACGCCTACGAAGTCGCCGATGTCGAGCAAACGCTTGAACACCACGTTGTACATATCCTTGTTCTCCTCGGGGCAGATGTCATCGCGGGTGATATACACCTGGATGCGGCCCTTCGAGTCCTGCAACTCGATGAACGAAGCCTTACCCATCACGCGGCGGCTCATCAGACGGCCTGCAATAGATACCTGACGGGGCTCAGCATCGTCGCTGAACTCCTCTTTTATGTCGGTCGAAAATGCGTTGGTCACATACTCTGCGGCAGGATAGGGCTCGATGCCCATGGCGCGCAGTTCGTTAAGACTGTTGCGTCTTACAATCTCTTGTTCTGAAAGTTCTAATACGTTCATTGCTTTAACGTTTTGTATTTGAAGGTACAAAATTAGTGCAAACCGAGAGAAAAAGCAAGTTTACTTGCATTTTTCCGAGGCGCAGCCTAATTTCAGCTTGAAAAGCAAGCTAAAGTTTGTGCAAATCGAGAGAAATCTATAGTAGGATTCGACCTCAGTCTTTATGACTTTCTTTACGGATGAAACAAATGGGAAAGTTTTATGGCTAAGTGTTGTGGAAGATTGAAAAAAAATCCCTACTTTTGTACACTTTACATGAATTGGTAAGGTGTGCGCGATAATAACTTAACGAACAATAATACAGATAGAATTATGAGAAAGCACATCCTCCCCGCACTCGTCGCTATGATGCTGTGCCTCCCGATGGCCATGCAGGCCGATGTGACCCACCTGTTGCCTAAGGTGCACTCGCTCAACGTGACCAACCAACCCTCTTTTGAGTTACAGCGTGCGGTGACCATCACTGACGTGAACAACACTGCTGCGCTGAAGAAGGTGTTCACCGACTATGGTTGTACCATCCAGGATGGTGCGTCGGCCACCGTGACCGTACAGATGGTCGACAGGATTGAAGGAGCCTACGACTACACCCTCGAGGGCTACGACAACGAGGGCTACCAGCTCATCGTCGAAACCAACGCCATCGTGATCAAGGCAGTGAAGCCCATCGGCGTCATCCGTGCCGCGCAGACACTCGCCCAGCTTGCCGAGGGCTATGATGAGGGGCAGGCTGCTATCGAAGCAGTGGAGATTACCGACTGGGCCGCCTTCAAGCTCCGTGGCTACATGCACGATGTGGGCCGCTCATTCATTTCTGTAGAGGAGCTGAAGAAACATATCGACCTGCTCTCACGTTTCAAGGTAAATACCTTCCACTGGCACTTCACTGAGAACCAAGCATGGCGCTTCGAGGTGGAAGGCTATCCCCAACTCACCTCTACCGAGAGCATGACCCGCTTTGAGGGTAAGTACTACACCCAAGCCGAGTGCCGCGAGGTGGCCGCCTATGCCAAGGAACGCGGCGTGACCATCATCCCCGAGATTGACATGCCCGGCCATAGCGAGGCCTTCCATCGCGCCATGGGCTATGACATGCAAACCGACGAGGGTGTGGCTGTACTGAAAGAGGTGCTCACCCAAGTTGCCGATGTGTTCCCCAATGCACCCTACATCCATATAGGCGCCGACGAAAAGGGAATTACCTACCCCAACTTTCTTGGCATCATGGCCGACCATATCCATGGCTTGGGCCGCAAGATGATTGTATGGAACCCCATCAGTGGCGTAAGTATAAACAACACCATGTGCGACATGACACAGATGTGGAGTAGCCGTGGTACCGACATCAAGGGCGTGCCCGATATCGATTGCCGCTACAACTACACCAACCACTTCGACGTGTTTGCCGACGTAGTGGGTATCTACAAGAGCAACATCTACTATGCCGACAAGGG
>JAZOPX010000086.1:0-3549 GCA_045655845.1 Bacteroidaceae bacterium
TTCTCTGCGAGCAAACCACCGAGCAACGCATCTATCCATTCTGACACGATGCAGCACACCATATAGGCGCAGCAACGAGGAGTGGTTCTGCAGATTTCCCTCCATTAACGCCAAATTGCGTAAGGCAGCTCGAGTCTTTTCCACAAACTCCTCATTGGTTTCTATACCTCCCTGACGCATCGGGTTGTCAATATGCAATATATTCGCTTTGCGACGCTCAAGCTCTACCCCGAACAGCGTATCCTCGTGCCCATACTCCGTAATAGATTCATCGAAACGAATGGAACGAAATATGGAGGCACGCACCATGAAGCAGAATGTAATGAACTGTCCATAGGGATGCTGGGCACGAAAGCGAGCAGTCCGTTTCTTGTCCGCCCGCTTCTCATAAGCATAACGCAAGCTCACTTCAGGCGAAGGCAACGTATCGGCATGACACAAGCCACCACACACCACATCGGCATCCGTATGTTTCAAATAATCAGCGATAAAGCTATTGCTGACGACCTCCGCATCAGAGTCCATAAAGAGCAGCCAATCGAAACGAGCCTCATCGGCCAATCGATTGCGTATACGAGCACGCCCCAGATTGCTTTCCAACTCCACATACCGACAGTGGGGCAATTCGTTTATCACCCTGTTCCGTAGCTTACAATCAGGTTGGGGTGAAGCATCATCCATCACGATAATCTCGTAGTCGACACCCAACAATTCGGCCTGCCCATGCAAATCTCGCACCAGCTGCGTACAGTCATAATTGTATGTTGGTATCAGTATCGAGAGCATAAATATCCGATTCGTATGGCAAAACTACAGAAAAAAAACTACCTTTGCAATGTAATTTTCAATTTTCATTTCTTAATTTTCAATTTGAAAGTTATGGAACCATTAGCTGAACGCCTGCGTCCTACGACGCTGGACAATTATATAGGACAAAAGCACTTGGTAGGCCCCGATGCGGTGATGCGACGCATGATCGAGAGCGGGCGCATATCGTCATTTATCCTTTGGGGCCCTCCAGGGACGGGAAAGACCACCTTGGCAAACATCATCGCCAAGAAATTGGAGGTACCCTTCTACACGCTCAATGCCGTATCGTCGGGCGTGAAGGATGTGCGCGAGGTCATCGAGAGCGCACAGAAGAACCGCTTCTTCTCGCAGCATAGTCCCATTCTCTTCATCGATGAGATACACCGTTTCAACAAGTCGCAACAAGACTCCTTGCTCAGTGCCGTGGAGCGCGGCATCGTGACACTCATCGGTGCCACCACGGAGAACCCCTCGTTCGAAATCATACGTCCCCTACTCTCTCGTTGCCAACTCTACATCCTCAAGTCGCTCGACAAGGCCGACCTCCTGGAACTGCTCGACCGCGCCATCAAGGAGGACTTCTACTTGAAAGAGCGTAACATCATGGTCAAAGAGACCGATGCCCTGCTGCGTTTCTCGGGAGGCGATGCACGCAAGTTGCTCAATACGCTTGAACTCGTCGTCGAGGCCGACAGCAGTGACGAGGTCATCATCACCAACGAGGTGGTCACCGAGCGTCTGCAACAGAACCCCTTGGCCTACGACAAGGATGGTGAGATGCAGTACGACATCGTGTCGGCTTACATCAAGTCTATCCGAGGCAGCGACCCCGACGGAGCGCTCTACTGGCTGGCCCGCATGATACAGGGTGGCGAAGACCCTGCCTTCATTGCCCGCCGACTGGTCATCTCGGCCTCCGAGGACATCGGCCTGGCCAACCCCAATGCACTGCTCATCGCCAATGCCGCCTTCGATGCGGTGATGAAGATTGGCTGGCCCGAAGGGCGCATACCCCTGGCCGAAGCCACCGTATATCTCGCCACCAGCCCCAAGAGCAACTCGGCCTACATGGGAATCAACACAGCCCTCGCCCTCGTGGAGCAAACGGGCAACCTCCCCGTACCTTTACACCTGCGCAATGCTCCCACCAAACTGATGAAGGAACTGGGCTATAGCGATGGGTACAAGTATGCCCACGACTACGACAACCACTTTGTAAAGCAACAGTTCCTCCCCGATGAGATCAACGGGACGCAACTATGGACTCCGCAGCCCAATGCGGCGGAAGACAAACTCAAGGAGCGCATGAAGTTCCTTTGGAAAGACAGATATTGATTATGAAGATTGTTATCCTCGACGGCTACGCCCTCAACCCGGGCGACCTCTCCTACGATTGTCTACGCCAGTTTGGCGAACTCACAATTTATGACCGCACCACACCCGAAGAACTCATCTCGCGCGCCATCGATGCCGATGCCCTGCTCACGAATAAGGTCGTGTTGGGCGAGAAGGAGTTTGCCCAACTACCTCGCCTACGCTATATCGGCGTGCAGGCCACAGGCTACAATGTGGTCGATGTGGAGGCGGCCCGTAGCCACGGCATCACGGTCACCAATATCCCCGCCTATAGCACCGCCTCGGTGGCACAGATGGTGATGGCCCACTTGCTCAACATCACCCAGCATGTAGACTACTATGCCCATGAGAACCGCGCAGGGCGCTGGGCCACAAACCCCGACTTCTGCTATTGGGACACACCGCTCATCGAACTTGCCGACAAGCAGATGGGCATCATTGGCTTCGGCCGTACGGGAAGTGCCGTGGCACATCTCGCCAAGGCCTTCGGCATGAAGGTGGCAGCATATACCTCGAAGCCCCAAGAGGAGTTGCCTGAAGGAATCATAAAGATGAGTTTGGAAGAACTCTTCCGCACATCAGATGTCGTGAGCCTCCACTGCCCGCTCACCCCTACGACCCATCATCTGGTCAATGCCGAGCGCTTGGCTCTGATGAAGCCTACCGCCATACTCATCAATACGGCTCGCGGCCCCATCATCGATGAGCAGGCTTTGGCCGACGCCTTGAACAGCGAAAGAATCTACGCCGCTGGCATCGATGTGCTCACCGAGGAGCCACCCCGCCAAGGCTCTCCCCTACTCTCGGCACGCAACTGCTTCGTTACGCCCCACATCGCATGGGCTACGCTCGAGGCTCGCACTCGACTACTGAAGATTTGTGAAGAGAACCTCCGCGCCTTCATTGAGGGAAGTCCACAGAATGTAGTGTAGAGCTACGCTCGCCATTGGCTCATTAGCTATTAGCTTTTGGCACGATTGCCAGCCAAGCAAAAGGGAGCAAACAATCGTTGCTCCCTTTTTAATTATAACACTAACAGCCAATGGCTAACACCCAACAGCCGACAATGCCTGTTCAATATCGGCGATGAGGTCCTCCACATTCTCGATACCTACAGAGAGGCGGATGAGGTCGGGAGCAACACCTGCTTCACGCAACTGCTCGTCAGAGAGTTGGCGATGGGTATGACTGGCAGGATGCAGCACACAAGAGCGTGCATCAGCCACGTGAGTCACGATGCAGATGAGTTTCAGACTATCCATGAAGCGGATAGCCTCCTCGCGTGAACCTTTCAACCCAAAGGCGATGACACCGCACGAACCGTTAGGCATGTACTTCTCGGCCAAAGCATGGTAGGGATTGTCGGGCAGACCACTATAGTTA
>JAZOPX010000087.1:0-5408 GCA_045655845.1 Bacteroidaceae bacterium
AGGAAGAGCAGGGCCGCATCGGCAAAGTCGAGCGCAGCAAAGGTAGCATCGGCCACCACGGGAATACCGTGGGCACCACGCACCACGAGGTCATCGGTAACGGACACCATGGTCACTGCCAGCCCGGCACGACGCATCACATCTACAGGAGCCAAGGCCTCAATCTCCTCGAAACCCTCGGCAAGGAATACATACATTGTCTTCATAGATACGCTATTCGTTGTTGTAGTTAGGATTGCAAAGGTAACAATTCTAAGACACAAGACACCATTTATATTCAAAAAAGTAGGAGTCCATGGCCATTCTCTCAGCGAAAAAGTGTAATTTTGTGGTCAAATAGGACTACAAGCAATGAAACAGCAATCGCAAGTGATATTCGAGCGCAACACGGTGGAGTTTGTCACCGTGGCTGCCGAGTACTGTGCCTTCATCGAGCGCAGCGAAGGGCAGAAGCGTGCCGAGTTCGTCGACACTCTGCTCAAGATTCTACCTTTATTATATATAAAGGCGTCGATGCTGCCCGAGTGTGAGGTGATGGGCGAGGACGGGCTAGAGGCCTTCGTCACCGAAGACGACTACGAGGTGATACGCATCAACCTGCAGGAACTCCTTGCCGACCGCGACGACTACCTCGACGTGTTCGTAGAGGAGATGAAGTATAGCGATACGCCCATCCGCAAGAGCATCGCCGAGGACCTCGCGGACATCTACCAGGTGGTGAAGGACTTCGTATGCCAGTTCCGCAGCGGCCTCAACGAGACCATGCACGATGCCTTGGCACAGTGCCGCGAGCACTTCGCCGGCTATTGGGGACAGACATTGGTGAACACCATGCGTGCCCTGCACGAGGTGAAGTACTCAGGTGACGATAACGAAGACGAAGACGCCGACACAGAATTCCAAGAATGATTGATATCAAGAGCAACATAGCCAAGGCCGACATCGCCCAGATGCCCCCCGAACTCTTCGGTGGCCGCATCATCGTGGTGCACTCTGCAGCCGATGTGGACAAGGCAGTGAGTTACCTCAAGGGGTTCCCCATCGTGGGTATCGACACCGAGACCCGCCCCAGTTTTGCCAAGGGCAAGACCTACGGGGTGGCACTGCTGCAGATATCGACCGAGGACACCTGTTTCCTCTTCCGCCTCAACTACATCGGTATGCCCCAGACGTTGGTCGACCTCCTGCAGGACGGCCGCCAACTCAAGGTGGGCCTCTCGCTCAGAGACGACATACAGCACCTGAGGCGCAAGCACGAGTTTGAGCCCCGAGGATTCCTCGACCTGCAGACCTACGTGAAGGAGATGGGCATCGAGGCGCAGAGCCTGCAAAAACTCTACGCCCTGCTCTTCGGCAAGAAGATATCCAAGTCGCAGCGCCTCACCAACTGGGAGGCCGACGTGCTCACCGACCGCCAGAAGGGTTATGCCGCCACCGATGCCTGGGCTTGCGTACGCATCTACAACTACCTTGAAGAGCGCAAGCGCAAGCAGGACTACCGCGTGGTGGAGACAGACGAATAGAGCAAAACCAATAACGAAACATACAGATATGTACAAAACAGTACACCTAAAGAAAGGCAAAGAAGAGTCGCTCGGACGTTTCCACCCCTGGGTATTCTCCGGAGCCATACACCATATTGACGGCCGCCCCGAAGAGGGCGACGTGGTGCGAGTGGTAAGTGCCGACGGCCGATTCCTCGCCGTGGGACACATCCAGATAGGCAGCATCGCCGTGCGCGTGCTCTCGTTCGATGACATCACCATCGACAAGCGTTTCTGGCACCAACGCCTCGCTGCCGCCTACGACGTGCGCAAGAGCATCTTCCCGCAGTGGTCAAACGGGAATTCAGAATTAACCAACGCCTTCCGCCTCGTCCACGGTGAGGGCGATGGACTCCCCGGCCTTGTCATCGACGTCTATGACCGCACGGCCGTGATGCAGGCCCACTCGGTAGGTATGCACGTGAGCCGTCAGGAGATTGCCGACGCGCTGGCCGAGGTGCTCGACGGCATTGTCGACAACATCTACTACAAGTCAGAGACTACCCTCGCCTACAAGGCCTCCGAGGATGGCGGCAACGGCTTCCTCAAGGGCGGTCTGGCCACGGCCAGTGACATCGCCGTGGAGAACGGACTGAAGTTCCACGTAGACTGGCTCGGTGGACAGAAGACGGGCTTCTTCGTCGACCAGCGCGAGAACCGCGCCCTGCTCGAGCGCTACTCGCACGGCCGCAAGGTGCTCAACATGTTCTGCTACACGGGCGGTTTCTCCTTCTACGCCATGCGAGGCGGCGCCGAACTGGTACACTCCGTAGACTCCTCATCGCGTGCCATTGACATCACCCGTGCCAACGTAGAACTCAACTTCCCCGGTGATGCCCGCCACGAGGCCTATGCCGAGGACGCCTTCAAGTATCTCGACCGTATGGGCGACCAGTATGACCTCATCATCCTCGACCCACCCGCCTTTGCCAAGCACAAGGATGCCCTGCGCAATGCCCTCATGGGCTACCGCAAACTCAACGCCAAGGCCTTCGAGAAGATACGCCCGGGCGGCATCCTCTTCACCTTCTCCTGCTCACAGGTGGTGACGAAGGACAACTTCCGCACGGCCGTCTTCACCGCCGCTGCCATGTCGGGCCGCCGTGTGCGTATCCTGCACCAACTCACCCAGCCCGCTGACCACCCCGTGAGCATCTATCATCCTGAGGGCGAATACCTTAAGGGACTGGTACTCTATGTCGAGTAAGTAAGCACATCTATAGATGACAACACAGAGAGCGGTTTTTGTTAACCGCTCTTTGCATTTTATTATAGCCATGCGAGAAAGAAACAAAAAACAATGAAAAACATGTTAAATAACATAGTTTTTACCCCTTCACCTCTTGCAGACACGCAAAATAGCCGTACCTTTGCAATGTGTTTTTCATGGTATTAGATTTTTAAAGTTGGAAGATTGGTCGTCGTGAGACGACCTTCTTTTTTGTAGAGAGTTCCTGTTGCTACATAAAAAAAGAGGATGTGCCTGGCACATCCTCTCTGCGTATCTTGTAGTTTGATCAGCACGCCTTGAAACTCATGTCAAGGCTCTTCACCGAGTGGGTGAGCGCACCTACCGACACGTAGTCTACGCCACACTCTGCATAGGAGCGTATGGTGTCGAAGGTGATCCCGCCCGACGACTCTACCTCGATACGTCCACCAACGATCTCTACAGCCTTGCGCGTGTTCTCTACGCTGAAGTTGTCGAGCATCACGCGGCATACCCCGTCGAGTGCCAGCACCTGGTCCAACTCTTCGAAGTTGCGCACCTCCACCTCGATCTTCAGGTCCTTACCCTTGGCCTTGCAGTACTCCTTGGCGCGATTCACGGCCTGCGGGATGCCACCGGCAAAGTCCACGTGGTTGTCCTTGAGGAGGATCATGTCGAACAGGCCGATACGATGGTTACAGCCTCCACCGATACGCACGGCGTCCTTCTCCATGATGCGCATGCCAGGAGTGGTCTTGCGGGTGTCGAGGACGCGGCACTTGGTACCTTCGAGGAGTTTCACATATTCGTTTGTGATGGTAGCGATACCGCTCATGCGTTGCATCACGTTGAGCATGAGGCGTTCGGTCTGCAACAGGCTCTGTACCCTACCCTCTACGACGAAAGCCACATCACCGGGCTTCACGTGGGCACCGTCGTTGATGTATACCTCCATCTTCATCTCGGGGTCGAAGCGGTGGAATATCCTGCGTGCCATCTCCACACCGGCAAGGATACCCTCTTCCTTGATGATGAGGCGCTGCTTGCCCATAGCATCAGCAGGGATACACGAGAGGGTGGTATGGTCGCCGTCGCCTATATCTTCGGCAAATGACAATGCGATGAGTTCGTCGATAAGTTTGTCCATAGTCGTATAGTTTAATGTATTGTAAGAATGATGCGAAGGTACAACAAGCCGGGCGAAAATGCAAGTTTTCACCGCGTTTTCATACGGCAAGCGCTAAAAGCAAATCGGGCAGACCCGTTACATAAATCAGGTAGGCCCAATTTCTCCCGAGGGCAGGCCCTCGAAGAAAAAAGGGTAGGCCCGTTTTTTGTAGAGGGCCTACCCATTTTTTCGAACCGCTGACTCAGTCAATTCATGTGACGGTCATTAGCATCTATCCCGGCTATCACACGGAGAGGGTGTTGCCCGCATGCAGTTCCTGTCTGAGGCCATCGAAGAAGATGCCCGTGACATCGCGGAGGGGATAGTAGAGCACCGAAGTCTCTTTCTTCTCCTCGGCGAGGAGCATATTGCGGGGGTCGAAGAATTCGATACCCGTAATGATGACTCCTGCAAACAGGGCAAACTTGAGGATGCCGACGAGCCCGCCAAGAAGGCGGTTGACCCAGTTGAGCGAGACAGCGCGAAGCAACTTCTCCACCAGCCAACCGAGCAGGCTGAAGAGCAGGGGCACGACGAGCAGCATCACGATGAAAGCCACCACGCGGGAAGCCTCTTCGGACATTCCGAACGCGGTTGCCAGCCACTCCCCTACGGGGGTATAGAACATACGTCCCAGGAGCAGGCCTCCGATGACTCCTGCCAAACCGGCAATCTGCTTCACCAGGCCATCGCGTAAGCCGCTGATAAGGCCGATGACGAGCAATACACAAATGATGACGTCGATTGTTTGCATAACTGTCCATTATAAAAAACCACGGATTACCCGGATTTCTCAGATTTCTTTACCACATGGATAAATAATCTGTGTAATCTGCGTAATCCGTGGTTGTATTAGGTAATCAGAGATTACAAGGTCTGCTTCACCTCGATGGTCTTGAAGGTCTCGATGATGTCGCCCTGCTTGATATCGTTGCAGCCCACGAGTGAGATACCGCACTCGAAGTTGGTGGCCACCTCCTTGACATCGTCCTTGAAGCGCTTCAGGGCGTTGATGTCGCCCGTGAAGATCACGATACCGTCGCGGATGAGGCGGGCACGGTCAGAACGTGTCACCTTACCCTCACGCACCATAGCACCAGCCACGTAACCCACCTTGGAGATGTGGAACACCTCGCGCACCTCGATGGTAGAGGTAACCTCCTCCTTGAGTGTAGGAGCGAGCATACCCTCCATGGCAGCCTTCACCTCCTCGAGCGCATCGTAGATGATGCTGTAGAGGCGGATGTCGACACCAGAGGTCTCGGCATACTTGCGAGCGGCCTGTGGGGGACGCACCTGGAAGCCGATGATGATGGCCTGCGATGCAGAGGCGAGGGTAACGTCTGACTCGGAGATCTGACCCACAGCCTTGTGGATGACGTTGACCTGAATCTGCTCGGTAGAGAGTTTGATGAGCGAGTCGCTGAGGGCCTCGATAGAGCCGTCCACGTCGCCCTTGACGATGACGTTGAGTTCCTGGAAACTG
>JAZOPX010000088.1:0-7215 GCA_045655845.1 Bacteroidaceae bacterium
CTTCAAAGACCGAATCACCTTCTCCGGATTGGCATATGCCGGTAAGTGGTTCACCCCAGGTGTCGGTATGCGATTGGCCTACAATGGCATGAAATTTCAGGGCTATGAAGAAAAGCTCGATTACATGAATCTTCACATGGATGCCATGATGAATGTGACCAATATGATTATGGGATATAACCCTGATCGTATCTACAATATGGTTCCTTACGTCGGCATGGGAGCTGTGCGTGTATTCGATCTCAACAATTATTCATTCGGGTTCAACGTAGGTATCCTAAACTCCTTCCGTCTGAACGACTCATGGGCCGTAAATCTTGAGATGGGAGCTCTACTTGCCGAAAAGGACATGGATGGTGTCAGCAGTATAAAAAGAGGGTTTGACGACATCTTTACACTCACTGCAGGTATCACCTGGAATATAGGTGGCGACACCTGGAATAATAGTCCAGACATCAGCGCCCTTGTCATTATGAATGCGGCAGAGCTTGCAGCTTTGAACGAAGCATTGGTACAAGAGCAATCAACCAATCGCGTGTTACGCAATCAGCTTGCACAGAAGCCTAAGGAGGTCGTAAAGGAAAAGGTAGTCAATGATTATACCGTAGCTCCCCAATCTGTCTTCTTCTATCTCAACTCTACCAATATGGTATCACAAGAAGAGCTTGTAAACCTCAAGGCTATTGCAGATATGGCCAAGCAAGACAATGTGAAATTACGTATCACCGGATATGCCGATAGCGCCACGGGAGATGCCAAGTACAATGAGAAGTTATCACTCAGTCGCGCACAGAAGATTGCCAACGAATTGGTGAAGATGGGTGTCAACAAGGCCAATCTTACCATTGAGGGTAAGGGTGGAGTGTCAACATTGAATCCTGCTTCGTACAACCGCCGTGTGATTATTCAGACCATGTAAGAATCATTTGAAAGGAGAGGGTAATCCCTCTCTTTTCTTATACTCCGAGGCTAAAATGAAGAAAGTTTTTAGATAAAAGATAAAAAAAACGAACTTTTCTTTGCAGATATCAGAAAAAGCCGTATCTTTGCACCGCTTTTCAGAACGATGGAGGCTTTCGGGCGTTTAGCTCAGCTGGTTCAGAGCATCTGCCTTACAAGCAGAGGGTCGGCGGTTCGAATCCGTCAACGCCCACAACAAAAGAAACCTAAAGCACCATCGAGAAGAAAAGAGTCGTTCTCACGAATTTCGGGCGTTTAGCTCAGCTGGTTCAGAGCATCTGCCTTACAAGCAGAGGGTCGGCGGTTCGAATCCGTCAACGCCCACGAAGAGGTTCACTTAGGTGAGCCTCTTTTTTTTGAGCAAAAGGCTCACTTTTAGCTCTATTTACCCACAAGAAAGTTTAGTAAAGAACTCATCACCAGGTCTCGGTCGTAAGCACTACGTATTGCCTCGAAGGGGAATCCTAGGAGTATGGAGCGATGGATGCCGCTATAGGCAACAGCAGCGCTGCGATGGCTATGCTCGTAGATGAGGGGTGTAAAGGCATCGCCCGTAGGCAAGAGCACCTCGGGGTGTGTCACAGCATAGTGCTCGGGGTTTATCCAACGCGGTATCTCCAGCGTGGTGCCGAGCCCGCAGATACCCTGCTCGCTCCAGTCATCAATATACCCATCTTCCTCGGCATGGAAGATATTTCTCAGTAGCGCCTGGGTGGTGGCATGAGTCAGACTCTCTTCGCCGAGATATGAGCCACTCATCATCAATGCTCCCCCCTGCTTAGCATAATGGTTCAGGATGGCATACATCGCTGGAGTCACAGCAAAATATGCAGGGTGCTCCACAACTGAATTTTCCGTATAGCGCTGCAATCCCATGAATACGTCCACCACATCAAAAGCTTGCGGCTTCACATCACCCTCCTCGAAAGCTTGACGCGAGCACGACACGAAGCTATACCCCGCATTCTTGATTGAGCTGCCGTGTACCGCCACATAGTCCATCGTATTGCCAGCCATATAGATACCCTCCAGCTCTCCTCCACTAGCTCCCATCTGCAAGGCCTCATCGTAATATCCTGTCATTTCTCGAGCAAACTCGTGCTGCAGTCCACTATATGCCGTGGTGCCTATATAGGGCACACCAGGATCGGCAAGCAGGTCAAAGCCTGCATACTCAGCGGTGTTTATCACCTTAGGTCCGTCAATACGTTGGAATCCGTTTATGATCAACACCTTGCCCTTAGCCTCTGAGGCTATATGAGCAGATAGCACCTCGGAGGGAAAGCTCTCACCTCCCCGATTGAGCGCCGTAACCTTGAAGCTATACATATGGTCAGGCTCCAAGGTAATGTCACATGCCGTGGTGCCGATACGCTGTCCATTGTCCCATCCCTTATCATCGATGCGGGTATAGAGCACATAGCTGTCAGGAGATGCCGTAGGCTCCTTCTCATCGTGGGTAGGACGCCAGGTAAGGCGCACTTTGTCATCATCCACGAGATGAATGGCAAAGGCGTGTATGGGGAGAGGCTGTACGGTATACCTTATTCCATGCATCTCAGCCGTATAGCGTAGTATACCTTTATACATTGCTCTTGAGGCGACGAACTTGAAATGCGGGTCGTGGGCGTAGCGCATATCGGCAAAGTTCTGGTGCGAGAGGAGCTCAATGATGCACGATGGCACATCGGGCAGGCGAGACTCGCTATAGTTCCTATCCCACATGGCACGCCGCGTAAGGCTGCCGACATCGTCTGCAATGCTGGTCTGCACCATATCAGCGAGATCGCGTGAGGTGTGGCGCGAGAGTGTGCCATTACCTAACACCCCGTCATTATGATCCGTTGTATATATACCGAGTGTACCTATGGTGGTGTCATCTTCACGGACTCCCGCGTCGGTGTGCAGCCCGAAGACGAGCTCGATGGGTACGCGCAATCCCACGCTATCGGGGCAATAGGCCGATCCTCCAAGCAGGTAGTTGGTCACAAGCGAGCGCGAGTTGATGTCTTCGGCATAATCCTTCTCTCCATTGTAGTTGGCATAGCGTTCCACGGGGAATCCCGCCCATTGCGCATGGTATCGTGCTCCCTCATAATAGCGAGGCATACGGCTGGTGTGTATCGTATCGGTGGTGCCTCGACTCACATTGGCACTACCTCCTCCGAAACGCACGGCATCGGCACTCACCACGCCTGTATGACTGCTACGATTCGTAAGGATTACCATTTGGTCGTCTCGCTGTCCTTTCTCGAACTCAAAGGTGCCGAGGTATACCCATGTACCTCCACCCATCTGCTGGTTGACCTTGATACGCGTGATGCCTCCCGTATGTATGACGAGATATTCGGCATCGGGCACACTTGCTGAATAGGTCTGATAGGTGACATATACGGCATAATCCCCCCTTTCAGGGATGTCGGGTATCCAGAGAGCAGCCCCCTCGGTACTTTTCTCATGAGTCATCGTACGGAGTATGCGGTTAGTCCCGTGAGCGAAAGGGTTGTCGGCATGATGCAGCACCCCCTGCGGTATGGAGAATCCGCCCGTCCGGCTCTCCCATTTTGCCTTTCGATGCTTCTCCTCTATATACAATCCGTTATCATGCCAGTCGTCATCATTATCGACGATGATGTTGTGTGCCTGCCGGTCGCGTTCACGAGCACTGAACACTACGGCTCCTGCATTCTCCAACATGGGGGTAAGGTAGGGTACCACGAAGGATTGTGTAAGCAGGTCTTCTCGGGTACAGTAGAGCGACGGGCGTTGCCATTTCCACCGCGCCTCATCGTTCTTGTAATAGAGTCCGTGACTGGGAGTGACGGACAGATGGCATCCCGCGAGCCCGTCGCTGAGGGTATAGGGGCGTGAGGCGTTGCTCACCCACGGATGTCCCCGATGACGGGTCTCTCCCCATAGTCGAGAGGCATCCTTTGCCTTGCGGTAGACGTTAGGGACCAGTTCATCAATGCTCTTGCCTCCTACCATTATCGTGATATCATAGTAGTTTACAGGGCCGGGGAGCACCTTGCGCAAGTCGCTATATATCTTCTCTGTCGTCGCGGGGCGGAAGGGCTGATAGCCAAAGTTGGCATTGGCATGGACGACCAGCGTACGCTTCTTCTGATTGAGGTGGCAACGGAGCATCTTGCAGTTTCCCACCTCCACTTCCGGAGACTCATAGGTGCGGAAATAGGATTTCAGACGCCTCTCCACCACCTTCTGCTGCGACTGGGCCGACAGGGTGGAAAGCGAGAAGCCTAACAATAGGAAGAGATATAATAGTCGTTTCAGCATACGTGCGTCAAAGATACGAATAAGCGAGCGAAAACATATCAAGCTTGCTTGAATATTTTTCTCAGCGAGCGAAAGTATCTTGGAGCCTTGGCTCAAAGATACGAATAAGCGAGCGAAAACATATCAAGCTTGCTTGAATATTTTTCCCAGCGCCGACGCAAAATTAGCGTCGGTCTGCGACGAAGGAAACTTTAGTTTCCCCGAGGAGTGCTGCTTGCAGCCTTCAAGTATCTTGGAGCCTTGGCTTTTCGTGATGTCTTGCCTGCTTACCGTGCCACCCAAACAATTGCCCCAACCCAAACGTTATCCACCCACAATGCCGGTATATGATGAAAAGTGTTCTATTGATAGCCATTGCCGTATGGGTACATTGCGCCATGGCCTACGCACAGCAGGTCACCGACACCACTTCGGTGCGGCCCCAAGTCGCCTTGGTACTGAGTGGTGGGGGTGCTCGTGGAGCAGCCCATATAGGCGTGATACGCCTACTCGAAGAGATGGACATCCCCATCGACTACGTCGTAGGGACGAGTATGGGTGCTATCGTAGGGGGGCTGTATGCCATAGGCTATACGGCCGACGATATAGACTCGCTCATGATGTCGCAAGACTGGAAGAGTCTGTTGAGCAACGACACACCACGAGAGCACCAGCCCTATGCCCAACGCATCGAGAGGAAGCTATATCAGATCAACATCCCCTACGAGAAGAACGCCCTCACCGAGAACTCCGTGCACTATCGCGATGCCGGCATCAAGGTAAGGCGACGCAGCCTACAGACATTTCCCAAGGTATTGGCACGCCCCGGGCTCATCGATGGCGAGAACATACTGAGCGAATTCATGAGGCTCACCTCCTCCTATCCCGACCCGGTATCGTATGACCTGCTCCCCCACCCCTTTGCCTGTGTAGCCGCCGATTTGGTGACGGGCAAGGAGGTCGTGCTCAGGGAGGGTCGCCTGGCCGAGTCGATGCGTGCCAGCATGTCCATCCCCGGTGTGTTCTACCCTATATACAAAGGCAGTCAGGTATTGGTCGATGGGGGTATCGTGAACAACTACCCCGTGAACGTGGCCCGCACGATGGGTGCAGATATCATCATAGGCGTAGAGCTCAACTCTGCCCACATCGAGTCGCGCGACCTGCAATCCTTTGCCTCCATCTTCGAGCGCCTCATCGGGACCTTAGGCACTGAGTTGCACGAGCAGAACCTGAGCAACACCGACATACTCATCCAGCCCAAGGTGAAGCAGTTTCCCGTGATGGGGTTCGACCCACAGAACCTCCAGCAACTGATCACCATCGGATACGAGACGGCGATGATGAGCAAGCCACGCCTGGACTCGCTCAAGAGGCGGCTCGCGCTCGCCCCTGCAGATGCCGCACGATCGCCCATCACACCTCACCCGACGTCCGACACCGTCCCCGTCATCCCAGCCAGCAGCACCTCCTCCCTGCCCACCGATAGGGTATCACTCGGCCTGCGTATCGACTCCGAGGATGCCGCCGCAGCCCTTCTGCACGTCGGCATCAACCACCTGAACCCCTCAGGACCTAAACTCAGCCTCACCACCCGGCTCAGCATCCATCCTTGGATATCGGGCCACATCTCCTACTCCAGGCCCAATATGCCGCAGGTCAATGCCGCCGCCAAGTATGCGTATGCCCATATCGTCAGCCCGTATAGCAATCGGTACGATGCCATCAGCTACCATTTTTGTGGTACCGACGTGTACCTCTCCGACATCCTATCACGCCACTATGACCTGCGCATAGGAGCCCGCTACGACAACTATTGGGAGAGCGATGCCTCCAGCTACTCACCCCGCATGGCGTATACCACCCTGTACGCACTACTGCGCAACGACCTGTACGATGCCGCCTACAGCCCCACGAGCGGCTATTCGTATGGTATAGAGGTCTCCTACAACATCGAGGACCGACGCCCTCAGGGGAGCAATTTCTGGGCACTCCAGGCCGATGTCTCGGCACTCATCCCATTAGGAAACTCCACGGCACTGCTCCCTGCCCTCTATGCCCGAAGTCTCTTTGGCAAGAGCATCCCCACGATATACACCAATGCCATGGGCGGATACCTCCCACGGCACTACCTGCCCCATCAGATGCCCTTTATCGGCTTCGTGGGGTGCGAGTTCATGAATGCTCATCTTATGATTCCCCGCATAGGGCTCCGGCAACGTCTCTTCACAGATGTCTATGCCACGAGCTTCGTCAACTATGCCTACAGCACCGACGGCCCCTCCGATGATTACGAGAGTCGGGGGATATGGGGCATAGGGCTCCAGCTCTCCTACGACACTACCATAGGACCTCTCGCCCTCTCACTCCAGTGGGACGACCTCTATCACCGTCTCGGTGCTTACTTCAGTTTCGGATACGAGTTCTGATTCAGTACATGCGGCACTACTTCACCTTCGCCTTGCCACTCCTGATCATGCACCACACGCCGAGCAGTACGAAGGGGATGCTGAGGAGCTGGCCCATGTCGAGCGGCATGCCTACCTCGAAGTCGCTCTGCACCTCCTTGAAGAACTCCACGAAGAAGCGGAACAGGAAGATGTTGGTCAGGCAGTAGCCGAAGAAGAAGCCCGTGCCCACCTTGCGGTGCATGCGCTTGTAGAGCCACCAGCCGATGAGGCCGAACAGGGCATACGAGATGGCCTCGTAGAGCTGTGCCGGGTGACGGGGCAGCATGTCGACCTGCGTGAAGACGAAGCCCCAGTCGCCACCCGTGGGGCGGCCTATGATCTCGGAGTTCATCAGATTACCCAGACGGATGCAGCAGGCCGTGATGGGGGTGGCAATGGCGATGTTGTCGAGCACCGTCCACAGGGGCACCTTATACTTGCGTACATAGAGACACAGGGCAATCAGGAGGCCCAGCGTTCCACCGTGACTTGCCAAGCCCTGATAGCCGATGAGGCGTACACCCGAGGG
>JAZOPX010000089.1:0-6080 GCA_045655845.1 Bacteroidaceae bacterium
AGCTGCCGAAAAAGTTTTTTCGACGAGTCGGGAAAAGATTTTTCCTTCGTCACAATCAATCACTTGCAGAAAGAAGAAACCCTAAGAAGCCAATAAGCGGAAGCGACAAAAATAACGGTTGTACCTTTGCGTCAGAAACGAGGGATTAACACCCCTCCGAGTTCTTCGGACAAAGAACTCGCGAATATCGGGCCCGATATTCTTTCTGCCGCGAAATCGCTTACGCTCGGCTAAGTTCAAACAAGTTTGACTTGCTCTCGCTAAACCGCGATTTTGCATTGTCAATCGATGACAATGAGAGTTTCGGCTGCTCTCGCAGAGCATGAAAGCCGGCTATCATGCGCTCGTTTGCACGAAACTTCGCAGCGTCAATAAGGCTTTTGGCTTTTAGCTATTGGCTATTGGCTTTAGCTTTTAACAACTTCGTTGTTGAGCTTCGGCTGCGCTCGCTGAGCAATTGCAAGTGAACTTGCATCGCGCTCGCTGGCACGAACCTTGGCCATTAGCTTGCCGTCCGGAGGCAACCTATAACCTATAACCTTTAACCTATAACCATTAACCTAAACCATTAACCCCGAATTTGTGAATCGAGAATTGCATCCGGAGGCCGAACTTTCATCTTTCATCTTTCAACTTTAAACTTTCAAAAACCATGCCTACCACCTCAGCACCCTCATCCGCAAGGGATATATCGTACGCATCGAGCAAGGCCGCTACCGCAAAGTCAAGCGCGCGACAAAGCAATACACCCAAGCCGCCTGATTTGCCCAGATGCATACCGCCACTCCCCGTAACTCCCTGAGCACAACACCTGTTACGAGGTGTCTTCTCTCGCCAAACATCGGCCATATTCTTGACATATCCTTTCCTTGTCCGAGCACATCCGGGGACAGAGAATATCCGTCTGTCGGAGACGGGGAAAATACCGATGCAAAAAAACGGGAGATGCGTCTGACGCATCCCCCGTGACGGAAAACGATAGTTCCTATTACCCCTCTCTGCCCTCTTGGCCGACTGACAGGGCGATACACTCCTCGTCGTTGTAAGAGAAGGTGACTTGGCCGTAGCGGGTGGTGTCTGCGGGGTTGGGGGCGACCGCTATGGTGGCCCGCTCGTTCGTCAACTCCTTGATGGTGATCCACTCACGATCCGCCTCGGCAGTCACTACACCTCCCTCGACAGGGGTATATATGCTGATATTGACACTGATGGCGCTGTCGCCCTCGGCAGGCACATGCAAGAATGAGAGGTCAGTGCCCATCACGGGATCCGCTCCGGGGTCTCCGTTGATGTAGATAAGTCTCTCGCAAGCCGAGAAGAGACCTATGCAGAGCAATGCTGCGATGACATACTTTTTCATATTGTTCGTTTATTTTATAGTGTTACACACATGTTTAAGGTTAGTGTCAGAGCCGCAGTCCCTTAGGTTCGCTTCCAAAAGAAACAGGCAAGAAGGGTCAGTACAGTACATCATAGCGACTAAAAACTCAAAACAGGCTGCAAAGGTACAGAATTTTCACCATATTCCCGCCATAAGGCCCTGAAAAACAAGAGACATCGCTATGCGCCCCAGTTCTCGCGGTCGAGGCTGCGGTAGGCGATGGCCTCGGCGATGTGGGCAGACTGTACGGTGTCGCTGCCGTCGAGGTCGGCAATGGTGCGGGCTACCTTGAGGATGCGGTCGTAGGCGCGGGCCGAGAGGTTGAGGCGATCCATGGCACTCTGCAGCATGGCACGTCCGCGCTCGTCGGGCTGGGCATACTTCTGTAGCAGACGTGGCGTCATCTGTGCATTGCAGTGGATGCCGGGCTCGTCGGCAAAGCGCTGCTCCTGCACCTGACGGGCACGGATGACACGCTCGCGGATGGCGGCGCTGCTCTCCGAAGGGGCCTCCTTGACCAGGTCGTCGAAGGGCACGGGCACGATCTCGACCTGTATGTCGATGCGGTCGAGCAGGGGGCCGCTGATCTTGTTGAGGTACTTCTGCACCTGCGAGGGGCTACACACGCAGGGCTTGGTGGGGTGGTTGTAGTAGCCGCAGGGGCAGGGGTTCATCGAGGCCACGAGCATGAAGTTGGCGGGGTAGTCGATGCTGTACTTGGCGCGGGCTACGGTGATGTGACGATCCTCGAGGGGCTGGCGCAGCATCTCGAGCACGCTGCGGTTAAACTCGGGCAGTTCGTCGCAGAAGAGCACGCCATTGTGTGCCAGGCTTATCTCTCCTGGTTGCGGATTGGCACCTCCACCCACGAGGGCCACGGAGGAGATGGTGTGGTGTGGGCTGCGGAAGGGGCGCACGGCCACGAGCGAGGCATCCTTGCCGAGGCGACCCGCCACGGAGTGTATCTTGGTGGTCTCCAGGCTCTCATGGAGCGAGAGGGGTGGCAGGATGGAGGGCAGACGCTTGGCCATCATGGACTTGCCGGCACCGGGAGGACCGATAAGGATGATGTTGTGTGACCCAGCGGCCGCTACCTCGAAGGCGCGCTTCACGTTCTCCTGACCGCGGACATCGGAGAAGTCAAACTCGAAGCAATCCTGATGGGCGTAGAACTCGCCACGGGTGTCTACGACGGTGGGCGTCAGGGTGTCTTCGCCATTGAGGAAGCGTATCACCTGCACGATGTTGTCGACACCATAGACGTTGAGGTTGTTGACCACGGCAGCCTCGCGGGCATTCTGGGCGGGGAGGATGAGCCCTTCGTAGCCCAGTTCGCGGGCCTTGATGGCGATGGGCAGGGCACCACGGATGGGCATGAGGTTGCCGTCGAGGCCCAGTTCGCCCATGATGAGGTAGCGCGGGAGTTTGTCGGCGACAATCATATCGCTCGCTGCCATGATGCCTATGGCGATGGGCAGGTCATAGGCCGAGCCCTCCTTGCGGATGTCGGCAGGGGCCATATTGACGGTGATCTGCGATGCTGGGACCTTGTAGCCCGTGTTGAGCAAGGCAGCGCGTATACGCTCGTGGCTCTCCTTGACGGCAGCGTCGGGGAGGCCCACAAGAAAGAACTTCACCCCACGCGACGTGTTGACCTCGATGGTGACGATGGTGGCGTCGACACCCTGCACGGCGGCTCCAAAGACCTTGACTAACATAATGCTATTTTTTCTTCTTATTCTTCACCTCTACCGGAGTAAGGATCTGCTTGTAGGCCTCATCGTCGGCCAAGAGCGTGCGGGCACGCAGGATGGTGCTGTCGCTCTTGATGGCTTGGATGATGCTGCCACGCTGGTAGTAGTAGCGGGTGACGAGTTCATTGGCAAGCAGTTCGCTGATGTCCTCCTTGAAGATGTCAAAGTCGCGGTCGATATCGTGGCTGAGCCTCTTCTCCAAAGCGGCAAACTCGGCAGCCGCGTCGGTAGTGTAGCCCTCAAACTCGGCCACCTCCTTGAGTGCGGCAAGCGCCTTCTCGCTCTGTCGGTCGTAGGTGAAGTCTGACGCCTTGACGGCAGCCTTGAAAGCCATGAAGAGGCTGTCGCTCACCACAAACTCCTCGATGGGAGCGATGGAGGCATGACTGCGGGTGTAGTCGGTAACGAAATCGAACAGCACATCGCTATTGGCCAGGTAGTACAGGAGGTTGGGCAGACGCTCGGCAGTGATCTCCACGTCGGGCGAGATGCCACCCCTCTCATGCACGGGACGGCCTGCAAGGGTGTAGAAGGTAGGTGCAATGGTGTCGCCCGCCTCGACCTTGTCGGCGTTAGAGCGCTTCTTCGAGTAATCAATCTTCTGCACGCAACGTCCCGAGGGGGTATAATACTTTGAGGTCGTAATCTTGAGCGAAGCATTGTAGGGAAGTTCGCGTACGGTCTGCACCAAGCCCTTACCATAGGTACGGGTACCCATGATGACACCACGGTCGAGGTCCTGAACGGCACCGGCCACGATCTCCGACGACGAGGCGCTCTGCCCATCGACGAGAACCACCAGCGGGACATTCAGGTCGAGCGGTTCGCGATGGGTCCTATAGGTCTGTGAGGCCTGGGGTATCTTCCCCTTGGTAGATACGACCACGGTACCCTTGGGTATGAAGAGTCCTGCGATGTCTATCGCCTCGGCCATGGAGCCGCCTCCATTGCCACGCAAGTCGAGAATGAAACTGCGAGCACCCTGCTTCTTGAGGTCTACCAACGCCAAGCGTACCTCTCGGGCACAGTTCTCGGTGAAACTGTTGAGAATCACATACCCTACTCCATCAGGGAACATCGTATAATAAGGTACCGAAGGCATGGCAATATTGGCACGGGAGAGTTTCACCTCCACGATGCTGTCGGCCACGCCCTCACGCTTGGCGCGCACGGTAAGCGTAGTCCCCGGCTCGCCGCGCAAGCGTGTGCTCACCTCATCGACAGGAAGTCCCTTAAGGTCTTCTCCGTTGATCGAGAGCAGGATGTCTCCTGCACGTAGTCCTCCCTCAAGGGCGGGCATACCCTCATAAGGCTCTACGATGACCACGCGATCGTGTCTCTGATGGTAACGGATGACAGCACCCACACCGGCATACTTACCCGTGAGCATCATCTTGAGGTCCTCGTCCTCCTCTTCAGGATAATATATGGTATAGGGGTCCAGGTCGGAGAGCATGGCATGGATACCCGTCTCTATGGCATCGGCCACATCGATGGTATCGACATACATCATGTCGAGTTCGCGAAACACCGAGTGGAACAGGTCAAGATATTTCGACAAGAGAAAGTTACGGTTGTCGCCTCTGAAACTCATCAGCGCAACACACAGGACAGGGAGTGCCAATACCCACGCCCACGACTTGAGAAGTTTCTTCATGATGCTACCGTTTGAGCAATTAATAATTTCATTTGTGCCCACACCTCTTCAGAGAGTTGGGTGCCCACAATCTGTATCACGTGACCCGAGAGGATGGTTCCTATCCGGGCACACTGAGCGAGCGAGCAGTCGTTCATAAGTCCGTACATCACACCGGCGGCATAGAAGTCACCCGCCGCTGTGGTGTCGATGACCTTCTCTACAGGCCAAGCCTCGACGAACACTTTCTCGCCGCCACGCATGATGGTGGCCCCGGCAGCACCCAACTTGACCACTGCCACCTCGCACAACGAGTGCAGGCATTCCAAAGCCTCAGCAGGCTCGGCCCCGGCAAAGGCGCGTGCCTCCTCCTCATTGGCAAAGACCACATCGACATACTCGGTCACCAGGCGGGTGAAGAACTCATGATCGGCAGCCACGATATTGTAACTTGCCAAGTCAAGGCACACCTTCAACCCCTTTGCCTTAGCCAACTCTACAGCACGGAGGATAAGGGCATGGTTCTGCACCAGATAGCCCTCCACATAGAGGTAGTCGTAGCCGTCAAACATGTCGGGAGACAGTGACTCAGGACCCATCATGGCCGCCGCACCAAGGTAGGTAGCAAAGGTACGCTCGCCACCGGGAGAGATGAAGGTGTAGGCAACACCCGACTGCATGGGCAGCCTCGTCAGATAGGGAGCGATGCCGCGCTTCTCGCAGTTGGCCGCAAAGAAATCACCGATAGCATCATCGCCGACAGAGCCAATGAAACCCGGCTCGGCACCCAAGTTGGCCAACGCCAACATCGTGTTACCCGCCGAGCCACCCGTGGCACGCTGCACCTCGAGCGAAGCAAAACATTCCTGTATACGCTGCTGCTCCTCGTCACCGATAAGCGTCATGCTACCCTTGGGAAGACCAAAGGTGTGGAGGAGAGCATCGTTGGGTAAAGTGACCAGAGCATCGGTCAAAGCATTACCAATTCCTATAATTTTCTTCATATTTGTAGCGTTATTTCTCGTTTTTTGCAAATTTTTCCACAAAGTTATTGCTTATTTCAAAATATCCTATTAATTTTGCACCGCAATCGAGAGAAAAAACGTTATTTCTTTCATTTGCGCCCAAAAATTCTTCGTTAGCTCAGTCGGTTAGAGCATCTGACTGTTAATCAGAGGGTCCTTGGTTCAAGTCCAAGACGAAGAGCAAGATTTAAGGGTTAGATTATATTCTTCGTTAGCTCAGTCGGTTAGAGCATCTGACTGTTAATCAGAGGGTCCTTGGTTCAAGTCCAAGACGAAGAGCAAAA
>JAZOPX010000090.1:0-8994 GCA_045655845.1 Bacteroidaceae bacterium
ATTCGATGCGCTCACCCTCGACCAGAAGAAGTTAGTGTATTACCTTCAAGAGGCCGCCCTGCAGGGCCGCGACATCCTCTTCGACCAGAACGGCCGTCACAACCTTGTCATCCGCAAGATGCTCGTGTCCGTATATACCGACTACCAGGGCGACAAGACCACTGAGGACTGGAAGAACTTCGTGACCTACACGAAGCGTGTATGGTTCTCGAGCGGCATACACCATCACTACAGCGCCGACAAGTTCCTACCCGGTTTCTCTGAGGAGTTCTTCCGTGGGGCATTGGCATCGGTCGATGCATCCAAGCTCCCTTTGGCTGAGGGCCAGACCCTTGCTGAATTGTGCGATGAGGTATTCCCCGCCATCTTCGACCCCACGGTGATGGCCAAGCGCGTAAACCAGGCCGATGGCGAAGACCTCGTGCTCACCTCAGCCAGCAACTACTACGACGGTGTGACACAGGCCGAGGCAGAGGCTTTCTATAACAACCTCAAGGACCCCAACGACGAGACCCCCGTGATGTATGGCATGAACAGCCGCCTCGTGAAGGAGAACGGCAAGGTGGTCGAGAAGGTATGGCATACCGATGGCCTCTATGGTGAGGCACTCAGCAAGGTGGTCTACTGGCTCGAGAAGGCACTCTCCGTGGCTGAGAACGAGGAGCAGAAGGCAGTCATCGAGAAGCTCATCAAGTACTATCGTTCAGGTAGCCTCGAGGACTTCGACGACTACTGCATTGCATGGGTTGACGACCTCGACTCACATATCGACTTCGTCAACGGCTTCACCGAGAGTTACGGTGACCCCCTCGGCATGAAAGCTTCATGGGAATCTATCGTCAACTATAAGGATGTAGAGGCTACCAAGCGCACACAGACCATCAGCGACAATGCCCAGTGGTTTGAGGACAACTCACCGATGGACAGCCGCTTCAAGAAGGAGACCGTGAAGGGCGTTACCGCCAAGGTCATCACCGCAGCTATCCTCGCAGGTGACCTCTACCCCTCAACCGCTATCGGTATCAACCTGCCCAACTCGAACTGGATACGTAGCGCACATGGCTCCAAGTCGGTGACCATCGGCAACCTCACCGAGGCCTACAATATGGCCGCGCTCGGCAACGGATTCAACGAAGAGTTTGTATATAGCGACGAGGAGCGCCGCCTCATCGAAGAGTACGATGCACTCACCGGCGACCTCCACACCGACCTCCACGAGTGCCTCGGCCATGGCTCAGGCAAGTTGCTCCCCGGTGTTGACCCCGACGCGCTGAAGGCTCACGGCTCAACCATTGAGGAGACCCGTGCCGACCTCTTCGGCCTCTACTACATCGGTGACCCCAAAATGGTAGAGCTCGGCCTGCTCCCCAATGCCGAGGCCTATAAGGCTGAGTACTATGGTCAGATGATGAATGGTCTGATGACCCAACTCGTACGCATCGAACCGGGTGCCACCGTTGAGGAGGCCCACATGCGTAACCGTCAGCTCATCGCCCGCTGGGCCTACGAGCATGGCAAGGCCGACAACGTCATCGAACTCGTGAAGCGCGACGGCAAGACCTTCGTGAAGATCAACGACTATGAGAAGCTGCGCGCTCTCTTCGGCGAACTCCTTGCCGAGGTACAGCGCATCAAGTCAGAGGGCGACTACGAGGCTGGCCGTCAGTTGGTAGAGCAGTATGCCGTACAGGTCGACCAGGAGCTCCACCGCGAGATCCTCGACCGCTATGCCGCGCTCAACCTCGCCCCCTACAAGGGCTTCATCAACCCCGTATACACCGCAGTGACCGACGCTGATGGCAACATCACTGACGTTACCATCTCGTACGACGAGAGCTACGACGCACAGATGCTCCGCTACAGCACCGATTACGCAACATTGCCATATAGAAATTAAGTGTGCAGAGTTTAGGGTTTAGTGTATGGTCTGCAATAGTCCCCGCGGTCCACACTAAACCCTAAACACTAAACTCAAAACAAACATGCACGAAACCGTCAGACAAATCAAAGCCCAGCTCCGTCTCTTTATGAACGGAGTGCTCTCGCAGAGCCTTCGCGAGAAGGGGCTTAAGTATCGCCTCATCTTCGGCGTAGAGCTACCCCGCCTCAAGGAGATTGCTGCCGGCTATGAACAGAATCACGACTTGGCTCAGGCGTTGTGGAAGGAGGACATTCGCGAATGTAAGATATTGGCTGCCTACCTACAGCCCACCGATAGTTTCGACCCCGAGCTGGCCGATTTCTGGATGGAGGGCATACACAACACCGAGCTGGCCGACTATCTCTGCATGGCCCTCTTCCGCCGCTTGCCCTATGCCTCACAGAAGGCTTTCCAATGGATGGCATCGGACAATCGCATGGAGGTCTACACGGGCTTTCGCCTCATGAGCCACCTCTTTGCTATCTTAGGCACCGAGATGAACGAGCGCAGCCTCAACGAGTTCGTCGACCAAGCCCATGCTGCCCTGCAGGGGGATGACCTCCTCATCAAACAAGCCGCTCAATCGGCCTTGGACCGACTATATTCTCCAAACTCTAACCTCTAAACATATGATTACCTACCAGACCGACGGCACACGGATGCCTGATATCAAGAAGCGCCCCACCACGGCATGGATACGCTCCGTGGCTGCTACCTATGGCAAGAAGGTGGGCGATGTGAACTACATATTCTGCAACGACGAGCGTATACTCGAGGTCAACCGAGAATACCTACAACACGACTACTACACCGACATCATCACCTTCGACTATACTGAGGGCGACACCATCAGCGGCGACCTCTTTATCAGTCTCGACACGGTGAAGACCAACAGTGAGCAGTTTGCCACCGAATATGACGAGGAACTACACCGCACCATCATCCACGGCATACTGCATCTATGCGGTATCAATGACAAGGGACCTGGCGAACGCGAGATTATGGAGGTAGCCGAGAATAAGGCACTAACCATGCGATAACTTAGAAATAAACAATACCCAAAAGACAATGAAAAAAGTACTCTTCACAGCAGTCTTGACAGCCATGAGTCTTGGCGCCGCTGCACAAAGCATCACTCCACAGATGTTGGAGAAGTTTAAGACCGACAATGCACTGACCGCCACTGACCGTGCCATACACAATGCTATGGCCGCCAACGACGTGCGCAATCTCGCATTGAATCAGGCCAACCAGACAGAGATGGACACCTACTTCACCTACAGCGTGCCCTCACGCGGTATCACCGACCAAAAGTCATCGGGTCGTTGTTGGCTATTCACTGGACTTAACGTAATGCGTAGCAAGGTCATCAACGAGCACAACTTACCTGGACTCACTTTCTCTCATGTGTACAACTTCTTCTATGATCAGTTGGAGAAGTCAAACCTCTTCCTTCAGGCGGTCATCGACACAGGCGACAAGCCCATGGACGACAAAACCGTAGAATGGCTCTTCAAACACCCGTTGAGCGATGGTGGCACCTTCACTGGCGTAGCCGACCTCGTGGCTAAGTATGGTATCGTACCTTCAGGCGTGATGCCCGAGACTTATGCCAGCAATAACACTAGCCGCTTCACCGCCCTCATCGTACGCAAGCTACGCGAGGATGGACTCATCTTACGCGACAAGATTGCATCTGGCGCCAAGAGCAAGGAGGTGCAAGCCCTCAAGGCTGAGATGTTGAGCGAGGTATACCATATGCTTGTGCTGGGCTTTGGCGAGCCTGTAACCACCTTCAAGTGGGCTCCTAAGGATGCAAAGGGAAAGTACATGTGGGAACCTAAGGAGTACACCCCCCAGTCGTTCTATGCCGAGTTTGTGGGCGAGGACTACCAGAACGACTACATCATGCTTATGAATGACCCTTCTCGTGAGTATTGGAAGACCTACGAGATCCAGTACGACCGCCACACCTACGACGGACACAACTGGCTCTACCTCAACCTTCCGCTCGACGAAATCAAGCAGATGGCCATTGCCTCTATCAAGGACTCGACGATGATGTACTTCTCATGCGACGTAGCCAAGGAACTCGACAGTAAACGCGGCCTGCTCGATATGGACAACTACGACTACGAGTCACTCATGGGCATCAAATTCTGCATGGACAAAGCACAGCGTATCCGAGTGTTCGATAGCGGTTCATCGCATGCCATGACCATGATGGCCGTTAATGTTGACGCCGAGGGCCGTCCTACCATGTGGAAGGTCGAGAACAGCTGGGGTGCTTCAAATGGACATTATGGTCACCTCATCATGACTGACGAGTGGTTTGACGAATACATGTTCCGCCTTGTGGTGAACAAGAAGTATGCTACTCCCGAAGTGCTCAAAGCTGCCAAGCAGAAGCCCATCCAACTCCCTTGTTGGGACCCCATGTTCATGGGTGAGGAGTAAGTAACACCTCAAAAGAGACATATAGAAATAGGGTGCATCCATCAGGTGCACCCTATTCTTGTTTTATGGACTAAACAGGCTATCTTGCCTTACTCGACCAATGCGAAGTCGAGTTGTTTCTTCTCCAGATTACAGCGAGCGACCTGTATCTTTACAGTGTCGCCCAAGGCGTAGCGCTTATGGGTGCGGCGGCCTACGAGACAGTAGTTGCGTTCGTCGAACTCGTAGTAGTCGTCGTCGAGGTCGCGCATGGGGATGAGGCCTTCGCACTTATTCTCGATAATCTCGGCATATAGCCCCCACTCGGTGACACCGCTAATGATGGCTTCGTAGGTGATACCCATGCGATCGGCCATATACTCCACCTGCTTGTACTTGACGCTGGCTCGCTCAGCCGAAGCAGCGAGCTGCTCCATGGATGATGAGTGGTCGCACAGCTCCTCATACTTGGACTTGCTGGCTGAGCGACCTCCGTCGAGGTAGCGGGTGAGGAGGCGATGTACCATCATGTCGGGATAGCGACGAATGGGTGAGGTGAAGTGGGTATAGTAATCGAATGCAAGACCATAGTGCCCGATATTGTCGGTACTATAGCGTGCCTTCTGCATGGCACGTAGCGACACGGTCTCGATGAGATGTTGTTCACGTTTGCCCTTTACGTCCGCCAGGAGGCGATTGAACGATTTGGCGATGTCTGCCTTGTCGCCCGTAGTCTTCACCTTATGTCCGAAGGGGAGGGCGAGGCGCGCCAGGTTGTCGAGCTTCTCGGGGTCGGGTACGTCGTGTATACGATAGGGGAATACCTTGGCTTTCTTGGCGGGTACCTTGCCGATGGTCTCGGCTACGGTCCGGTTAGCCAAGAGCATGAACTCCTCGATAAGTTGGTGAGCCTCCTTGGACTCCTTGAGATGTACACTCACGGGGTGTCCCGTCTCATCGATGTCGAAGCGCACCTCTACACGGTCAAAGTTGATCGCACCACCGGCAAAGCGTTGTGCACGCATCTGTTGGGCAAGGTCGTTGAGAATCATCAGTTCGTTGGTGTACTCATCACCAGGCAACGCCTCATGGGTACCACGTTGCTGACGTTCAATGATGGCCTGAACCTCTTCGTAAGTATATCTCCGATTGCTATTGATGACGGTGTGAGCTATCTGATGGTATTTAACACGAGCCTTGTCATCGATGTGGAAGATGACCGAATAGGTGAGTTTGTCCTCATTGGGGCGCAGTGAACATATGTTGTTGCACAGGCGTTCGGGGAGCATGGGGATAGTGCGATCGACGAGGTACACCGAAGTGGCACGATGCTGCGCCTCCTTGTCGATGATTCCATTCTCACCCACGTAATGGGTGACGTCAGCGATGTGTACACCTACTTCCCAAAGATTCTTACCGATGGAGCGAATGGAAAGAGCATCATCAAAGTCCTTGGCATCGTGGGGGTCTATGGTGCAGGTGAGCACATCGCGCATGTCGAGACGACGGGCTATCTCGTCGGCAGGAATGATATCGCTTATATGGTTGGCCGCTTGCTCCACGGCAATGGGGTACTTGTAAGGGAGGCCAAACTCAGCAAGGATGGCGTGCATCTCGGTATCATTGTTACCGGCTCTACCGAGGATATCTACCACATGACCTATGGGGTTGCGTGCGTCTTCGGGCCAATCGACAATCTTTACTACAGCCTTGTCACCGCTCTTTCCGCCTTTGAGCTTGTCTCGGGGGATGAATATGTCGTTATCCAACGTACGGCTTTCGGTGAGCAGGAAAGCATAGTTCTTTTCCACCTTGAGGATGCCGACGAAAGTATCATTAGCCCGCTCAAGAATCTCTACCACTTCGCCCTCGGGCATACCACGGCCACGGCGACGGGCAAAGAGACTCACTTTCACACGATCGCCATGCAGAGCATGCATCGAGTTGCGCTCAGCAATGTATACCGACTCCTCACCCTTCTCGGGAGCAAAGAGTATGCGTCCATTACTGCCACGCTGTATGGTTCCTATGAGTTCGCGCTGTTGGAAATTGAGACGGAAATGTCCGTTGGAAGTCTCTACCAGACTACCTTCGAAGAGCAAATCACCAATAATGTCGCTGCACAGCATCTTCTGGGGATGGGTAGTGAGGCGCAGTTCCTTCCAGATAAAGCCGTAGGTGAGTGCACGGCCACTATGATGTTGGAACAGGTCGATGAGAGCATCGAACATAGCACGCTTGTTCATACGCTTGTTTTTCTTTCCGGCTGATTTCCCCATGGCAGTAAATTTTAGTATTGAAAGTTTTAAGTTGAAACACTAATCACTCTCTCAGGAGATGACGTATCTCCTTTTCCAGGTCTTCGACCATTTCATCGCGCTTCACAAGCTCGCCAGCGCGGTTGATAAGGAAATAGGTAGGCAGTTCCTGCACTCCATAGAGAGCAGCTTCCTTAGAGTAGGGAGCTTCTTCGGGACGTACACAAATCCAAGGAACATTTTCAACGGCTGTTTTCCAAAAATGTTCATTTTCGTCGAGCGACACCTGGTATATCTCAAAACCCTGTGAGGCGTACATATCGTGAAGTTCGCGAAGGATAAACACATGAACTGCTGACATTGGATGGTCATATACGTTGAACTCGAGCATCACCACCTTACCCTTAAGGTCGGTAAGACGACGTGTGACACCATCAATGTCAGGCAAAGCGATGTCGATAATAGACGATTCTACAATCTTCCCCTCCAACAAACTATAATCGACAGGCTGCTCGGGACGTGTATTACGCATCCCCTTAAGAGCGATATTCTTGAGGTTTATAGTGCGCTCTGCCTCAGGATAGAAGAGGTCGAGATTTGTAGCTACGGCTGCAAAACAGCGTATGTCATCACGTGTAGCTGTAGGATCAAAGACGAGTTGTCCATTCAATCGCTGGAACAAGGCAAAGTAAGCATAAGGTTTACCTGGATCAGGATAGATGTACTCCATGCGCACGGACTTCTTATAGTCCTGTACCAATTCGTCGATGCGAGTCTGCGCCATTCTCATGGTGCCGGCTTCTCTTGCAGCCTGCTGCACGGCCAATTGCAATTCACGCTGTTTGTGTACCAACTGTTTCAGCATGAGGTTATCCTCTGATCCTTCAATCTCATAGTCGACACCCATCGAGGGCAAAGTAGCTGTAAGGCTCAAAGTCTCAGTAGAGTCCACCGAAAGGTAGACCATCTCCTTACCTATGCGTAAGCGGTAGAAATCAAAGCACTCAGGCTGTGCTACACGGAAACGGAATGTCCCTTTTTCATTCAATCGGACCGAGTCAACCACAGCGGTACGATCCACACCGATACGATCTAAGTAAAGCATCTTATCGGCAGCTTCAGTGATTGTACCCTCAATAGTAGCTTGAGGCGACTTAGCACACCCCACCATACACAACAGTGCTGTAGATAAGAGAATATTCGATATTTTTTTCATATTTACATGTATATATTTTACCACAAAAGTAGTGCAAGACGAGAGAAATGCCAAATATCAACGGATGAATATAAAGAAAGAGATTCATTTTTCTTCACCAAGAGAGGCAGAGATTCAGCAACACTGATTCTTTTTTTGAGTACCTCCCTACCTTAACTTGACATTATTTTTGTGTCGCACCTTATCTCGTTGAGTTTTCTTCTCTATAGTTTGACGCCAAGCCTCGGTAAGGTCTACACCTGTCTGATTGGCCATACATACGAGCACCCACAGCACATCAGCCATTTCTTCGGCAAGGTTGGGCTTCTCGCCCTCCTTAAACGACTGCTCACCATAGGTGCGGGCCACCACACGAGCCAACTCTCCTACCTCTTCGGTAAGTATGGCCATATTCGTCAGTTCATTAAAGTAACGCACACCATAAGTGCGAATCCATTCGTCAGCTTGTAGCTGCGCCTCCTTTAGGGTAATAGAGTTTTTGTCCATGAAGATGTTTGCTATAAGGATAAATGCAAAGATAGGCCTTTTATCACAATAAAACGAGCGAATGACAGAAGGAATTGAAATGCACTTCTTCATTTTTTCAATAAAACACTTGTAAATATCAAACAATCCCCGTAACTTTGCATCGTAATCACTACGTGCAAGTGTGCTTATGTCGGGCTTTTAGCTCAGTTGGTTAGAGCAACAGACTCATAATCTGGAGGTCCTAGGTTCAAGCCCTAGATGGCCCACGACAAAGAAGAGAGGCTAAATATCTAAAAAGATGTTTGGCCTCTTCGCTTTTATATCTGCTCTACTCGTTGTTGCAATCTACCGCGAAAGACATTGCTTCAGAAAATCACAGATGCAATTGCATTTTCGTCCAGTTTGCACCATTCATAGCCCGTCTCCTGACTGAAATTAGGCTGTACATCAGGAAAAATCAGATAAATATTTGCTTTTTCGCCCAGCTTGCACTAATTTTGCACCCGCAAATGCAAAAGTATCATTTTTTAAATTATTTAACCTATGTATTTAAACGCTGAGAAAAAGCAAGAAATCTTTGGACAGTACGGAAAGTCTAACACTGACACTGGCTCACCCGAAGCTCAAGTGGCATTGTTTTCATACCGTATTTCCCACTTGACGGAGCACTTGAAAAAGAACCGTAAAGATTATAG
>JAZOPX010000091.1:0-11465 GCA_045655845.1 Bacteroidaceae bacterium
TCCGCTCGAGGCCGTGAGCAACTACGACACCACACAGAAGCAGACCGTGGAGATGCGCTCACCCGATGGTTCGGCCGACATCTACCAGCTCATTGCCGGTCTCGCCGTAGCTTGCCGCTATGGATTTGAGCTTGACAATGCCCTGGAGATTGCCGAGAAGACCTACGTGAACGTTAACATCCACCAGAAGGAGAATGCCGAGAAACTCAACTCCCTTGCTTGCCTCCCCGACAGTTGTGAGGCCTCGGCCGACTGCCTCGAGAGCCAGCGCGCCGTGTTTGAGAAGCACAACGTCTTCAGCCCCGCCATGATCGATGGCATCATCAAGCGCCTCCGCTCCTATGGCGACCGCACCCTGCGTGCCGACATTGGTGGCAACCAGGAAGAGATGCTCAAGCTCGTGCATCGCTACTTCCATTGCGGATAAGTCGAACAGTGATGGATATATTCCAAGAGGTCAGCGCCCATAGGTGCTGGCCTCTTGTCATGCTTACATAGGCTACAAAGAGAATACCAAGGCCTCATCCGCTCGCAAGTGGGAGAGGTTGTCTCGTCTTCGGTGAGTAGGGGATACGTTATATTATTAGGATTTTTTTTGTGTGATATTTTGGTTGGTTTGTAGATTATCTTTACATTTGTGAATTAAATATGTATTGAACTTGAAAAACTCTATACCATGGTAATAGATAATCTGAAAAACCTGCGCGACTATGAGTCGTTGCATCCCTTGTTCGGAAAGGCTTTTGACTTCATCGAGCAGACCGACCTCACCACTTTGGAGCCTGGCAAGATTGTACTCATCGAGGATGAACTCTTCGTGAATGTTTGCCAATGGGGACCTAAGACCAAGGAAGAGGCTAAACTGGAGACACATAACGAATATATCGACGTGCATGTCCCTATCACAAATGGGGAGGTGATGGGATATACCCAACGTGTAGACTTGCCCGAGGCTGAGTATGACGCCGCTGTGGACATGACACTCTATGAGGGGGAGGCTACGGATTACATCACCGTGAAACCTGGTATGTTTACTCTCTTCTTCCCCGAAGATGGACATGCCCCCGGCATCACTCCTACGGGATTGAAGAAGATTATTATCAAAGTGAAGAAATAATGTTGAATGCTGAATTTTGAATGTTGGATTCTGTAGAGCAGCCGAGGACTCTTGTTGGGGATTCTCATTAGATGGCAATTCAGAATTCATCATTCAGAATTCACAATTTATAAAGTATCATGCTTAAACTCATCCAAAACGACCCTTGGCTGGAACCGTACGAGGCTGCGATTCAAGGCCGTTACGACTATTACGTACGTCGCAAGAACGAACTTACCGACAATGGTGCGAAGAAACTCAAAGACGTGGCCAAAGGCTACGAGTACTATGGATTGCACAGAACCAAGAAGGGATGGACCTTCCGTGAATGGGCACCCAACGCTACGGAGATGTATCTCATCGGTGACTTCACTGAATGGCAAGAGAAGCCCGAGTATAGACTCACCCGTCTCAATGGACATGGCGACTGGGAGGTAAAACTCCCTGCCGAGGCTATCAAGCACGAGGACTACTATAAACTGAAGGTGTATTGGAATGGTGGTTCGGGAGAGCGTATCCCAGCCTATGTGCGCCGTGTGGTACAGGACGAGAAGACATACCTTTTCAGCGCCCAGGTGTGGGACCCCGAACCCTACGAGTTCAAGGTGAAGAAGTTTAAGCCCAACACTTCACCCCTGCTCATCTACGAATGCCACGTGGGTATGTCGGGCGAAGCCGAGGGGGTATCAACCTATAACGAGTTCCGTGAGAAGGTGTTGCCGCGCGTCATCGCTGGTGGATACAACTGCATACAGATCATGGCCATCCAGGAACATCCCTATTATGGCTCATTCGGCTATCACGTATCAAACTTCTTTGCTGCATCGTCACGTCAGGGTACGCCTGAGGAACTGAAGCAACTCATCGATGAGGCTCATGCCAACGGTATAGCCGTGATCATGGATATGGTGCAGTCGCACGCGGTGAAGAACGAACTCGAGGGATTGGGTAACTTTGCCGGTGATCCCGACCAATACTTCTATCCCGGCGACCGCCGCGAGCATCCCGCATGGGACTCTCTCTGCTTCGACTACTCGAAGAACGAGGTGGTGAGTTTTTTGCTCTCCAACTGCCGTTTCTGGATGGAGGAGTACAAGTTTGACGGTTTCCGTTTCGATGGTGTTACCTCGATGCTCTACCGTAGCCACGGTCTCGGCGAGGCCTTCTGTGGCTATGGCGACTACTACAACCTCAACCAGGATGGCGACGCCGTGTGCTACCTTACATTGGCCAACGACCTCATCCACGAGATCAACAAGAACGCCATCACCATCGCCGAGGAGGTATCGGGCATGCCCGGATTGGCGGCTCCCATCAAGCATGGCGGCTACGGATTTGACTACCGCATGGCAATGAACGTGCCCGACTACTGGATCAAACTCATCAAGGAGCAGACCGACGAGCACTGGAAGCCCACCAGCATGTTCTGGGAGGTGACCAATCGCCGTCAGGACGAGAAGACCATCTCCTATGCTGAGAGTCACGACCAGGCACTCGTGGGCGACAAGACCATTATCTTCCGCCTCGTGGACTCTGATATGTACTGGCACTTCCAGAAGGGCGACGAGAACTATATGGCTCACCGAGGTATCGCGCTGCACAAGATGATACGCCTGCTCACGGCATCGACAATCAATGGTGGTTACCTCAACTTCATGGGCAATGAGTTCGGTCATCCCGAGTGGATTGACTTCCCCCGCGAAGGTAATGGATGGAGTTACAAGTATGCCCGCCGTCAGTGGAGCCTCGTGGACAACGACAAACTGTGCTACGAATACCTCGGCAAGTTTGACCAGGCGATGATGAAACTCATCGGTGGCGTGAACAAGTATGAGAAGAGCAAGGTGGTGGAGATTAACTGTAACGATGGCGACCAGATACTCGCTTACCGTCGCGACGACCTGCTGTTTGTCTTCAACTTCAGCCCCACCAACTCATACAGCGACTACGGCTTGCTTGTACCGCGCGGCTCATATCAGGAGGTGCTCAACACCGACAATCCCGAGTTTGGCGGTAATGGCCTCACCGACCCGAGCCTCACGCACTTCACCCACTTCGAGCCCTTGCACAAGCGCTACAAGAAGGAGTGGCTTAAACTCTACATCCCCGCTCGCTCGGCTATGGTGCTGAAGAAGTTGGATTGATAATATTACGACAACAGACAACGGACAACAGACAAAGTCGCGTTTAAGCGAGAGCAAAGACTGCTTGTAGGTTCTGCCGAGCATAGCAACTTCAACGAACTTAACGGACGCCATTCTGATGGGATATACCCCGAAGGCCGACTTTCGTCTGTAGTCCGTTGTCAAAAAATAAAGATGAAAAGAAAACTTAGATACGATACTCCCATCCGCATCATTTGTGCATTACTCTTTGCCGTCTTCTCCTTCCTATACATATATATGTACCAAGGAGAGCTACTGGCACTTGTACAAGATTTTCTCGCTCAAGGAAAAACAACGAATAATGCGTTTGTTACCGCACTGATTATTACCCTGCTACTGCAAGGGTTGCAATATCTGATCAATAGAGGAGGTAAGTTGCATGGACGCTATGAGGCTCTCTCCTATTTGCCCTCGTGCATGTTACTTGCACTGGTTGCAAAGTTTGATAACACTTTCGCTTATTCGCCCGTACAATGGATTGTGGTTTTGTTCATAGCAGTGGCTATGTATATGCTGGCTGTATGGATTAACAGAAATACGCTTCAGTTGCGCGACGCCAAGTTGATGCCCCAACTTTCTTCCAATCTGGTGGTATTTGTGGTGCTGTTTGTGTTTACTGGTTGGTATGGTAGCAATGAGAGCACTATACAGATGGAGTTGGCTGCATGGAAGTATACGCATAGCGGGAAATATGACAAGGTGTTGCAAGTAGGAGAGCATAGCGACGAGTGTAATGCCGACCTCACAGCCTTGCGCAATCTTGCTCTTGCCAAGACAGGGCAGCTGGGAGACAAACTCTTCTCTTATCCTCAGCCTTATGGGGCTGACGGGTTACTGATGAATAGGTACAATGTGCAGACACCTACGTATGGCGCTGAAGAATATTATGAATGTTTGGGTGCCCGTCCCTATGGCGGTGAGAGTGCTGCTGCATTCTACAAACGACTGTTGCTGAAATCTGATGCTCAAGAGTACCGAGACCTCTATGTGGCGGCTCTGTTACTCGATAAGGATTTAGAATCGTTAGTGGATTTTACCATCGATAGGGGGGTGCCTATGGAGATGTACTCTGGTATACCCAAACATTGTCAAGAGGCATGGATGATATACAATGAACGGTGTCCTTTCGCTCCTGTAGCCTTCACACCAGATAACATTATCATGCAACGCTACCAGGAATATGTTACCTTGCGGGAGGAGTATGCGGGTGAACCTTTGGTGATGAAGGAACTCTGTAAACGCTCTTTTGGAGATACCTATTGGTACTATTACGATTTCGTCAATCAATAAAATAAGAATGTTTTGAGACAAATATAGGCATCACTCTGGAGTGATGCCTATTTGTTTTGTGTGGCTGGTCCTTAGTCTTGCCAATGGCCTCGTGTGAAGTCGGGTATGCTAATGGGGACACCCCCGTTCAGTGCAGACTGCTCGCTGAGCTCAGCTATGCAGGACCATTCGGCTGCATCGTATACATCAATGTCAAGTGGTAACCCATGTCGAAGACAATAGATGAGGCGATAGTCCATGGTATAGTTCATGATGTTCGGAACTTTCAGCTCCAGACCTCGTTGCTGAATCTTGGTAATCTCCGGTTGGGTATATTGTGCAACGATAGCATCGGTGTCATCATCCTTGATGGGCTCGTTGTCGTCGAGCATGATGCAACGACGAGGATATTTCTGTGCAAAGCCACGGGTACCGCAGATGGTTTGCATGCGACTATAGGGGCGAGGAGTGGTGACATCGTATTGCAACAGGATGCTCTTCCCATTGACGGTGCGGATGAGTGTATTGTTGACACATACGTCGTGAGGCACATCTGTGGAAGGAGTGAGCGAAACGAGGTAATCGAGTCTGTCGCCTCGGTGTATATGTAACAACTGGCACACAGGACCAAGGCCATGCGTGGGGTAGGGGTTACCCTTATGCTGTCCGCAGAGGCGACCCATCCAACCTTTGGGCCCGTCGCTGTCGTATTTGTCGCGGAGGTCGTGGATATAGGCCCCTTCGAGGTGGGTGAGAGTACCGAACATTCCCTTCTCTTCCATGGTGAGCATGGCTTGATGGAAGGTGTCATAGCAGCAGTTCTCAAGCATGAAGCAGTGTCGGCGAGTACGCTCGGCAGTGTCGACAAGTTGCCAGCACTCTGCAACCGTCGTGGCTGCGGGCACCTCAATGGCTACGTGCTTACCCTGCTCCATGGCATAGCAGGCCATAGGGGTGTGGGTGAGCCAGTCGGTACATACGTATACAAGATCGATATCGTCTCGTTGACATAGTCTGCGCCATCCGTCGGGAGTGTCGTACAAGTGGGGAGCGTATCTGCCATCGTCTGTCAGCAATGTCTGGGCGGAAGACAGATGCTCGGAGTTGATGTCGCAGAGGGCAACAATGTCTATGTGCTCAATAACAAGATAGCGACGCAATGTTGCCATGCCACGATTGCCTAGTCCGATGAAGCCTATGCGGACTGTTGGTAGCGGCTCATGAGATAATTGTAATACGTGTGACTGCTCCATAACAATGCAAAAATACATCTTTTTGATGTACTGACAAACAATTGGAGCCTCTTTCTTGCGAAGGAGGCTCCGATATGTATAGTTAGTGTCTTATGAACGCGACCAGTTTACTTGCGTCTGCCAATGGGCTTCACTAAACCAAGGGTGAAATGATAGTTCATATCATTTACAGGAAGGGGAAGGTACTGTGATGTTACACGGGTTACCATATAGTCGCTACCAATGAAGAATGATAGTAATCTTGGATGGAAGTTAAGCATCCAGCCATAGCTGGTGCCGAATGTGGTCGAACCTGCATTTGCAGAAAGCTCAAACCATTTGATTGGGGCCCAGTTAACGTATCCACGAGTTTCTGTCCATCCGCTGTAGCTATAGGGAGAGAACTGCTTGCCGTAGAGTACTGCAAATGATAGATTTCTGTAGAAGGGAAGGTTGTACTCTGCTCCGAGATACATGGTGGCATTCAACTTGTAACTCTCTTCCTTGAAGTCACTAACCTTAAACTCTATCATCTGTGTGGCTGCCTCTTCCAACCTGTCAAGCTCCTGGTTGAATGCGCCTTCGAGGTCATTGATGTTGCCTTCTTTAAGGCCCTCCCAGCGGATACATGAGTTCTCGTCGTTTTCGACGGACATCATCTGCTGCCAAGTAATTTTGCCGAGATCGATCAGTGAAGCCGATACCGTGAGTCCAGGAATAACATCTTCCATATCGTACACTGCACCGAGGTCTATGGCAAAGCCTGTAGCTGTAGGATCTGAGATTTTCAATTCAATGTTATCAATGGTCTTGATGTCTTTATAAAAGTCAACTTTAGTGCCCACGGCTGCTTGTGCTTTGGCGTGTGCTTCTACCATCCACTGTTCGTCGCTCATCTCAATGTTGAACTTGTCGAATGTGGCATCGGCATAGGCCAATCCTATAAGAGCCTTCAGGTTGACACCTACACTAAATCCTCTGAATATCTCGTGAGAGTAGCCGAGGGTAGTTGCTGCATAGTTTATGGTGTTGACATTGATGCCTGAGAAGCTATAATGTTCTTCCTGAAGCCCCTTCTTGGCAAACTCGAAGAATCCCTTTGGCAATGCCATCGAGGTGCTTGAATGTACTGATACATCGAATGTGGTGTATCCGCCAAACAATCTGAATCCAAGTGCTACGGGCGTTTCATCTGCATTTATTCCAAATCGGATAGATTGTGGCAAACGGCCAAGAAACTCGTTCTCGCTCACCGTACTGCTCATGAAGGTGGTGAGGTGGTCGTCCTGAGGGAACAAGAAATGCGATATACCGACATTTCCGTTGGTACCAACTGTGGTCGCTCCTACCGAGAAGAAAGCTCGCTCGGGCCTCATGGCGGGGTTGAGCTTGTAGTTGTGGAATGTTCCATCAAGGAAGTAGGCTGATTTGGCTGTTTGTGCTAAACCCTTTACCGAGCATACTGCCAGTAATGAGAATATTACTATATGTTTAATCTTTTTCATATATCGTTAATTTTAATCTAATGCAAAGTCCCTAATAGAGTCTCGTTTAATTGGATTATTTGCCTAAATTCATTTCAGCATCACATTTGACCTCCAATACAATATCGCAGACCTGCAGACCTTGTTTGCCGCTGAGTCCATTGTCGCCATTACCAGCCTTTACCTCGATACTGAAAGCGATTTTGTCCAAAGCTGATAGTGTATCGGGAGAATCACACTCGATTGATAACTCTACAGGAGTTCCTTCTACCTCCTCTTCCGCGATGGCTTGTCCTTTACCTGCGGGAATGTCAATGCTCTCAATCTTAATGCCCTGAATGGGATTGTTCTGTGCATCGAGCGGAATAAGATTGAGCTTGAGCCCCAAGGGTAGTGTGTTCTTGAGGTTCATTGCTATGCCTAATCCGATATTGGTGATAGAGATATTCATCTCCTCAAGAGTCTCCTCTAAGTTGAACTGAATCTCCGAAATCGTATCAGCATAGTTGAGATAGAGCTCTTCGAACTGCAAGGGAAGTGATATGCCATACTCACATGTCAGCTCCAAGTCATTGTCGTAGTCAATCTGCTGGGTAAGATTGGTGTTGAAGTGGGCATTCAGTGCGATATCAATATCGTGGGGGATATTGGCAAGCAAAGTGCCTAAGGCAGGAGCTACCTTGGTCTCGTATCCTTCTCTTTGGATATCTTCGCTTACGGCAAAAAGCCAGCGTGTGGCTGTCGGGGTAATAGTGCCGTCCTCCTTGCGTACACCTGCTTTCAGTACGAATGGATCATCTGAGAAGTCTATTTTGAATGTCTCGATTGGCTGTCCATTGGCATCCTTACCGATGATAGAGAGGTCGAAGACCAAACTATCTGCTATGGGGTTGTGGATAGCCAAGGCCAACTGCGGGTTAGCCAATGCTAATGTATTGTTCATATCGCGCAAGATTTCATCTACCTCCTCGCCAAACTCTAAAGGTACTGATTGCTCAAACTTGAGGTCGAAGGGTACTGAGATTGCATAGCTACCGCCCAACTCCAGCTTGGTCAGGTCTACATGGTGCTTGACATCCTTGGTAACAATCGAGGGTGCAAGTGAGAAATCAATAGAGTAAGGTAGTTCGTCAAGCAATGATGCAAGATTCTCTATAACAACGGGCGTGTATCCTGTCGGTATCTCAGCCTTCTCGTTAGAGGTGAAGAACCAACGGGTGGTGTCGGCAACGAGTTCGCCTTGCTCATTGAACTTGGCAGGCTCGATACGCAAAGTCTCCTCAGGAGTAATCACTGAGGTGGGGATTTCATTACCATCCTTGTCTTTACCTACGATAGAGAGGTTTACGTCTACGGGAACACCAATGGGGTTGTAGATTGAAATCATCAACTCGGGCTTGGTGTTGGTCAAGGTGATTCCGTTCTTCTCCAATTCATCAAATCCATTCTCTATGCCCAGTTCGAAACTTTGTTTAATGGGGTCGATTGTGCCACTGTAGAGTCCCGTGAAGTCCTTCAGTACTACCTCACCCATATCGAAACTCAAATCCATAGAGACGCCTTCGAGTAGTTTTGAACTAATATTGGCATTTTTAATGGAAACAGAACCATTGATTGCTGCACTGTCATTATATTCTAATGTTCTACCACCAGTGCCGTCGGGTGTCAATGCGAGGCATCCGCCTTCAAGAGAAGTGAAATCAAGATTGTGTACCAATAACTCGAGCTTGAGGTCTTCCTTGAATGAATATGCAGTGTCGATGCGCAATCCCTGTTCAGTGACGGTAATATTGTTATCGTCACTGGTGATATCAAACACGGGCGGGAATGTGATGTCTGCAAAGATGTTTACGGGAACATCAAGGCTCTCCAATCCCTTTGTGCTTATGATCAAGGTCATAGGTACAGACTCTTTAAAGCCGATAGAGTCAACTCTATCTATGGCCTCAGTAATAGTTTCTTTAAGAGGTATCTCTACCTTCTCATTTATTGATTCAGTTATTCCGTTGGATACAATAACCGCCTCTTCAATACTGAGTGTGGCCTTATCGACAAGAATCTGGATGGTCTTGTCCTTCATGATTGGCGATACCTCGGTATATCGTAGTGTGTTGTTGTCTTTGCACCCTACGTAGAGTTTGTTAGTCTCGTTGTTTGAGACTGCTGAAACCGAGAAGTTTACATTCCAATCGAACTTGTTGTCTACAATCTGCTGATTAAAGTTAATCTGCTGAATAGCCAATTGGATGGGATGATTAATGATGCTCTGTATGCTGTTGATGTAGATAGCACTCTCCTCTTCGTTGTATTCGAGGGCTCCCTTAAAGTCGTTAAAGTTACATTTTTCGTCATCGAGCACGAAGTCAGAGGGAAGGCTGAGTTTAACTTTACTACCATCTACTAAGTCGAAGTCTCCCAAATCGCCATCCAGTGATATTTTCAGGTTAATGATGTTTTTACCCTCCTCAAAACGGATATATTTGATTTCCTTAATCAAATCTAAGTTTTCAATGGTAGGAATGGGGGTGTCAAACGACTTCTCCTCGAAGTCAACTCCAATATTTTCAATAGAAACCTCAACATCAGCAATTTCAATATTACTCTCCTTGACGGATATCTCTATCTTACCACCTTTTATATCGGTCAGTTTAAGATCTTCGATTGCTGCAATAGTGAGTTTGTTGGCTTCTTTAGCACTATTGTAACTGGTGATTGTGATGCCATAGTTCTGCTCGAATGTTTGGTTTTTAATGTCATCGTTCAAATCGATACGCTTTACAGCTAACTCCCAAACATAATTTAGTGCTTTGAGACCTGTGATTTTGATTGTTGAACTATCGGCGAACGAGGCTCCTTCTTGAGGTATATCGCTTGCTTCGGGATCTAACTTGAATTCTTCAGGGAACTTCAGTTCTATGTAACTGTCTTGCGCTAGTTTGAAACGTTCTAATGTCTTTTCCGATAATTGGGTGCTGAATTTTAATACATTTTTCTCCTCTTCAAACTCTATGCATCCAATATGGGTGATATACTTTAAGCCTTGGATTGATATGGGGTAGGTAATGTCCTCTGGACTAGGAAAATCTATGTTGATATCTTTAGAATCCAATTGTACCTCTTTCACTGCAATTTTTGATTCCTCTATTGCGAATGAAAGTTCCTTCCCCTGTTCGTCGAGTAGCCCTTGACGCATATCCATCAAAGAAAAATTATCGATGGCTGCAATATGTAAATGAGTGTCAGGGTCTTTTCCATTGATGGCTTCTATGATGACATCTTCGTAGAATGACAACGTGCCGTCAACATCTTTGTCTATATTGATTCTTTGTAAATAGAATTCCCACTTATCGGCGTAGAGTAGAGAAAGATCCTCAATGACAAAAGCTCCTAGGTTTTCATCATAGCGAGGTGTGTTTTCTCGGGGGGTGGTGTCAAATTTAAACTTTTCAGGGAATCGTATAGCGATACCGCTTCCAGATTCAAGTTGGATGTTGCCCAAATCTCCTACTGACGGAACGATTGTGATGGGATTTGAACCAAATTCAACAAAGTCGATATGACTGATATGCCCTAAATTATCGCCTGCTACCTCAAAATCAAAGTCGAAGTCTTGCTTGGCAAACTTGATGTCAATAGTGTTGGTCGCGCCCTTTACATCTTCAATGTTCAGCACAATATTCTCTGCCGTTAGAGTGACATTACGCTTGGTTCCGTTTTCGGCTCCGTTTTCGGTTCCGCATAAGTTTTTGACTGCCGCTATCAAGTCAATGCCTTCTGTTCCTTTGACAGAAAGGTAGTTCTCTTTATCTCCTGTTACGGCCTTTACTGTTGCTTGGGTGCTGAAGTACAAATTTCCGTTATCTACAGTTTGATCAATTTTAACTGCGCTGATAGGGAGTACCCATGATTTAGTAGTACTAAAGGCTTCGAAACTTGTAATCTCAAAGTCATTGGCTCTGGTCGTGCTTTGATTTACTCCGTCAGGCAACTTCATGCCAGTTGTTGAGAAGACAAAAGCATCGGGGAAAGATAATACAAGTTTGCTGTTATCCGCGATATTAAAGTTCTCAAAACCTTCATTCAAACCCATAGTGAATTGGAACTTGGTGTCCTTCAATTCAACCGTCTTAATGGACTTAATGTAATCAAGGTTTTTTAAAGAGAAAGAGAATGGAACTGTCTGGGCAGTGAAGTTGCTTTCAACTGGGCTGATAGAACC
>JAZOPX010000092.1:0-5460 GCA_045655845.1 Bacteroidaceae bacterium
ACCTTGCCTTGGCAGGGGGTGAGGTACTTCATGCCAGTCTTGAACTGGAGTGTGCTACCCTCACGACCGACGAGTTTGAAGAAGCCCGTGCGTGATACATCCTTGGGCACTCCCTTGTGAGCAAGGTGGTGAGGCAATTCGCCGATGTAGTTACGATTGTCTTCCGCTACGAATACTTTGTCTGAGTGCTTAAACATGTCCATATCTTTTCTTCTTTTTATTGGTTACATACATAATATAGTAACAAAGAGGAAAAAATTCAAAAATCAGGGTAACTTTTTTTTCAAAAGCTCCTCGGGTGTGTAAGAGCATTGCCACTATCCTTACTCCCGCAGCACTCCCCAACGGGCTTAGGTGTATTTCCAATACGGATTTTTCTTTATCTCACTCATGCGTTCTTCACGAAACTCTACACTTCCATCGGATTTCCTCGATACGACCAAAACGAAGTCATCGAGCCACCATACAAAATAGATGCAAAAGGCTATCAAGACAATCCCCCATAGCTTTAGACACACATCATTCACCACTGGGCTATCAATAAAACGTCCTGTCAGAGGCAAGCAGACACTGAGGAGGAGCCCTGTGGTGATGAGGGTGCGCTTGAGGCTGAATGTGGGCTTTACTGTCTGCTTGAGAAGGTCGGCACGGAGTTCTTTGATCAGAGAATCAATCTTCTTGATTTGCTCCATGCCCTTCTCTAGTGTGGCGCGGCCCATGCCAAGGAGCTGTCGCATACGACGGATGGCTGACTGTGGTGTGCGGTTATCGTCGCGGCAGATGAGACGGGTGAGCTCGTCCTGAACCTTTGCCATGCGTGCAGCCGTCTCATTGCACTCTCTCACCAAACTGTCGTAATACCACTCGTGGAAAAGGATACGGCTGCGAGCCTTGCGGGGATTCGGCTTACTGAAGAAGGGGAATTGCCACACCTTGCGCTTGACGATGCGGATGGATTTCTTAAATACCTCCTCCTCGGCCTGCAGCTCGCTCAGCGCCACGGCATAGGGGTGGGCACACTGTGTATCCCACTGCTCCTTGAGGAGCTGACGCTCGTACTCGATGGCTTCGAACTTTGCAGCCTCACTGGGCGTGAGTGGTGTGCGCTGGGGTTGCTCCACAGGGCCATAGTGGCTCATCTTATCAGCTGGCATGGCTTCGACGGAGATGAGTTCACGCCAGTTGCCCTGCAGAGTGCGGTCGAGCCGCTCCTCATAGTCGGCCTGAAGCTCGGGCATGACATAGATGCGAGCCTTGACAACGCGCCACATGGCCTCCTCGGAAAACTCTATCGATGTGTCGGCACCATAGAGGTAGAGGTCGGCTTCGAGCTCTTCGCAGAGGTCGAGCGGATACTCGAGGACCTTGACACTGGCAGGGACGTACATCTCCTTGAAGTCTACTTCGCAGAAAGTACCTTCTTCGATACGCTCTGTGCCTTGGGCGATGGTGAGGATACCATCCTTATTGGTGTATTTTACATTTTGTGTTTGCATAGTGAGGGGTGTTAATGTTACAAAGGTTATTTTTGTTGTTGTTAAAATCCAATTCTCTTGACCGCCGACTTGGAGTCGAGTTTCTCAGTGGCGCAGTAGCCCTGTAGGGTGTGGAGTAGACTCTCGGGTTCGCCATGGAGCACAGCGTGGATGGCATGCTTGCGGGCGATGTTCTCAATCTGGCCTCCGCTGAAGTCGTAGGCCGCGGCGAGCGTGGTGGCATCGGCGGCGGTGAGCTCGGGTATCATCTGCTGCCAGATAAGGCTGCGTACCGAGGCGTCGGGCTTGCTGAACTGTATCTTGTAGAGGAAGCGGCGCTCGAAGGCGGTGTCGAGATTGTCGGCGAGGTTGGTGGTGGCGATAAGGATGCCATCGAGCGACTCCATCTCCTGGAGGATGATGTTCTGGATGGTGTTCTCCATCTTGTCCACCGCATTGGTGGCGCCACTCTTGCGGATGCCGATGATGGCATCGGCCTCATTGAAGAGGAGGATGGGAGCCACCTCGGAGCGACGCACCAGCTCGCGATAGCGGTCGAAGAGGGCCTTGATGTTCTTCTCCGAGTCACCCACCCACTTGCTCTTGATCTGCGGCACATCGACTACCATGATGTCGCGGCCCGTCTGGCGAGCCAGCTGGTAGACGGTCTCGGTCTTGCCCGTGCCGGGGCCTCCGTAGAAGAGACACGAGAAGCCGTGGCGGAAGCCGCGCTGCTGCATGCGCTCGCGTATCTGGGCATACTGCTCGGGAGCGAAGAAGGTGCCCAGCTCGGTCACCTGACGCTCGATGGCCTCGGGGTAATACATCGGCTTTGCTGTGAGCGTGGCGTGACCCAGCACATCGGCAATCTTCTCCTCTGTGCCACTGAGCTTCATCTCAGCCAGCAAAGTACGCTTGGCATGGGCAGTGAGGCAATAGCTGTTGGTATCAGCAATGCCATCTACGGAGCGGTGCTCAATGAGGCCGCGCTGCATGAGGCGATGCTCGGCACGACGCAGTTCGCCTTTGGCACGAGTGAAGGCTGCCTTCTCACTGAACACACCCTCCATCTGATTGAGACGAATGTCGTTGTCATCCTGATTGATAAGCTGATGGCAGAAGAGGAGGAGTAGCAGGAGGTTTTCACCGCGGAGATGCAACTCATTCAAATGTTGCACCATACCTATTTGGGGATTGTCGGCCAGGAGCGTCTCCAGCTCGGCGAGCAGATCGTCGGGGGTGATGGCATCATTACTGAGGTCGTCATACAGCATATTCAGCTGGTCAAACAATTCATTGCAGTCGAGCCCCTTACGCGGCGGAAGCTGATAGGCTTCGTTGCGCTTGAGGGCCTTGATGACGGGCTGGTACACGTCGAACGAATCCTCATCATTGACATCACGATAGCGGAGCAAGCGGCGATGAACAAGCGAATCGATATCAGATGCGTAACTGAGCACGCGGATGTTGCTAAGGTCGAGGTGACGGGCGAAGTCATTGTAGTCGACACGACGGGGGCCACGCTCCATGCAGATGCAGAACAGCACCGCCTGCTGTTCGGTGATCCCATAACTATCGGCGAGGAGCCCTATCTCGGGAGAAGCTGCAAGGAGAAAGTCATCACTCATCTTGCTATCCTTGGATAGCTCTACCACACGCTCAATGGCTTCGAGCAGAGTGGGAAACTTAGAGAGTGTCTTTACATTCTTTGCTGCCTGTGTGAGTGGAGTAGTTTGGGGAGTTTTTGTGTTTGCCATAAATTCCTTTCGTTTTCCTATAATATAGAAACAAAAGGAAAAAAATTCAAAAATTGGGCAAACTTTTTTTTCTGAAGCTTTCTAAACAACGTTGTAGCAAGCTTAGCCGAAGTTCACTACCAAAAGCCAACAGCCAATGACCAATAGCCTAAACAATCACCGCCACCTCAGCCTGGGCCATGCGAAGTAGGTCGGTGGGAGTAATCTTGAGCTGGAGGCCGCGCACTCCGGCGCTGACGAAGAGATAGGGGAAGTCGTTGCAGGTGTGATGGATGTAGGTGGAGAAATGCTTCTTCATCCCTATGGGCGAACAGCCGCCACGGATGTATCCCGTGAGGGGCAGCAGCTGCTTCATGGGTATCATCTCGCACTTCTTGTTGCCCGACACCTTGGCGGCCAACTTGAGGTCTACCGTGGTATCCCCGGGGATGACACACACGAAATAGCCCGTACGGTCGCCTTGGAGGATGAGGGTCTTGAACACCTGTGCTATATCCTCGCCCAGCGACTCGGCCACGTGCGGAGCGCTGAGGTCGTTCTCGTCCACCTCATAAGGGATGAGTTCATAGGGCACCTTTGCCTGGTCGAGCAAGCGAGCCACATTGGTCTTCTGTATCTTTGCCATATGCTCAATAAACGATTTTTGTCATTCAACGCTGCATACCATTGACATAGGTAAGCGTCCTTATGAAATTTCCTTTAGCATCATATTCTTTGAAGGAGCCATTCTGAATGTCTTGTTCAAAGGGGCCTTCGATACTGCTACCATCAACACGAATCAACTTGCCATGACCATCCTTAAGGCCATCCTTATATTCACCTACGTACACTGTGCCATCGGATAGCGTCATGCGTCCCATACCATGAGGTAAATCGTCGATCCATTCGCCTTCATATACATCCCCATTGGGCCAACGGCATACACCATGTCCATGTCGTCTGTTCTGTAACCAATCGCCATCATAGACTTCACCACTAGGCAGTTCATAGCGGCCTCGTCCTTCGATATCTCCATTGTGATACTCGCCTACGTACTTGGCTCCATTAGATAGGATATACTCCCCATAACCGGAACGCTGCCCATTGACGTATTCTCCTATGTAAACATCCCCATCGGCAAATCTGTATTCACCTTTACCATGCTGTACATTATTGCTCCATTGGCCAGTATACTCATCGCCATTGACGTAGAGGAAAGTTCCCTGCCCATCGCGTACATCATCCTTCCAATAGCCATCATAGCTGGCACCATCGAACCAAAACATACGCCCTTTGCCCTGTTTATGGTCGCGATACCACTCTCCGCTATAGTTGGATCCGTCACTACTCCAAATATACACGCCCGTACCATGACGCTCACCATTCTCCCACAGTCCTGTATACGTATCGCCATTGGCATAATACATCGTGCCAAAACCTTGAATGGCATCTTCTACGAAAAAGCCCTCATAACGACGGCCATCAGTATAGTAATAGATGCCTTCTCCATTACGCATGTCCTTGAGCCATTCGCCCTCATATTGCTCTCCATTCTCGAGGGTCATTTTCCCCTTTCCATGACGCTTGCCACGTTCGAAGTAACCTTGATATACGGATCCATCCGCATAGGTCATTTTGCCACGACCATGAGGACGCATCAGCATCATGTCGCCCTTGTACTGAGAGCCATTACGCATAATCTTGCTCCTCTGTGTTGTCAATATTTTCTCTACTACCTGTCCCTGTAGAGAAAGAGGAACACCACATAAAAGTATCCAAACGACCAATGTCGTATATGTAAATTGTCTTTTCAATATCATTGCCTTATCCGTAATACCTTAATAAAATCAGTCAAAGGTATGAATTTAATTGCAAATCCACAAATAAATTTGGTATTTCGCCCAGTTTGCACTATCTTTGCAGCCGCTAATACGAGATATTGGCATATTCAAATCATTAACTAATTAAAAATTAACAAAATGGCAACAAAAATCAGATTGCAGAGAAGAGGTCACAAGGACTACGCGTTCTACTCTATCGTAATTGCTGATGCAAGAGCTCCACGTGATGGAAAATTTATTGAAAAGATCGGTACATACAACCCCAACACCGATCCTGCCACAGTAGATTTGAATTTCGAGAGAGCATTGTATTGGGTTGGTGTAGGTGCTCAGCCTACCGACACAGCACGTAACATCCTTTCTCGCGAAGGTGTGTACATGATGAAGCACCTCCAGGGTGGTGTAAAG
>JAZOPX010000093.1:0-11215 GCA_045655845.1 Bacteroidaceae bacterium
AGTTTGGCTACTTCGCTCACGAGTATGCGTTCCTCCACGTGTAGCATCTGACTGCACTCCTTGATATACTCTGAGCGTACGATGGCTTCGGGAATGACGGCGATACTCTTCACTATATCAGTGATAAGGGCGGCACGTTTGTATGGATCACTACCTGCATCGGCCATCAAGAGATTGGTCTTGAAGCGGATGAAGTCGACCTCATGGGCTGCGATATATTCCTGAAACTCCGTGGCGTTGTGCTTGCGGGCAAAGCTGTCTGGATCATCCCCATCGGGCAATAGCATAACCTTGATGTTCATACCCTCTTCGAGTAGCATGTCGATGCCGCGGATAGAGGCTTTGATACCCGCCATGTCACCATCGTAGAGCACGGTGATATTATTCGTGAAGCGGTGTATCATACGTATCTGTCCCGAGGTGAGCGAGGTTCCCGATGAGGCCACCACATTCTCTACTCCTGCCTGGTGCATAGAGATGACGTCGGTATATCCCTCCACGAGGAAGCACTTATCTTGCTTTACGATGGACTGCTTTGCGAAGTATATGCCGTAGAGTTCGCGGCTCTTGTGATAGATTTCCGATTCGGGCGAGTTGACATACTTGGCTACCTTCTTGTCTGCCGTGTTGAGCACGCGGCCTCCAAAGGCCACCACCTTGCCCGAGAGGGTGTGTACAGGGAACATCACACGGCCCCAGAAGCGGTCGCGCACCTGTCCGTCATCGCGGGTGTAGCAGAGGCCCGTTTTGACGAGATTGTCCGTGTTGAACCCCTTCTTCTTGGCCTCCTGAAACAGTGCGTCGCGGCTCTCGGTGCTGAAGCCCAGTTGGAACTTCTTGATGATGTCATCGCGGAATCCACGCTGGCGGAAGTAACTCATGCCGATGGCTTGTCCGTCGCGATGGTTGTGCAGGATGTCCTGGAAATAGTTGTTGGCAAAGTCATTGACGAGAAAGAGACTCTCGCGCACGCTCTGTGCCTGCTTCTCCTCGTTGGAGAGCTCGCGCTCCTTTACCTCGATGCCATATTTCTTGGCCAGCCACTTGAGTGCTTCGTAGTAACTGAGCTGCTCGTGCTCCATGATGAAGTGCACCACGTTGCCGCCCTTTCCGCAGCTGAAGCACTTGCACACCCCCTTCGAGGGCGATACGCTGAACGAGGGTGTCTTCTCATTGTGGAAGGGACACAGACCTATATAGTTGACACCCCGTCGGCGCAGGGTGACAAACTCTGATACCACATCCACAATCTGGGCGGCATCCATGATACGGTCTATCGTCGCTTGGTCAATCATCGGCATTTATCTTCGGCCGCGAAGTTACGAATAATTTTCTTTAGCGCATAAACTTTATCTAAAATTTGATATTTCAATCCTCTTATACTACTTTTGCCATTCTTACTGAAAAGATTGTTATGGATCGACTACTCATCATAGACCGCGATGGCACCATCTTGGTGGAGCCTCCCGTGGACTTTCAAATAGACAGCATCGCCAAGACCGACTTTGTGCCTGGTGCTATCAGTGGCATGAAAGCGCTCTCTACGCTTGGCTACCAGCTCGTGATGGCAAGCAACCAGGATGGCCTCGGCACTGCGAGCTTTCCCATGGAAGATTTCCTTCCGCCCCAGGAGATGATGCTCAAGGTTCTTGCCTCCGAGGGTGTGCGCTTCGACGACATCCTCATTGACCCGACCATGCCTGAGGAGAATGCTCCTACGCGCAAGCCTGGCACGGGGATGTTTGCCAAATATCTTACTGGTGATTATAATTTGGCTGAGAGCTACGTCATTGGAGACCGCATGACCGATGTCATGCTGGCCAAGAACCTCGGTGCACGTGCCATCCTCCTACAGTCGCCCGAGAAGGCGAAGGCGGCGCTTGCCGAGCAAGAGCTTACCGAGGTGTGTGCCCTCTGCACCACCTCGTGGAGCGAGATTTCCGAGTATCTGCGTCGCACAGCCCGTGTGGCGACTATCGAGCGCAACACCCGTGAGACGCAGATCAGTGTGGCTGTAGACCTCGATGGCCGTATGCCCTCACGCATCGATACGGGGCTGAAGTTCTTCGACCACATGCTCGATCAGATAGCCCATCACGGAGGCATCTCTCTGCAGGTGCTGTGTAAGGGCGACCTCGAGGTCGACGAGCACCACACCATGGAAGATGTGGCGATAGCCCTTGGCGACACCTTGCGCGAGGCCTTGGGGGACAAGCGCGGCATCGAACGCTACGGCTTTGCCCTGCCCATGGATGAGTGCAAGGCTCTTGTGTTGCTTGACCTGGGTGGCCGTATCGACTTCGACTGGGACGTCACCTTCACCCGCGAATACGTGGGAGATACCCCCACCGAGATGTTCCGCCACTTCTTCTACTCGCTGTGTGCAGCCCTGCGTTGCAACCTCCACATCAGTGCCCGTGGCGACAACAACCACCACCTCATCGAGGGCGTGTTTAAGGCCTTTGCCCGCAGTTTGCGTGCAGCGATACATCGCCAGCCGTTCAACTATGATTTACCCAGTAGCAAAGGTGTATTATGATAGCGATAGTAAACTACGATACAGGCAACATCTGCTCGGTAACCAACGCCCTCCGTCGCGTAGGCTGCACCGATTGGGTGTATACCGACGACAAGGAGATATTGATGAAAGCCGATAAGGTGCTGCTCCCCGGTGTGGGCGAAGCCTCTACCGCCATGGCCAAGCTTGCCGATCGCGGTCTTGACACCTTCATCCCCACGCTCACGCAGCCCGTACTGGGCATCTGTGTAGGCACACAGCTCATGTGCCAGAGCAGCGAAGAGGGCAACGTAGAGTGCATGGGCATCTTCCGAACCAAGGTGAAGAAGTTTCAGGCAGATATCCTTCCGGAGGATCAACTTTTATCTCTCAATTCTCATCTCTCATCTCTGAAGGTTCCCCACATGGGCTGGAATCAGATTACCGACCTGCGCACTCCGCTCTTCTGCGGTATCGATGAGGGTGCCTACATCTATTACGTACACTCGTTCTATCCCGAGTTGTGTGCCGACACCATTGCTATTACGCAATACATCAATGCTTTCAGTGGTGCGCTCGGCCGCGACAACTTCTTCGGCACGCAGTTCCACCCCGAGAAGAGCGGTGCCGTAGGAGCGCAGATTATTAAAAACTTTTTGGAATTATGATAAATGTCATCCCCGCCATAGACCTCATCGATGGTAAGTGCGTACGTCTTACCAAGGGCGACTATAACCAGAAGAAGCAGTACGACGCCTCGCCGCTCGATATGGCCTTGCGTTACGAAGATATTGGTATACGCCGCTTGCATGTAGTCGACCTTGACGGTGCCAAGAGTAGCAGCCCCAAAAACCTCCATGTGTTGGAGCAGATCGCTACGCGCACCTCGCTCGACATCGAGTGGGGTGGAGGCATCAAGAGCGATGAATCCCTGCGCGATGCCTTCAATGCTGGTGCCGGACACCTCATCATTGGTAGTGTGGCAGTGAGCAAGCCCGACCTCTTTGCCCGTTGGCTCAGCGAGCATGGGGGCGACCGTCTCATCCTCGGTGCCGACATCCACGAGGGCCGCGTGGCCATCAATGGTTGGCTCGAAGAGTCGGAGCAGACTATCGAAGCGCTCATCGAACGCTTCATCCCCCACGGCCTCAGCGAGGTCATTTGCACCGATATTGCCAAGGATGGCATGCTGCAAGGTCCTACCTTCGACCTCTATGCTCGCCTGCAGGCAGCATACCCCGAGCAGGATATCATCGTGAGTGGAGGCATCAGCTCCCTGAGCGATATCCAGCGCCTCAACGAGATGAACCTCCGCCACGTCATCGTGGGCAAGGCCATCTATGAGGGACGTATCACATTAGAAGAACTGAAGCTATGGTTGCAAAACGCATAATACCCTGCCTCGATGTCAAGGATGGCCGCACGGTCAAGGGCGTCAACTTCGAAGGCCTTCGCGATGTGGGTGACGCCGTCGCTCTCGGCAGCAAGTATGCCCGCGAGGGTGCCGACGAACTCGTCTACCTCGACATCAGCGCAACACAAGAGGGCCGCAACACCTTCACCCACCTCGTGAGTCGCATCGCAGCCGAGATTGACATCCCCTTTACCGTAGGTGGAGGCATTAGCACCCTCGACGATGCCAGCCGCCTGCTCGACGCTGGTGCCGATAAGATCAGTATCAACAGCGCTGCCATACGTCGTCCCGAACTCATCGACGAGATCGCCTCGAAATATGGCTCGCAGTTCGTGGTCATCGCCATCGATGCCCGCCTCACCGATGGGCAGTGGCTTGCCACCACGCATGGCGGCAAGCGCGACACCGACAAGGAACTCTTCGCATGGGCCCACGAAGCGCAGGAGCGCGGTGCGGGCGAACTCCTCTTTACCTCGATGAACCACGACGGCACGCGCCAGGGCTATCCCTGCGACACCCTTGTCCGCTTGGCCCAGCACCTACGCATCCCCATCATCGCCTCGGGCGGAGCGGGCAGCATCGACGACATTGCCGATGTGCTCACCCTCGGAGGTGCCGATGCTGCCCTCGCCGCTAGCATCTTCCACTATGGCGAGATACCCATCCCCGTGCTCAAGCAAGCCTTGAAAGAGAGAAATATAGAAGTGAGAATATAGAGGCCTCCCCTAACCCCTCCCAAGGAGGGGGACTACAGAGTCTACATAAAAGAGAATACAATAGTAATAAAAAGAACAAGCCTCTTCACGACGATGTCAAAGTCACCCCTCCTTGGGAGGGGCAAGGGGGAGGCCAAACAACATTAAGATATGACCTACCAAGATTTCAACCTCAGTAAGACCGCCGACGGACTGCTTCCCGTCATCATACAGGATGCCGACAGCCTCAAGGTGCTGATGCTCGGCTACATGGACCAAGAAGCCTTTGAGAAGACCCAGACCGAAGGCCGTGTCACCTTCTACAGCCGCACCCGTCAGGCTCTGTGGACCAAGGGCGAGACCAGCGGACACTACCTCCACGTGGTCGAGATGTATGCTGATTGCGATGGCGACACCCTACTCATCAAGGCCCGCCCCGGCGGTCCTACCTGTCATCGCGGCACCGTATCGTGTTTCGATACCCGCGACAACGAGGGCTTCCTCGGCACGCTCGAAGCCTGCATCAAGGATCGTCATGCCAAGATGCCCGAAGGCTCCTACACGACTTATCTATTTAATAAGGGCGTGAACAAGATTGCCCAGAAGGTAGGCGAAGAGGCCGTCGAGACCGTCATCGAAGCCATCGACGGCAATGGTGAGCGTTACCTATACGAGGCGGGCGACCTGCTCTATCACCTCCTCGTGCTCACAGAGCAGATGGGCTTCTCCCTCTCCGACCTCGAAGAGGAGTTGGCCAAGCGCCATAAGTAACCTCGCGTGCAAGCAATTTGTCTGATTTTCCCGAAGTCATGACGAAAAATAAGTACCAATATGGAAGTTGTCTATAATACAAAATCTTGGCAATGCCATCATTCCGGCAGAGTGTAGCGACGATGATATTCTGGTTGCCGTTAAGGCAATCCTCACGTGGATTTTGTAAAAATGTGCGATGCTTACTTTTTTTTGACTTCAGTCTCTTTAGGCTTTGTGCCCAAGGCTGTCGGCTCAGACGTCGATTTTCTTGATAATATGAATACTATATTATTGCCGAAATTATCACATGCAGAATGTGCTGATGTTGTAAGGTTTAAAATTGGGGCGGCGTTGATAGTGAACTTTCTATAAATAACGATGTAGGAGCGATTGGAACAGATATGGATTCTCTTGACCACAATGGTCAGAATCGCACAGATGTATTATGTGGCTTTCTATACTTTGTTCAACAATTCAGAGAAAGACTGGGGAATATGGCGGTTTTAGATGAAAATCCCTCTCTGCAACTAATTCCTTTCTGAAAATGAGGACTTGCAAGTTGAAAAAGAAATCTCAGTTCTTTTTAGGTACCAATATATTCCAATAAAAAAGAGAGAGCACCAATGCTCCCTCTTTTTGTCATTTCATCTCTACTTCTTCTTTCATGTCAATCTCATTGCCCTTGGAATCGTAGAACTTGTAGGCGAGCAATGGGACGCTCTGGTTAGGGGTGATGCGCAGGCCGAAGCCATACTTCATCTTCCATCGGATTTTCATAGAGATGAGTCCCTGATTGATGTAGGCTGCTACATAGGGGTGTACGTGTAGGTTGAACCGGCTGATCTTCAATTTTTTTACGAGGTAGTCAATCTTGTTCTCCAGCGTGTCGGTGAATAGAATGGAGGCCTTGATGGTGCCCTTGCCAAAGCATACGGGACAACTCTCCTCGACGGCCACGTCCATGGCAGGACGTACGCGCTGGCGGGTGATCTGCATCAGGCCAAACTTGCTCAGCGGGAGGATGTTGTGCTTGGCGCGGTCACGCGACATGTTCTGGCACATACGCTCGTAGAGTTTCTGGCGATTCTCGGCAGTGTCCATGTCGATAAAGTCGACCACAATGATACCGCCCATATCTCTCAGTCTTAACTGGCGGGCGAGCTCGTCAGCGGCACCGAGGTTAACATCGATGGCGTTCTCTTCCTGGTTGGTGTTGCCACGTGAGCGGTTGCCGCTATTTACGTCTACAACATGAAGGGCTTCAGTGTGTTCGATGACCATGTAGGCACCACCACGATAGGGTACGATGCGACCGAATGAGGACTTGATCTGCTTCGTTAGGCCGAAGTTGTCCATGATGGGCAAGGTGCCGGTGTAATGCTTCACCACGTGTGCTCTGTCGGGGGCAATGAGTGATACGTAGTTGCGTATCTCATTGTATGCGGTGTCGTCGTTGACGTAGATGGCTTCGTACGTCGGGTTGAAGAGATCGCGCAGCATGGCTACGGCCCGGCTGTTCTCTTCATGGATGAGCACGGGGGGCTTGTCGGCTTTCTGTACCTTGAGGATGGCATCGTCCCACTGCTTGACGAGGGTCTTGAGTTCGGCGTCGAGTTCTGCCACTCTCTTGCCCTCGGCTACGGTGCGTACGATGACGCCGAAGTTCTTGGGCTTGATGCTCTGGATGAGCTGCTTGAGGCGGGCACGCTCTTCACCCGACTTGATTTTTGATGATACGCTCACTTTGTCGGAGAAGGGCACGAGCACGAGGAACCTGCCTGCGAAGGAGAGCTCGGCGGTGAGGCGAGGACCTTTGGTCGAAATGGGCTCCTTGGTCACCTGTACCATGATCTCCTGACCTTGCTGCAGAATGTTTGAGATACTACCCTCTTTGGGCAGCTCGGGCTGACCTACCGACTTAGAGTAAGGAGCGAGTTTCTTTTTGTCGCTGACTACCTGTTTGGTATACTTGTGGTAACAGTTGTAGTGGTTACCCAAGTCCTGATAGTGAAGAAAAGCCTCTTTGGCTGAACCTACATCAACAAAACATGCGTTGAGACCGGGCATAATTTTCTTTACCCGTCCCAAGTACATGTTACCCACAGAGAACGACGCTTCGCGTCCCTCTTTCTGGAACTCCACCAACACCTTGTCTTCGGTAAGGGCGATGGTAATGTCCGTGGGCTGTACGTCGATGAATAATTCGCTGGTCACTTTTCTTTATTGTGTCTTTAGGAGTTCTGAGACTCCTCAATCCTAATACGACAAAGAACAAACTCAAAATTCCGTCTTGCGTATCTTGATGTTTGTTCCCTGCCTTTTCTTTCCGTAAGAGCTGTTAATTACTTCTTGCTCTTATGACGATTCTTTCTCAGTCTTTTTTTACGCTTGTGAGTCGCCATTTTATGACGCTTATGCTTCTTTCCGTTTGGCATAGTGGGAAAAATTTATGGTTAATACTCTATTCTTTCTCTTATTTCTTAACGTTCACGGCAAACTCCTTGGCAGGCTTGAATGCGGGGATGTTGTGCTCGGGAACGATGATGGTAGTATTCTTAGAAATGTTACGAGCGGTCTTCTGTGCTCTCTTCTTCAAGATGAAGCTACCAAAACCACGGAGGTATACATTCTCTTCCTTAATCAACGACTCCTTAACTACTTCCATGAAAGCCTCTACGCACTGAAGTGCCTCAGCTCTGTCGATACCTGTCTTCTTGCAGATCTCGCTAACAACTTCTGATTTAGTCATTTTCTTCTATTTTTTTATTGTACAAATGCCGTTTTTTATTTCGGAGTGCAAATATAGCGGTTTTCTCGTTGCTAAAAAAATATATTGCAGTATTTTTTTGTAAATGGCTCACTTTGTTTGTTCTGTCTCACAATTTTCTCTATTTTTGCAGAGTATTTAATGTAATTGTTGCTCATGGAGGAGATGGTTGTCCGACTTTTGACATGGTATGATGCTCATTGCCGCGAGCTGCCATGGCGCGCTACGCGCAATCCTTACTATATATGGGTGTCGGAGGTCATTCTGCAGCAGACTCGAGTGGCGCAGGGCTACGACTACTTCGTGAAGTTCGTTGATCGTTTTCCCACGGTAGAAGCCTTGGCCGAGGCTCCCGAAGATGAGGTGATGCGCCTGTGGCAGGGGCTGGGATACTACTCGCGTGCCCGCAACTTGCACGCGGCAGCACGGCAGGTGGTGGCCATGGGAGGCTTTCCTACATGCTATGAGGGTATACGCTCGCTGCGTGGTGTGGGCGACTATACGGCGGCGGCCATCGCCTCGTTTGCCTTCGACATACCTCAGGCAGCAGTTGACGGCAACGTGTGTCGGGTGTGGGCGAGGGTGTTCGGTGTCGAGGAACCTATTGACACGGCACGGGGCAAGCAGATGATAACGGAGATTGCTCAGACCCTGCTCCCTACAGCACAGGCGGCGAAATATAATCAGGCAGCGATGGAGTTTGGCGCACTGCAGTGTGTGCCCAAGAGTCCGGATTGTACCTCGTGCCCCTTGGCTGACAAGTGTGTGGCTCTGGCCAAAGACAAGGTGGCGCAGTTGCCAACAAAAGCACACAAGACCAAGGTTACCGACCGCTACTTCTCCTATCTCTACGTGCACAATCGTGAGGTGCTGCTGCTACATAAGCGTACGACAGACGATATCTGGAAAAATCTCTACGAGCTACCCCTAATAGAGACCCTCTCGTCAGTTGAGGCTGAAGGACTCTTCGCTACTCAGGCATTTGCCAGGTGGCATGAAGCATTGCACTCCTATATCTATAAGGGGTGCACGGATGGGGTCAAGCATGTGCTCTCGCACCGAGTACTACACGCCGCCTTTTACGAACTGGAGGTGCAGGGGGAGCTCCCTTGCCCCGAAGGGTATGTGGTGGTCGCTTTCGAGGAGTTGGACCGCTATGGACTTCCTCGTCTGGTAGAGAAATATCTTACAAATAAAACAAAGGAATGATAAGGGGTATGTAGAAATAATTTCCTATATTTGCAACTCATTAATAAAACAACGGAAATAGTATGTCAGTAAATAAAGTAATCCTTATAGGTAATGTGGGACGTGAACCCAATGTGCGTTATGTGGACCGCGACGTGGCAGTGGCCAGTGTGTCACTCGCGACTTCGGACCGTGCATATACCCTCCCTAATGGCACACAGGTGCCCGAACGCACCGAGTGGCACAACCTCGTCTTCTGGCGCGGATTGGCACAAACCGTAGAGAAGTATGTACACAAGGGCGACAAACTCTATGTCGAAGGCAGCATACACAGCCGTTCCTATGATGACCAGAATGGCGTGCGACGCACGGTGGTGGAGATATGGGTGGACAACATGGAGATGCTATCACGTCAGCAGCAGCCTACACAGCAGCCCGCTGCACAACCCGTGCAACCCACAGCCCAGCAATCGGTTCCTCACAGCGAGATGCCTTTTTAGTAACCAAACATTCGCATTTTGGATATATCGTCGATATGGCATCCTATCGTTGATGCCTTCTCTGCCATTCAGTTCACGGCTCCTTCGATAGGTGCCGTGGTGGCGCTCGTGTTGGCTTGCCTGTTGCTCTTCTGCTCAGGCTTCGTGTCGGCCTCTGAAATAGCTTTCTTCTCGCTCACACCTACCGACCTCAACGAAATTGAAGAGGGAAACAGCGCAAGCGATCGTATCATCAGTAAGTTGCTTAACAAGTCGCAGAAGCTGCTGGCTACCATCCTCATATCAAACAACTTTGTCAACATTACTATCACCGTGCTGGGCAACTATGCCATGCTGTCGGTGCTCGACTTTGGAGGCATCGTGTGGCTCGAGTTTCTTTTCATCACAGTGCTGCTCACCTTCCTGCTCCTGCTCTTTGGTGAAATCATGCCTAAGTTTTACTCTTCGCTCAACCCACTGAAATTCTGTCGATTCTGTGCTCCTGTAATCCATGTACTGACCTATGTGTTTAGTCCGCTGTCGACACTGTTGGTAAAGTCGACTCGGTTGGTAGACCGTTTGCATCGTCAACAGAGTCATAATCTCTCGGTGGACGAATTGGAGCAGGCACTGGAACTGACTGACAAGACCGAACTCAGCGACGAACAGGAACTCCTTGAAGGTATCATCCGCTTCGGTGACGAGACTGCCAAGGATGTCATGACCTCGCGACTCGACGTGGTGGCACTCAATATTCGTGACAGTTACAAAAAGGTGCTCAGCTGCGTAGCCGAAAATGTTTATTCGCGCATACCCGTCTACGCGGGAACGATGGACAATATCAAGGGTATCCTCTACATCAAGGACCTGCTGCCTCACCTGAACAAGGGAGAGAACTTCCGCTGGCAGACACTCATCAGGCCCACCTTCTTTGTACCCGAGACCAAGCAGATTGACGACCTCTTGCGCGACTTTCAGGCACGAAAGGTACATATCGCCATTGTAGTGGATGAGTTTGGAGGTACGCTCGGACTTGTAACCCTCGAAGATGTCATCGAGGAGATTGTTGGTGAGATTAACGATGAGTATGATGAGGTGGAACGCTCCCATGTGAAGATTAATAGCAACACCTATCTCTTCGAAGCCAAGACGATGCTCTCGGACTTCCAACGTGAGCTGGATCTCGATGAGGAGCTCTTCGAAGAGGTATCGGGAGATGCTGACTCGTTGGCTGGACTGCTGCTTGAACTCAAGGGGGACTTCCCCGAACTACGAGAGAGCATCGACTTCCACCACCTCACCTTCGAGGTCATGGAGATGGATGAGCGACGCATCGTGAAGATCAAGGTCGTGGTACACAATACCCAGAAAGCGGTAGAAACCGATGCCTAACTATGCTCATCATACGTTTGAGTGGGGTGG
>JAZOPX010000094.1:0-3407 GCA_045655845.1 Bacteroidaceae bacterium
GCACCTTGGCCACGGTGTCGCTCTTCGACATCACGGGCATACCCCTTGGCGAGGGTGCCCTGCTCTTTGGTCTCACCTACGACTTCCTGCCCTTCATGATCTATCCTATATATAATACGATGATGAAGATCGACAAGAGCCTCATCGAGGCGGCACAGGACCTCGGAGCCAACCAACTGCGCGTGTTCCTCAAGGTGATACTCCCCCTGTCGATACCCGGTGTGGTGAGCGGTATCATGATGGTATTCTTGCCCACGATATCGACCTTCGCCATCTCGGAACTCTTGACGATGAACGATATCCGCCTCTTCGGCTCCATCATCCAGGAGAACATCATGCTGAGCGACACCATGAACTACGGCGCTGCCCTCTCCCTGCTGATGCTGCTCATCATCGGCTTCACCAGCGTGGTCAGCGGAGGTGACGACGAACAGGTGAGCCATGGGGGAATTATATAAATTAAAAATGAAAAAATGAATAATTAAAAATTAGAAAAGGCCCATGTCTTTGTTTTAATTTTTAACTTTTAATTTTTAATTCTAACAATGAACGTAAAAAAGATAATCGCCAAAGGATATTTGTGGCTGTTGCTCGCGCTGCTCTACACACCGATCGCCATCATCGCCATCTTCTCGTTCACCGAGACGAAGGTGTTGGGTAACTGGACGGGGTTCTCCTTGAAGTTATACACGAACCTCTTCAGTGGCGGCATGTCGGGATCGCTCGTGAGCGCCATACAGAACACCATCGTGATAGCCCTCGCCGCCTCGACTATCGCTACCGTACTGGGCAGCATCGCGGCCATCGGCATATACAACATGCGCAGCAGGTCGCGCAAGGCCATCTCGTTCCTCAACAACATACCGCTCATCAACCCCGACATCATCACCGGCATATCGCTCTTCCTGCTCTTCGTATGGCTGGGCGTGTCGCAAGGCTACACCACGGTGATACTCGCCCATGTGGTATTCTGCACCCCCTACGTGGTGCTGAGCGTGATGCCGCGCCTCACGAGCATGAACCCCAATATCTATGAGGCTGCCCTCGACCTCGGTGCCACGCCCTTCCAGGCTCTGCGCAAGGTCATCATTCCCGAGATCAAGCCCGGCATCATCAGCGGCTTCATCCTCTCGTTTACCCTCTCTATCGACGACTTTGCCGTGAGCCTCTTCACCAAGGGTAACATCGGTCTGGAGACCCTCTCAACGTTCATCTACTCCGATGCCCGCAAGGGAGGTCTCACCCCCGAACTACGCCCCCTGTCGACCATCATCTTCGTCACCGTGCTGGTGCTGCTGCTGGTAATTAACCGACGTTCAGAAAAGCAGGCGAAAGCAATTAAGAAGTAAGAGGAAAGAGTTATATAAACAATATCTTATCAGAAGAGAATGAAAAGAACACTACATATCTGTCTGCTCATTGCCATGGTGCTGGGTGTGTTCCCTGCAAGCCGAACTTATGCCGCCGATCGTGAACATACGCTCAAAGTGTACAACTGGGCTGACTATATCGACGAGAGCCTACTCGACGAGTTCGAGGAGTGGTACAAGGAGCAGACGGGCGAAGAGGTAGAGATCATCTACCAGCTCTTCGACATCAATGAAGTGATGCTCGCCAAGCTCGAAAAGGGACACGAGGATTTCGACGTGGTGTGCCCCTCGGAGTATATCATCGACCGTATGCTGGCTAACGACATGCTCTTGCCCATCAACCGAGACTTTGGCACGACACCCGACTACACCCAGTTGGTATCGCCCTTCTTCGTAGAGCAACTGGCCAAGTTTGACCAGTCGGGCAAGCGAGCCAACGACTATGCCGTGGGTTACATGTGGGGTACCACGGGTATCCTCTACAACCCCAAGTATATCACCGACGAGGAGGCCAACTCATGGGGCATCATCTGGGACGAGCGTCTCGAGAGCAAGGTGCTGATGAAGGATGCCTACCGCGACATCTATGGCTGCATGATCATGTATGCCCGCTACCAAGAAATACTCGATGGTAAGGTGACACGCCAGCAACTGATGAACGACACCTCGGACGAAGCCATCGCAGCCGTGGAGGAGTTGCTCAAGTCGGCCAAGCAGAACATTGCGGGTTGGGAGGTAGACTTCGGCAAGGAGATGATGACCAAGGAGAAGGCCTACATCAACGTGAGCTGGAGCGGTGATGCCGTATGGGCTATCGAAGAGGCTGCAGCCATAGGCATGGAACTGAGATACCATGTACCGCGCGAGGGATCCAACGTATGGTTCGATGGATGGGTCATCCCCAAGTATGCCGTCAACACCAAGGCCGCATCCTACTTCATCAACTTCATGTGTATGCCCGAAAATGCACTGCGCAACATGGACGAGATAGGCTATGTGAGCGTAGTGGCATCGCCCGATATACTGGAAGCAAAGACTGACTCTACACTCGAGACGTACAGCGACCTCACCTACTTCTTTGGCGAAGGAGCAGACAGCGTACCCGTAGACAACATACAGTACCCCGACCGTGCAGTCATCGAGCGTGCGGCCCTGATGCGCGACTGCGGAAACCGCACAAAGAGCATGATCGAGATGTGGAGCCGCGTCAAGGGAGACAGCCTCGCTCCTTGGGTATACATTGTCATCGGCATCACCTTCGGCGGTGGACTCATTTGGTATGTCTATCGTAAAATCCTTCTTTTGTACATTCTTTATAGAAATACAAAAGAGCGCAAACGCCGCCGTGCCAAATATCAGAAAAGCAGAAAGAAAGCTAACGGAAAGGGATAAATAGGCAGAAGGAGAAGAGGAAACTAACCTCGCTTTTTATCGGCACAAAGCAACCCCTGTCTGCTTTCCCCTCCCCTACTATACAAGACAATTCCTCACCAGTAATGGTGGGGAATTTTTGTACACTACATGATGAACAGTAATAACAACTATGATGTCGAGCACAGACACAGACGGTGGGGAACATCCACGAACTTCACCTTATAGAACAATATAGAGAAACCCAAGATCAAGCATCTGCTCGAATCTCCACCCCGCAGTAGACACGACTAATCTTTATAGCAGCCATGACTAATCTTTATGCAGTCCTCCTAAAGCAAAAAAGTAAAGGCCGACCTTACGGTCAGCCTTTACGGTTGGAGTTTATAGAAGTGAGTGAATTACTTCTTACCCTCGAGCTGCTCCTTGAGCGCTGCAAGTGCGTCGATGTCACCAAGTGTGGTAGCAGCAGCCTTGTTCTCGATAGAGGGAGCTGCCTCTTCCTTCTTGGTAGCCTTCTTAGCTGCAGCAGCAGCCTTCTTCTCAGCACGCTCAGCAGCCTTAGCTACATCTTCGAAGATGCGGCTGTGAGAGAGGATGATGCGCTTAGCCTCCTTGTTGAACTCGATCACCTTGAACTCGAGCTTCTCTTCAGCCTGAGCCTGT
>JAZOPX010000095.1:0-9460 GCA_045655845.1 Bacteroidaceae bacterium
TCCTCCTGGCGGTAGAAGGGCTGTACGGAGAATCCCTCATTGGTTTTCCACACCAGTTTCTTCTCATAGTCAGCACCCTTGAGGTCGGCAACGGCCTTGTCCTTCCACTCCTGAGTGGTGGCAGGTGCAAACTCGCTGAAAAGTTTTTCTTTACTATTTGCCATAGTGTTTTGAGTTTATAATTTTTAAAGTTTGTGTTCGCTTAGGAGTCCAAGGAGCAGGAGCTCAGACGGCAGTCTGTTGCTCGTAGTTCGTAGTCCACCATTATCCGCGCAAACTTACACATTTTTTTTGGTTGGGCAAAGAAAGCAAAGCAAAAGATAGTGTCAGATGGGGCACTTATTTCTATGGAATCTAACGTGCGAGGAAAAATAGTCTTTACTACATAGTAAGGGGTAATTAATTTATTCTGCAAAAAAAGGTCCCAGGAATAAAGTGCCCCATCTGCCCCCAATAAGTGGATGACAAACAAAAAAGTTCGTGCGAAGTAGGGAGAGTTTGTCGATAAAAGCATTATCTTTGCGTTCCGAAAAAAGAAAAGAATAGCGACGATGATAGTTTGTATTGCCGAGAAACCAAGTGTAGCGAAGGATATTGCCGATGTGCTGGGTGCCACCACACGCCGCGAGGGATACCTCGAGGGCAATGGGTATCAGGTGACTTGGACCTTCGGTCATCTGTGCACGCTAAAGGAACCGCACGACTATACCTCGCAGTGGAAGAACTGGTCATTGGGCAGCCTGCCCATGATACCGCCCCGATTTGGCATCAAACTCATCGACAATCAGGGTATAGCGAAGCAGTTTGCCATCATCAAGAATCTCATGCAGAAAGCCGACATGATCATCAACTGCGGTGATGCCGGCCAGGAGCGAGAGCTCATCCAACGGTGGGTAATGCAGAAGGCTGAGGCCAAGTGTCCCGTGAAGCGTCTGTGGGTGTCGTCGCTCACCGAGGAGGCTATCCGAGATGGCTTTGCCAAGCTGCTCGATGCCAAGGACAAGCAGTCGCTCTATGAGGCGGGTCTGTGCCGCGCCATCGGTGACTGGGTGTTGGGTATGAACGCTACGCGCCTCTATACGCTGAAGTACGGACAGAACCGCCAAGTGCTCTCCATAGGTCGTGTGCAGACACCTACGCTGGCTCTCATCGTGAAGCGCCAACAGGAGATTGACAATTTTGTTCCCCAACAATATTGGGTACTTAAGACGACGTATCGCGACACGATATTCAATGTCATCCAGAAACGCAGCGAAGAGGAACTTATGGCCGATATCGAGAAACTGAAGGAGAAGGCCGAGAAGAAGGGCGACCCTTTCGATATGAGCGAAGCATGGCGCAAGGCCGAGGAGGCCAATATCGGTATCGACCCCATAGCCAGCGAGGAACAGGGCCGCACCATCGTGGAACGTATCAAGGAGGCGCCCTTTACCATCACCTCGGTGACCAAGAAGGAGGGTAAAGAGTTGCCGCCAGCGCTATTTGATTTGGGGTCGCTGCAGACTGAGTGCAACAAACGCTTTGGCATACCCGTAGATGTGACCCTGCAGATAGCCCAGTCGCTCTATGAGAAGAAGGTGACCACCTATCCGCGTGTCGATACCAAGTACTTGAGCGACGATGTGTATGCCAAATGTCCGCAGATACTCATGGGCCTACGTGACTATCAACCATACATCACCCCTCTGCATGGACGCCCGCTGCTGAAGTCGAAGAAGGTATTCGACAATAAGAAGGTAACCGACCACCATGCCATCATCCCCACAGGTGTAGTGCCTGGGGCACTCACCGATAACGAACGTAAGGTATACGACTTCATCGTACGCCGTTTCATCGCCGTGTTCCACCCCGACTGCAAGACCAGTACCACCACCGTTTTGGGCGAGACGGAAGGTATCCCCTTCCGCACTTCGGGCAAGGAGATACTGGAACCAGGGTGGAAAATGGTGTTTGATAGACAACAGACAACAGACAACGGACAACAGACTATAGAGGAGCAATCGGAGAATAATTCTCAATTCTCAATTCTCAATTCTCAATTCACCAAGGGCGAGTCAGGTCCTCACGTTCCCGAACTGATGGAACGCTGGACACAGCCACCCAAGCCCTACACCGAGGGTACGCTCATCCGTGCCATGGAGACGGCGGGTAAGTTGGTCGACGACGAGGAACTGCGTGAGGCCATGAAGGAGAACGGAATAGGCCGACCTGCCACACGCGCTGAGATTATCAAGACACTCTATAAACGCAACTATGTAGTCCTGGCCAAGAAGAATCTCGTGCCCACACCCATGGGCATCGAACTCATCGGACTCATCCGTGAAGAACTGCTTAAGAGCGCCGAGCTGACGGGTATATGGGAGAAGCGCTTGCGCGAAATCGAGGCACGCCGCTACGACCCAGGACAATTCATCGGTGAACTGAAACAGATGGTCGCAGAGATTGTTCACCAGGTGATGGCCGACAATACTCCGCGACGCATATAATAGTCCGTGACCGGATCCAAGAGAGGACAGTCTCTATTCCTCTATCTGATAGCCGTTGTAGACGGCATTGTTCAAGAACGACAGCTTGCCCTTCAGGTGAAGAGGTTCATCGTATGACTTCACCAGCATGACTCCTCCGTTGAGAGTCAGATTGCCATCGGTGTCGACACCGCGTGAGCGTGAGTCGAGCCCGTTGCTCTTGTGGGTGGCACCCGAGGCTATGATGGTAGCGCGACAATTCTCCACCACTACATCACCGACATTATTGATACCCTTGCTGCCAGTGCCTGTGCTCTTGATACCGAGGGTTATATTCTTCATCGTGAGCACTCCCTTGCTGCGGATTCCTGCCGAAGAGGATAGGTCGCTATCCTCATAGAGCGCACTGCCCTCGGTCAGCGCAGTGACCTTGCCGCCAATGAGCGACATGCCACCCTCGCTCATCAAAGCCTTTGAACCGGCCCCCTTGGTCGTTGCCTGCACGATGCCTCCCGACATGGAGAATGTTGACATGGCACGTACGCCATGACCCTTGTCCCCCGTAGTAACGACCTTGATGAGGCCACCTTTGATATCTATATAAGGAGTGATGAGCGGATCAACGATACCCGAATTTTCGTCTCCCTCATACGAGGCGGTGATGCCCTCGTCAACGGCATTCACGGTGAGCTGGCCGCCACCAATCTCGATATAGCCCTCGTCGACATCGATGCCATCTTGCTGGGCAGTGATATTCACGACACCGTCATACATGATGAAGCGGTCGCTGGTATTGATACCGTCGCGCACGGAGTTGATCGTGATATTACCTCCACGCACACGTACATAGTCGTCGCTCACGATGCCATGACCATAGTTGCTCTTCACATTGAGTGAGCCATTGCCACTAAACACTAACTGGCCCTCGCTGAAGAAGGTTCCCTTCTGCTGCTCCGTACCCTCCAAGGTATAGGACTTACCGTCTTCCAGGTAGTTTGCGGCACCATCGGCGAGCTTTATCATCATCGTCTTGCCCGATTGGATGTTGATAGCAGCACCAGTAGGGTTGGTAATGCTGACACCATCGAGGGTGATTTGAGCCTTCTTTTCTGAGTAGAGCTTGAATGATCCGTTTGTGGTGCTGCCCTTTAAGGTGAATGCGATATCACTCTTATCCGAATCAACTATCACGTGAGCCCCGGAAATCTCGATCTCTACACTGGAAGGCTTTCCCATATAAGTGGCTTTTCCCTCTTTGTAGGTAATGACAACCGTATTTTTGGGTTTATAGTTCTCGATAAAATCGCCATAATCATCGTGACTCTCATCGGTGATCACATTCTCCTTAACCTCGGTAAATGAAGTATCATCGGAAGATGAAAAAGCCACATCAATATGATCGCCTGCATAATCGTAGGCATCGTAGGTCTTTCCTGATTGCGCAAATTCAACGGCCTCAATGCCATCGATGGCATAGCTGACTACGGCATCTTGCCCCTCCGTCTGTATATACAATACGGTGCCCTCCTCATTGAAAGTGAGCTCTGTACCCCTCCCGCAGAAGTAAGCGACCGAGCCATCCTTACACACTATTCGAAAATCTGAAGGAATCGTTACGGCCCACGAAAGCATTGCTGCCACAAAGGCCAAAGAAAGAAGTATCAATCGTTTCATCGCTTCACGAATTTAAGGGTTACGTTTCTGACAACAGCCACATAGGTGCCGGCAGGCAGATGCGCTACACTGACAGGAGTGCCCGCAATGGTCTGCATCTGCGACAATGCCAACGCGCCATTGGCATGATATACGGCCACGGTAGTGCCTGGTTGGGCATGAACGCGGAGCTCTTCGGTAGCGGAAGAGTAGGTCACAATATTCTTATTCTCCAGTTCATCTATGCCTGTATCAACAGAATAGAAGTAGATATGGTCAATGTCTTTGATGCCGATAGTATTCTTCACCGCGCCATCAACGTGGAATAGCAATTGACCATTCGAGAAGGTTATCTTACAAGAGGTATAGCTCTCCTCGAATTTCAATTCGTTGCCACCACTCAGAGCCACCGCTATCTGCTGTGCTCTCATCTGCATAGCCGAAGCGAATAATATGGCTAAAAACAGGTAGACAGGTCGTTTCATAGTTTCAGTCGATTCTCTATTTAGAATTCAAAGGCATAACCAATACCCAAAACGTGACCACTCACCTCATCTATATCAGCATAGTCTTGGTAGCGATAATATAGTTTTAGTTTATGCTCCTTGTTTATTTTGTATTCTGTACCCACGGTATAGCGTATCTTGTCGTAGGCAAAGGCATTGTCCAATTCGTTGTATACCTCTATCTCGGCGAAGGGCTCGAACGGGCATTTCTTGATGTCGTAGCTGGCTGATAGGCGAGAACGTAACTTATGGTCACTTTTTGCCTTTTTTTCGTCGGTCATATAACTGTAGTCCTCGTTGAGGCTTCCGTCACCATTGAAGAGATCTTCGTCTAAGTAGTATTTACCTGTACGTTTCCTATAATACCAACGCGTACGGTCGCACTGCGATGGCATTCGATAGGTATATTGGTAACGTTCGCGCAGTGAGAATTTGAAACGCCCCCACTTGACAGAACCTGTGAGCGATGCCGTAGCACGATGGCGAACTGTCCAATAAGCCGCATCTACGTTCATATGCTTAGGAATGGGGTTGCCCTCAGTATCCAACTCATAGCTACCATCATCCTCGGTTTCGTACTTGATGGTCGTCTCGCCCTGATAGTTCATAGACATAAAGGTGTAGCCCACATCGGCCTTGAGGAAGGGCAGGAAGTTCTTGTTCTTATAGGAGAGGTTCACGGCACCTGAGACGCGCTCGGTCATCGACGACATGTCCTGCGTACGGTATTCGCCTTCCAACGAGAGCTCCAGGTTCTTGTTTACCTTCGTAGACCCCTCTATACTGGTCCATACCCCAAAGTCACTCTGTGCAGTGGCGGTGGCTGCAGCCAGCAGCAAGCACCCAACACCCAAAAATCGTTTCATAGTTTTCATCGTTTTATTCATGTTTACGCGACAAAAGTAAGGCGCAATTCTGAAAAGATTCTGAAAAGAATCGTCTTTTCCTTAAAAAATCATCCCATCTTGGGCAGGCGACCGACATGGTCGACACTGTTGATCTCGTTACTCAAGGGCTCGTAGTACACCTTCACCATGGCCGTATCCTTGGAGAAGTCGATGGCACCGACCTCCACACGGATGATGTCCAGTCCTGTGCGCTTCTTCAGATCCTCGATGAGCTCGCTCTCCTTATCGGGAGTGATGAGATTGATGTTATCATAGAGCACTAGCTTGCTGGCCACATGCTTTACCCAGCGGTTGCTCTCAAGCGTCCAGATGGAGACGATAAACAACAGGTTAGTAGCCAACAGCTCCAGATAGCTGATGCTGGTAGCCAAACCATTGATGGCACTGATGGCAATGATGAGGAACAGGTAGGTCATCTCACGGATGGGCACCGACTCGGTGCGGTAGCGGATGATGCCGAAGATGGCAAAAAGACCGAGGGCAAAGCCCACCTTCAACTTTACACCACCCATAAGGAAGATGAGTAGGAACACACTGATAGAAATCAGAGTAAAGGTCACAAAATAGTCACGGCGCTTGCTCTTGGGGTAGTAGAACACACGCACGATAAGGCCAATGACTGCCGTGTTGAGCAGAAAGCGAATGAGCAGTTCGGAAAGACCATGCCAATCGGCCCACAACGATGAGGTCAGGACTTCTGTTGTGGTTTCCATATCAGCGCCCAACTCCTCTGCTGCCATGAGGAGTGTCTTCGTGCCAGCGGCAACAATGTTTAACAGGTTTAACATAGTATTAGTGATTGTTTAATAGTTTGTTTATTTTTACAAATCGAGACTTGAAGCGATTGCGTTTCAAAGCCGGATTGGTCAATGCCGACCCTATGCAATATTTACTGAAGCCCGAGGGCTTGATGCGCAGTTCGCGCAGCATATCCTTCACGGGCGAATACACATTTCCGTCACGCTTGAGCTCGATGATGACCAGGCGGTCGTAAGTGTTATGAATGTCGGTCTCTAAGTGATGGAACTTTACATGGCAATCGATGGTGAGGCGTTCGGTCTTGGCCATGTTGACCAACGTGATGCGTTCGAATCGATTCTCAACCTTGGGCACAAGATCGGTCAAGAGGTATTTGGAATACTTGGCCAACAGCACATCGCCATCATCCTCGCACAGGGTGTGTAGGCCATTTACTGTGATGCGTTTCTTCTTTGTACGGCCGTGATTGTTCTTGTTCTTCACTTCAAGGAAGGTGTCACCCGAATCAAGGTAGGTACGTATACGCACCTTCTGCCTCACGATACGGCCGTTGTGGTGCTCGGTGTACATCTCCTCATCGGGAGTATCCAGATAAATGGTGTGGTAACGGTTGTATCGCTTGCCTTCAATCTCCTGAACCATGTATTTGCCTTGCGCCATCACAAGCAGCTGCTCCAACTGACCGATGGTCGCCAAGTACTTCTTGTCGATACGGTTCATCAGCTTGATGCCCTTCATCTCGTCGAGCATGATGGGAGGAAGTTGGTCTAGCAATTCTACAACGCGTGTTTCCATAGTTATCTATATTGCGCAAAGATAACAACTTATCCGAGACCAACGAACGAAATCTCCAAAAAAATACGTTTTCGCACCATATTCACACACATATAACAACCAACTATTGCAAAAAAGAAAAAACCCGCCTACCTTTGACTGATAAACGAAAAAGCAAACGACTCCGCAGCGTAGCAGAAGCAATGACAAACAGGCTTAATCATTGCCGAGTACACAAGGAGTCATACGTGTGACATTTATAAACTCTAAACTAAAAAGATATGCAAGAACACTTGAACGAAGCTCAAGAGATGATGGAGATGGCCATCCTCCACGTTGAAGACGAACTCGCCCGCATCCGTGCCGGCAAAGCCAACACCCGCATCCTCGACGGTATCCGTGTAGACTCATACGGTACTATGGTGCCCCTCTCAGGCGTTGCCTCAGTGACAACCCCCGACGCACGCACCATCGCCATCAAGCCTTGGGACAAGAACATGATCCGTGTCATCGAGAAGGCCATCATCGACTCTCCCGTAGGCATCATGCCCGAGAATAACGGTGAGATCATCCGCCTCGGCATCCCTCCTCTTACCGAGGAGCGCCGTAAGCAACTCGCCAAGCAGTGTAAGGAGGTGGCCGAGCATGCCAAGATCAGCATCCGCAATGCCCGCCGCGACTGCATCGACGCACTGAAGAAGGCCGTGAAGGATGGTATGCCTGAGGATGTACAGAAGGATGGCGAGGAGAAACTCCAGAAGCTCCACGATAAGTTCATCAAGAAGGTTGACGACCTCTACGCAGACAAGGAGAAAGAAATCATGACCGTGTAATACGAGATGAAAGTTGAAAGATGAAAGATGAGAGTTCCCACCATTGAGTACATCTGCCCGAGTGGATAAGACTTTCATCTTTCATCTTTGCACTTTCAACTTCAGTTATGCTTGGACTTGTAATCAAGAACACTGGCAGCCAGTACATCGTGAAGACCGATGAGGGGCACTTCATCGATTGCCGCATCAAGGGCAACTTCCGACTCAAAGGCATACGTAGCACCAACCCTGTGGCTGTAGGCGACAGGGTTGTGCTCACTGAGCCTACCGATGGCATAGCCTACATTACCGACATCGAGGAGCGCCGCAACTACATCATACGCCGCGCCTCGAACCTCTCGAAGCAGTCGCACATCCTTGCCGCCAATGTCGACATGTGCCTGCTCATCGTCACTATCAATTACCCTGAGACTTCAACAACTTTTATCGACCGTTTCCTTGCCACTGCCGAGGCCTACCGCATTCCCGTACACATCGTGTTCAATAAGGTAGACCGCTACGACGAGGCCGAGCGCCGCTATCTCGATGCTATCGTGCACCTGTACCGCAGTATCGGCTACGACTGCTCCTGCGTGTCGGCACTCAACAACGAAGGGCTCGACGAGGTGCGTGCTGCCCTTGCGGGCAAGACGACTCTACTCTCGGGCAACTCAGGTGTGGGCAAGAGTACACTCATCAACGCCCTGCTTCCCGACCTTCAGTTGCGCACGGGCGAAATCTCCGAGCGTCACAACACGGGTATGCACACCACCACCTTCTCCGAGATGTTCCCCTTCGGTGAGGGAGGTTGGCTCATCGACACACCAGGCGTGAAGGGCTTCGGCACCTTCGATATGGAGGAAGAGGAGATCGGGCACTACTTCCGCGAGATATTTGAGATCTCGGCAGACTGCCGCTATGGCAACTGTACCCATACCCATGAGCCTCACTGCGCCGTACGCCAAGCCGTCGAGGAGAGCCGCATCAGCCAGTCACGCTACGCCTCCTACCTCAGCATGCTCGACGACAAGGAGGAGGGCAAGTATCGTGAGGGGTATTAGATATTAATTGGAGCCTTGGCTGGAATTTTCCGTTTTGGCTTACGCAAAACCATTAAAAGTAAATACTATGAGACACACTATCCTTAAAAGTCTATGCACCCTATTGCTGCTATGCATCGGATTCACCACGCTGCAAGCCCGTAAACCCATCCGTGTTGCCTGTATTGGCAATAGCGTTACCTATGGCTATGGGCACAGCAATCCCAGCGTAACTTCTTACCCTACCCGTTTGGGCGAGATGTTAGGCAAGGATTACGAGGTGCGCAACTTCGGCCACTCGGGAGCCACTCTCCTCAATCATGGCCATCGCCCCTATACACAACAGCAGGCCTATCGCGACGCCATTGCATTCGCTCCCGACAAGGCCATCATACACCTCGGTCTCAACGATACCGACCCACGCAACTGGCCCAACTACCGAGATGAGTTTATCCCCGACTACCTTGCTCTCATCGAGACCTTGCGTGAAGCCAATCCCGACGTCGAGGTATGGGTGTGCCGCATGACGCCCATCTTCCACGG